>NZ_SJPT01000004.1:159259-459259 GCF_007860095.1 Novipirellula galeiformis | reverse complement strand
ACGGAAGTCGCTGTCATCGACGTGTAACTAAAATGGATAGAATGGGGCAACCTCCCGATCGGTAAGGATTAACGATGAAGATTTGGTTCATTTCGGACACTCACAACGAGCATCTTGGACTGCAGGTTCCCGATGTGGACTTGGTGATCCATTGTGGCGATGAGTCGACGCATGGAAATGCTTCGATGAACAAACCGCAGGCAAGACGGTTCTTTGACTGGTACTCGGGTTTGAATATTGAAACCAAGGTGTTCGTACCGGGGAATCATTCGACGGCGGTTGAACAGGGACTGATCCGCGCCGACGACTATCCTGCCGTTCGGTTCTTGATTCATGATTCGATGCAGTGGAACGGGCTCAAGTTGTTCGGTTCGCCCTACACGCCTCGTTTTCACGATTGGGCGTACATGAAGAAGCGAACGCAGCTCGATCTCGTTTGGCAATCGGTGCCGGGGGATGTGGACATTCTGATCACGCATGGTCCGCCTAAAGGAGTGTTGGATCTGGCGCATGACAGCGAGTCGAAGGCACTCGTCCAAGTTGGATGTACGGCCTTGCGCCGACAGGTCGAAGAACGGATCAAGCCGAAGATCCACGCCTTCGGGCATTTGCACGACGAGAAGTGCATTAGCAACTACGGCATATACACTCGCGGTGCGACGCAGTTCATCAACTGCTCGTGCTGCAACCTCGCCGCGAAGTTGAAGAACCACGGATTTGTCGTGGACGTGTAGCCGATCTCGAATACGCCCGCGATGGATTTTTCCGCGTTTTGGCCAAGCATCGTTTGACGTCTCAGGATTCATCCCACGATGGCTGGAGCGTTCAGCCTTTCTTTCAGAGAGACCTCCGGAGGGGAGAATTGCCGAGAGGCCAAATCGAAAGGAGATGAAGGTGACAATGGGCGGGAACGGACCGCGGAGCTTCCCGGCAACAATCGGGGAAGCGGACGGCGCGGCGTTTTGGCGGCAATCGGGCTAGATGATGCGGTGGCCCACGAAAAAAGCCGGCGTCGGTCTTGAAGACCAACGTCGGCTTTTGAAGTTGCGGGAGCCGGATTCGAACCGACGACCTCGAGGTTATGAGCCTCGCGAGCTACCGGGCTGCTCCATCCCGCGGTGAAGTTTTCGATGGGAGTGACTTGCGTCCCCCATCGATGTGCTGACTATAGATTAACTCTCGGCAAAGTGTCAACGGGCTCTCAAGCACAATTCAAACATTTCCTTCACCCCACCGGAGCTGGCCCCCCGCTGCTGCCCTCACGACCCGAAAAATCGTTCGTCACGACGTCTCTTGTAACGATGATAGCTTCGCCGCTGAGCAAATCAGTCGGCTTTCCCACCTCTGTGGTTCGCATTTTTTTTACTCACACCCTATTCTATGTAGAAGCCTCTCGCTCTTGCATTCTTTTCTCTCGTGCTACGGTTTTTGATGTCGCAAGCGGATTCCCAATCCGATTTGATCCGCCCTGATTCGCCGCCCTCCACGGTGCGGGCAACCACCGATGCATCGCCACCGGTCCCCCCTGCGCCACAAGCATCAGAGCCGGTTCGGCCGGCAAGTCCCCCCGTCGCCCCGGGCCGACCCGTCGACTCAGATCGACCCACTACCTCGGATCGGCCCGCCCCCCCGATTCCGCCTCCACCTCCGCCGCGCTCGACCCTGCCGCCACTGCGGCGGCCGCCGGGGGAAGCCAGCACGGTGGGCCCAAATTCAACCCAACCCAATGGCGTGAGCCAAGCGGCGCCGCCCGTCGTTCCGAGTGGGATCGGCTCGGCAAAATCGTTGCGCTGGCGAGATGAATTACCAACGTTCGAAAAAGCAAAACCGCAGCCGGAGGGGGCATCCCCCAGTGGTGACCCGCCCGACGCCGAATCGGATGAGCAGGAAGGGCCGTCCACCGAAGAGAGAATCGTCAAGGGCGCGCCGCCTTGGTTGATCAGCACCGTCATCCACTTGGTGTTGTTGTTGGCACTGGCCCTGATCTCGACTCCGGCGGGCGATGCGATCAGTCGCGTGCTGCTGGAAATCGGACAGAGTGAAGCGAAAGCAGAGGTCAACTTTACCGAGTTCGTGGTCGACCCCAGCGATGTTCTGGCGGAAGCGTCGGATTTCGAGACCGACCAAGAGGTGATGGTCGATATCCCTTCGATCTTTGATGACACCAACGATTCAGCGTTGTCGGATTTGTCGATGCTCGAAATCGGCACTGGCCCCGCGATTGAGATTGCTCGGCCGATGTTCAATGGACGTTCCGGAGCGATGAAGTCGACGTTGTTGGCGCTCTACGGGGGAACCAAAGAGACGCAGCAGGCGGTCGAACTGGGATTGGCATGGCTGAGCCGCAACCAAGCCAGTGATGGGGGCTGGAGCAAGCGTGGGCCGTACGCGGACGGCGGAGTCGCCGAAAACCGAACGGCCGCGACCGCGATGGCGCTGTTGGCCTTTCTGGGCGATGGCAACACGCACCTCAAAGGACCCTATGCCGCGAATGTGGACAAAGGGATTAAGTATTTGGTGAAACAACAATCGCGTAGTGGTTTCATGGCCAAAGACGCACGCGGCCACGAGCAAGCGTACGCCCAGGCCCAGGCCACCATCGTGCTCTGTGAATTGTATGGGATGAGCAAGGATTCATGGTTGAGAGATAAGGCACAAGTTGCAATCGAATACGCCCAAGAGGCTCAAAGTGAGCAAGGGGGATGGCGTTATTATCCCAAGTCCGATTCGGACACCTCGATTACGGGATGGTTTGTGTTGGCCTTGGAAAGTGGATCGTCAGCGGGTTTGGAAGTGAATCGCAGTGTGTTGTACAACGTCGAAGGCTATCTCGATCTGGCTCAGTCCAGCGGCGGGGCTCAGTACGGCTACCAACCTCGTAGTCGCCCCAGTCCGGCCATGACCGCCGAAGGTTTGTTGTGCCGCCAATACCTCGGTTGGCCGCGAAACCATGAACCGATGATCCGAGGAATCGATGCGTTATGGGAAGTAGCTCCGTTCGACTACAACGACCGCGATGGATATTACTGGTACTACGCGACTCAGTTGTTGCATCACTACGGCGGGGAGCCTTGGAAACGCTGGAATGAAAAGATGCGCGTCGAATTACCCGCCAAGCAAGAGTCGCGAGGCCGCGAGCGGGGAAGTTGGGATCCCCAGGGCGACCGCTGGGGCGATCATGGGCGGTTGTATGCGACCTGCTTTTCGTTGTTCTGTTTAGAAGTTTACTACCGCCACATGCCGCTCTATGCCGGGCACGCGATCGAGTAAGCCCGAGTGCGGCATGGCTAGGGAACAAAGATCCGCTTGCAGGCGGCATTGGCGACGATCGCGGGAAAATGTTGCCGCGCGCTGAGCAGCAGCGTCGGCGTTTTGGGCATCGACGCAATCGCCGCTTCGAGATGCTGATTTGCCAATCCCGCTGGGGTGTGCCGGGCCATCGCTAAGCGGATCAACATCGCTTCGAGATCATGTGCGTTGTCCAGCAATGCGTGGGGATCATCGGCCGTTTCGATCGACTCGCCCGCAATCAACATCTTCACGCTCACCTTGCGCTGAAAAAGTTCGGTCAAACACGTTGCCGCGAACGAAAAAACCGTTTCGATCGTCTCTGCGGAGAGTCTTGGGTTTGCATCGGAGGTGCGTGTTGCCTCTTTCCCAGGCAATGCAGACCCAGGCAACGTAGACCCAGGCAATGTAGACCCAGGCAATGTAGATGGTCCCCCATGATGAGGCTCGACGGCGGTGTCGACGATCAGGCACACGGTTTGGACTCTCGGCGATTGAAACTCTTGGACGATCGGTTTCCCGAGTCGAGCCCATGACGCATAGTCCCAGCGTTGCACAGGCATGCCGTATTGATACTCTCGGCTTCCGGCGTAGTCGCTTGTGTCGGCAGCGGCGACCGTGCTGATCCATGCCGCTAGCTCCGAAAGTTGACCACGGGCGGCCGAATCGTCCGCTTGATAAAGTCGTTTGGGGGTGACCGCAACGGTGCTTTGGCTGGGGATCCGTGTTGTGTATTCGAATAAACAGAATGGGAACATCGACTTCACCGTCATATCGGGCATCGTGTGAATACCGCGTTTCCAGAATCGCATCTTGACATCCGCGGTTACTGATTCGCCCGGTCCGATTTTGGGGATTGGCGATGCGTCGGAGAGCACTTCGTAAGCGCAGTGCGAGGGGTGGTCTTGGTTTCGTGGCTTCCTGGATCGCAGCGACGGGTCGTTTTCAGGGGGCAAGTCGAGGTCGGCTACCAATTGCAGGGCTGGCAAACGGCGTCGGTTCCGCAGGTGGACACGGAAACCGAAGGTCTGTTCCGCTTCGATACTTCGCGGAAGTGAAACGTTCATGTTCAATCGCGGTTGCATGAATTGGTTGGCGCACAAGCCGATGGCAAGGGTGGAAATGCACGCAGCAAAGATGCCGCTCCATGGATAACCCCATAACACGTTTATTGAGACAATGGTGAATAGCAGCAGCGAGATCGAAGCGATTGTGGCCGAGCGGCGAACCATTGCCGCGGTGCGTAGCGGAAACGTGACGACCGAGACAATGGTCTGTGGAAGTCGCTTCGTCCAGCTCTCTTTCTCTAACACGATCGATTGCATGACGAATCCCTCGTTGATAGGAATGTTCGATGGGGGAAACCCAATGGAACGGGCGTTGGTTTTGGGGCGTGCGCCCCAATGCGAACTTGTGGCGGTCGAGCGGTCGAGTGAGGTGACGAGTCGCTAGACGGGCACTTTGATTGTGTTGATTAGATCAGCAATGATTTGGGTGGTTTCCGCGGAGGTGGAGGTGACATTGCGAGTGGAAACGCGATGAGAAAGGACGCTCGATGCCAAGTTTTGTATGTCGTCGGGAAGCACATAGTTGCGACCTAGCAATACCGCTCGGGCTTGAGTCGCTCGCAACAGCATTTTGGATCCCCGCGGGCTAACGCCGACGCGCAGTCGCGAATCCGTACGAGTCGCGGCGGCGATTTCGACGATATACATGGCGGCTTTGCGATCGACTTTGACTTTCCGCACGAAGGTTTGCAACGCCGTCAATTCGTCGGCGGTCATCACCGGTTGGAGCGCCGAGGATGGGTCCGAGGCGGCTTGTTCAAGCAGCAATTCGACTTCGCTTTCACGATCGGGATATTCCATCGACAAACGCATCAGGAAACGATCGAGTTGAGACTCCGGCAACGGAAACGTGCCTTCAAACCCGGAAGGGTTTTGCGTCGCGATGACAAGGAAGGGACGCTTCAGCACGTACCGTTTGGCATCGATGGTGACTTGCGATTCTGCCATCGCTTCGAGCAGGGCGCTCTGAGTCCGTGGTGACGCTCGATTGATTTCGTCTGCGATTAACAAATTGCTGAAAATCGGACCCGCGCGAAATTCGAAGGTTCCCGACGAGGGTTTGAAAATGTTGCTGCCGAGCATGTCTGCGGGCAGCAGGTCGGGAGTGCATTGGATGCGGTGGAATTCAAGATCGATCAAGCGCGCGATTGATTTGGCGAGCGTCGTTTTTCCCACGCCCGGGACATCTTCCAACAGCAGAGATCCCTCCGCGAGCAACGCGATCAACACCGTGTCAATCACATCGGTTTTACCCCGAATGACATTCTGTAACGCCTTGCGAACCTCGTTGATCTTATCGAGCAACGCGGTGGGCGTAGGGGGCGATTTTGATTCCGGTAATATGGTCATAGAAGAATCGAAGTGATGCACGGGGGCGCTGGTAAGTGGCAAATTGGTGAGTCGCAAATTGCACTGGCGAGACCGCAGGAAGCGGATCGGTGCGGCAAACGAGCGGTGACCGGGCTGGTCTTGGCTTGGAATCGGGCGACGGAACACGAGATGGAGGATTCGTCTTGAGGAGTAGGATTGATTGTAGCAAAGTTGCCAGTGCTATTGGGGGGGTGGCGATTTTTTTGAGCTACCCTCGCTGGACTACCACTACCTTCGCTGAACTACCATGGTGAACCGCGACGCTTTGGTAGCTATACTGGACAACCCTACCCTTTCCCGTTCCGGTTCTGAATTGAGAGACGCCGCTAATGCGACATCCGATTTCTGCAAAATATTTGAGTTTCGTGTTGACCCTCGTGTCGACGCTGGCCGTCGGCACCAGTGCGAGTGTGAGGGCCGAAACCGCGGCCGCCGACGCTTCCCAGGAGGTCACATTAGGGGAAGGATCCTTGTTGTTGGGGATCCCCGGCGAGGGAGATCTAACCGTCGCGGAACTAAAGCTGTGGCTTGCCAAACCTGAGAATCACGCGGAATTGAAGGTCAAATTGCCGCTCGGTTTGGATGCGGCCAGCGCCAACGTGTCGATTCCCCCAGACAATCCGATGACGCGAGCCAAAATTGAGCTCGGTCGCCAATTGTATTTCGATCCGCGTTTGTCCTCCGACGCCACGGTCTCCTGTGCCTCGTGTCATGATCCCGATCAAGGGTATGCTGCCAATACTCAGTTCGGTGTTGGGGTGCGTGAGCAAGAAGGTGGTCGCAATTCACCGGTGTCGTACAACCGGATTGTGAGCAAGGCCCAGTTTTGGGATGGTCGCGCCGCATCGCTCGAAGAACAGGCGGTTGGGCCGATCGCGAACCCAATTGAAATGGGGAATACCCACGAAGGATGTATCGAATGCTTGTCAGGCATTGAAGGGTACAAGTTGCAATTCGATGCGATCTTCAGCGATGGTTTGAGTATCGATAACGTCGGGAAAGCGCTCGCTGCCTTTGAACGTGCGATCGTGACCGGGCCGGCACCGTATGACTACTATGCTCCGTTGGTCCAGTTCGAGGAAACGTTTGCCGATGACTTGGAGTTCTTAGACGAGGAACCCGAGCTCAAGAAGCAATACGATGCGTTAAAGAAGGATTCAGCCGAGCATCCGATGAGCGAATCGGCAAAACGGGGAATGAAGTTGACGTTTGGCAAAGCGAACTGCACCGCGTGTCACGCGGGTGGAAACTTTACGGACGAGCAATACCACAATATCGGGGTGGGGATGGACGCCGAGAAACCTGATCTGGGACGTTTTGAAATCAGCAAGGATGCCAAGGATCGCGGCGCCTTCAAGACTCCGACGATGCGAAACGCGGCGTCGTCACCTCCCTACATGCATGATGGAAGCCAGAAAACGCTCGAAGAAGTGGTCCAGTGGTACGACAAAGGTGGCCACAAGAACGAGTCGCTCAGTGACAAAATCAAGCCGCTGAATTTGACCGAGCAAGAAAAGGCCGATTTGGTGGCATTCATGGTCGAAGGCTTGACGGGGGATTTCCCCGCAATCCAGCAGGGACGTTTGCCCGAGTAGAGACGGTCCCTCTAAGTTCTTAACAAGTTTCACGCGCGGTAGTGCTCCACTGGGGGTGCTGCCGCGTTTGCGTTGATGCACATCTTTGCTTCCGCTCCCCCAAAAAGAATGCCTGCACCGCTCATTCAACGAAGCGTTTCGGCTAGGGAGTGATGTACCCGGATTTACATCGCACCCCAAAGCGTTAGCGAGGGACTGCGTCTACGGAGGGCCCATTTGGGCCTGCCAAATCCGAATAACCGTCAAAGCTTCCCAGAATTGCTCAACCGGCACGACCCGGTTTGTCGAAACAGCACATAGGGTCACTGTGCATTCGCAGTTCCCAGTGATGATGGTTCGTTCAAAGTGTCGGAAGAAAAGCAATGAAGTTGCCGCGTACAAACTGCCTTTCCCCTCTTTCCCCACTGCTATTGCTGCCACTAATTGCTAGCGTACTTGTGGGGGGACCGGCGGCGAATGCGCAGGTGCGTACCAAAAAGCCCGATCGAGGCGTCTATCGTCCTCCCATGGCGGTTGCGACCGACGATGTGGCTCAGTCGCCCTCGAGCGAAGGGGGCGAAGTGATTCGCAATCAACGCTCGCCCGCGCCTGTGACCACGTCTACGCCTGTGACTACGACTGCGACACGATCGACAGCCCCGGCAAAGTTGATTGCGGTTCCGCTTGAGGACACGAACGGAAACGTTGCAGATCAAACGGATGAGGATCGTAGAAGTGCTGGTTCGGCGGCGCCAACGTTGGTGCCCCGTCAAGCCAAACTTCGCCAAGTCGGTCACAACGACGTCGTTTTAATGGATCCAACGCCGCACGGGATCGTGGGCGAAGAGGTGATCGTTGAGGGAGAGGCTTGGCCGACGCCGATTGAAACATGGTCCGACCAGGGCGGTGAGTTCTACGAAGGGGACTACCACCAGGGTGGCTATGGCGAAGTCGGTTGCGGCGTGGAAGGCTACGGCTGCGATCATTACGGCTGCGATGGCTACGGCTGCGATGGCTACGGCTGCGATTCGCTGGGGTGTGGCCAATGTGGTTCGGGCCAGTGGTCCAATGCAAGTTTGGTCTTCCGTCGTGATCGGTGGTTTGCCAACTTTGAATTGTTGTTGATGTTCCGCAGCGGCGATTTTTTGCCGCCGTTATTCACGACCGGCCCCGCCTCGGCAACCAAGCCGGGCAGTCTTGCCAATGCTAACACGCGTGTATTGGCGGGCGGCGGCCAGGTGTTGAACGAGTTGACCGCGGGTGGCCGAATCACGCTGGGGACTTGGTTGGATGATTGCCGATCCCGCAGCATGGTGTTTCGTGGTTGGGGTGCAGGCGACGAAACTTACAATTTCAACGCGGACCAATTAACCACTCCGATCATCACGCGTCCCTTTTTGAACGTGACGAACGACCCTGCCGCACAGGACACTCAAGTGGTCGCGACGCCAGGGGTCACCACGTCGGGGTTTGCCAACGTGCACGCGACCAGCGAACTTTACGGTGCCGATTTTTCGATTCGCCAGCACGCGTATTCACGCTTTGGTGGTACCGTGGATCTGTTGTACGGTTATCAATACATGCACTTGAGCGAAGGTTTGACCACGTCAAGCACTTCCACTGCGGCAGCGGGCAGCCCCGCTCCGTTGGGCTCGATCATCTCGATCAGCGATTCGTTTGATGCCGAGAACAACTTCCACGGCGGCCAGATCGGGATCGCCTCTCGCTATCGCGAAGGATGCTGGTCGTTCAACAGTTTGTTCAAGGTCGCGGCGGGGAATTTGCGACGAGAATCACGCCTTGCCGGGCAAACGGAGGCCCAGAATGGGCTGGTGACAGATACCCGGCCCACCGGCTTGCTGGTTCGCAGTACGAATGCGGGGACACGCACGGACGATACGTTTGCTTGGGTGCCTGAAATCGACTTGTCGCTCGGGTGGCGCTACTTCCCTCGCTTTGACGTGACGGTGGGCTATCACATCATCGCGATGACCGAGGCGATTCAGGTCTCGGGCTTGATCGACAATCAACTCGCCTCGAACCTTGACGATACGCCTACCGGTTCGATGCGTCCGAGTGCGGAAATGGACGACCAGACCTTTTATGTGCATGGCATCCACTTTGGGTTGCAATACGTTTACTAAACCCATTCCTGTGTCGTCGGTTTAATCACGATCTCTGGGACGTGGGCGCGTGGCGGCAATTGGCAAATCGTGACGACGAGCGATGCGATGTCATCGGGTTGTAGGATCGAATCTTTGTGGGCTTGCGTTACCGGGACAGGACGTCGATCAAGGATCGGCGTGTTGACTTCGCCCGGATAAACATTAGTCACTCGGACCCCTTCGTGCCGCACTTCGTTGGCGATCGCCGTCCCCAGTGCGGTCATTGCAAACTTGCTGGCACAGTAAACGACGCCGCCCAGTGCGATCGCTCGCTTGCCAGCGATCGACGAGATGTTGATCACGATGCCGTCGCGTCGCTCACGCATCGGGGGCAGCACCTCGAGGATGCATCGATACGCACCGGAGGTGTTGATTTGCATGACGCGATCCCAATCTTCGGGGACCATGGTGGCCATCGTGCGGTTTTGGATATTGATTCCCGCACTGTTAACCAAAATATCCACTTCGCCCACTTGGTTGCGAACAAAGCTGAAAAAGTCAGTGACGCTTTGCGGTTCGGCGACGTCGATGGGATGCGTCAAAACAGGCTTTTCGCTTGGAATCGATTTTGCGAGTGCGTCGAGCGGCTCAATACGGCGGCCGCCGATGACGACGTTGCAACCCGCCATGGCCAAACCGCGAGCGATGCCGGCACCGATACCGGTTCCACCGCCTGTAATTGCAACGACTTTTCCAGCTAAGGATGACACGATGTGAATCTCGATTGGGATGAGGGGTGAGCGTGTGATGAGGGTGAATTCCCGCGCACGCATCTTAGCTCAAACGCAGCGGGATTTCACTTGCCGTCGCGGATCGCTCGTGCATCGCACGTTTAATCCGGTTGGGTTATCGATTGAAATAATCGGTCGGGGTGGGAGTGTCGGCTATTTGTGCCGCGGGAGTGAAGGGGGCGCCAGCCTCGTTGCGATCGATGATCCGCACCGGTGCACTTTTTGCGACCTGTCCGGTGCTCATGATGCTGCCGCCGACGCCGTTGTACCCCACCGCTTTTTGGCGTTGGTCGACGACCGATCCACTGCGGAAGGGGCCAATTCCAAGCACGTAAGTGTCATTGTTATGGGTCAGTGCGGTCGATTCACCCCCGCTTCCCAGTGCGGTTCCCGTCTTGGCGTCGTAGCAAATCAGACCGATTTTCGCGGTCCCCATTTGCGTGTTCCGCGATGCAAACTTGATCTCGGGAAGCTCGATCGGCAATCCTGGCATGCCGAGTGAGGGGATCCCCACAAAACTCTCTTGGGTGTCCGTGCCGACACCCCCGCTGCGCGGTTCGAGCACGACATCGGCTTGGTCCATCGCAGTTACGAGATGTCCACCGGATTCAAATACTTTGTGGCGGAGCGTGCCCACTAAGTAGCCTTTATCAACCGAATCAAGGTACTTTTCGTCAATGAAGACTTTGTAGCCCGCTAATTCATTGAACTGGACGTTGGAGAATGCGCTATCGATTGCCGCGGAAATCAAGAGTTGTTCGGTCCCGGTGCGCGCGGTGTTGGACGTTTTTGACGACGCACATCCGACACCGAAGACGCTGATTCCAGTGGCCAGTCCCGCTAGGATCGTGTGCTTCCAAAGCGATGGAGTGTGCTTCGTTCTCATTCGTAAAACATCCCTGTTGAGTTAATTACGCTAGCATTAAGTTGGTTGGGGCAAACGGGTTGCGTCGTCCCGTTGATAAGGAACTTCGGATCTTCGAGTTCCTCGGAATACAGAAAGTCGGAGTGCTCCTACCATCTTGCCACTTCTGCGTGAATTGCCTATTTTTCGGGTTGTAGGCTTGCGAGGGCGGTTAATCCGTCCGTCGCTGGTTTTCACGCCGTTGAGGGAGATGCGTGTAGTCGTCGCTTGGGAAGCCCAATATTAACTTTTAGGATTAACGGGGCCGATGCGTGAATAGGCCTTCTGTTAGCCGAAAGAACTGGTTAGAAATATCGCCATCGCGCGAGAGCAAGAGGCCAGCGCGATGAAGGAGTCGCAACGGCGCGGAAAAATCAGTGTGTCGCCGGACCAGCAGGTTCGTTGGCAACGCTTAAGATTGTGATTAAGATTCGGTCATGAACTCGGTCGCGGGCCGAGAACGCAACGCTGTGGTTGCTGGCCAGCGTGATTTTTGGCTCGCTGCACTTTGTAAAGGTTGTGGGCAATGCCCCGTTCACAACGTTACGGGTGCAGCGAGCCAAAGATCACGTGAGCTTAAGTTCACCCGAGCCAATCGCGGCCTTGATTCTGCTTGTCGGCCGAATTTGCAAGTGACGCTGTCGTCTCCTGGTTGCCTGTCGGCCCCTAGTTGTGCTGTCGTCCCCTAGTTGTGCTGTCGTCCCCTAGTTGTGACGGGCCGTTTCTTGGTCTCCAAGCAACCCAGGGTTGCAGCGAGATGGCCTTCGGCATTCTCGGCTTTAACCTCCTGGGCTAGGTTGTTTAACGCCGTTGGCGTAGGGAACAAATCCCGCGCACGCACAAACAGCCGCAATACCCTCTTATTAGCAGCCCAAGCTTGGGCCGATCCCCCAGGTTCTCAGACGTGCAGTTCTCAGACGTGCAGTTCTCAGACGTGCAGTCGGCGCAGCACTAAGCAGGTAGGCAGGAATGAATGGCTGAAATCCCATTAGCCACTTGGGCGTTTGCCTGGGCTGCTAAAACTTTGGTATGGACAGAGCATTTCGTGAAGGCATTTTTGTTCCGCGATCTTTGTCCTGAAGGCTTTGTCCTTCCGGTGGTATTCGCTGCGCTCAAGCCACCGGCTACTGTCCGTCATCCCGTCGGGATGAAAATTGCGCAAACCCAAAAAAACACAACCCCAACTTTTCCACGGTCCAGCGTTAGCCCCGCTTGAACCGGCTGAACCGCTTGAACCGTGGCTAACGCCAAAACGGCTAATCTACCGAAAGACTCCTGCCTATCTGCACGGGGTTCCTGGCCGCTCAGTTATTTTGACGTCGCGATGATTTTCTCTCTCGCGATTTCCTGTCGGGGCACAACGTCTACGCGGCACGTTGTTGTGAGCATTCGCGTGCTTCGGCGATCCAACGTGCGACATTGGTTTCGTCCGGCGGTGTGCTGCTGCGCAGGATGCGTTGTCCCGCTTTGGTTTGAGCATAGCGAGCAATCGCAGCGGTCAGTTCATCCGCGTCGCGTTCGGCAAGTTGCGCTGGAGTGCGGCAATCGATCGCGACTAGCAATTGTGATTTGTAACCGCACAGCGATGCGATGGAAGTGACAAACGTGGCTTGGGCTTGCCAATCTTCGATTAACGCGGGCGTGATCCATTGGGTGTTTAACTGGCTTGCCATCTGCTCAGGAGCACTGGCCAAAAATTGACCGATGGTGGTGATCCCGATGTTCGCGAATCGGGCGGCGGTCTTGGGGCCGATGGAAGGGGCGTCGACGAGGTTGTCGGAGACGGAGGTGTTCGTCGAGGCAGGCGGCGATGACGTTTCCGTGGCGGGGGCCAGGATCGGGGAGGCGAGTTTGGCAGGTGCTTGAACGACCGGTTCGCTGGGCAGGGTTAAGGTGGGGATCGGCGGTGTTGTTGAGGATGCGCTCATGGGTCGCTCGGCACGCACGAGACGGACTTCCTCGGGCAAGTGGGTTTGCACTTTTCCAGTGCTTTGGAATTCCGCGAACAGAGCTTTGATGGCTTGTTGTTCTTGTACGGAAGCAATTTTACGAATCACCCATTTCGACGGAATTTGAATCGCCGCGATCACCGTCGTCATGGTCAATGGCATCGCAGGGATCGTGGTTTTGCTTTGCTCGGCGATCCGTTCGAGGATCCGCGCCCAGCCGGTAATCGCGATACCAAACATGTTGCTCAGGATTTCGCGTGCTTCGGCGTTGAGACCGTCGGGGGGATTTTTCACGCCGCGCTGAAGATCGTAAATCTCGATCAGTCGTTCGTAATGGGGATTGGATGCTTGGGCGGCAGCGAAGACGGCGTCGGAGATCCATGCATCGCCGTTGGCGAGTTGGAATTCGACGCGCATCTTGCCGTGGTTGAGTTCGGCGTAAATTTCCTCGTACGCTTTGCAAACACTCCATTCCATCGGTCGATGAACGATCCCTTCACGCTCGCTCGATCCGGTGTGTAGGGGCATGATGGGATCGGTGAAATAGTGGCTCAGCACGCCCAGGCTATAGGCCGCCTCTTGGAATTGTTCGTTGTCGAGTTGCTCGATTGCGATGCGGAGCCATTTTTCGCAAGCGCGTGGAGCGCCTCCCCAATGGTTGTCACGGACATGCAGGACGTGGTTTTTGAAGTCGCGAAACTCGGTGTCGGGCGCCTTCGCACCTTTGAGGTAGGCGTCGTAGTACTTCGTCAACATGTTGCTGAGCAAGATGCCGCGCGGCGTTTTGAGTTGCGCAAACGCATCGAGAGCAAAGTAGTGATGAGTGCTACGGCAATGAGCTGCGCGCAGAATCGTGATGATCCGTGACATTCCGTTCTCCAAGGGGGGACACTTCCGATTCGGCGATCGCGTGCCCCACAGGGGAAGACGCGACACCCGCACGATCGGGTTCGAGGAATCCATGGACGGAAGATCGCAAATCGACGGCCACCGCGTCAAAGGGAATGCTCCTGTTCTTTCTCGAAACTCGCAAAGGAATTAAAGGGATGCGTGTATGAAACGTGGTCGTGAAACCGCTCGGAAGGCTGTTTCCGGCGGATCGCGTCGGAGCTGGTGTTGCGTGGGTGGGTGGGATTCAATGGCAGCCGCGGTCGCTTGATTTGCATGAACCGGTGGAGGTGAAATGCATTGTGATGAAATGGAAATGAATTCGAGAATTTCGGGTGAAACGTCCTGATCGAGGGAGCACCCAAGCCCGGGCAATCGGACTTGTTCCCGCCAGATCAGGGGACTGCCGAATGTTTCACTCCTCGCTCGTCGCCCCTTGTTATTCAAATTCCGTTATGGGAATGTGGGTCGCGTTGTTTCATCCATGTTGCTCATCTACGGGGCCCACTGTGCGGTCATCTCGTCTGTTTTGGAAGCTTTTCCTGATCTCGGTTGGTTTGAATTTGACGCTTGCCGTCGGGTTCTTGTTCATCGTGAATTCTTCGCAACGGGTGGAGATCAACCGGCAAGTGGAGCAGCGTTTGTTCGACACCGCGGTCGTGTTACGGAGCCACATTAGCGGCTTGGTCGCGAGTGTTCTCGACGAGGATGTCGAGCCTGCGGTTCACACCGCTAAGCAACAAGCGTTGCAAACGTTGATCCAGCGTTTGGCGACGGAAACCGACACCCGTTTGACGATCATTGATTCCGAGGGTTTGGTGTTGGCCGATTCCGAGCATGATCCCAGATCAATGATCAGTCATGCCAATCGCCCGGAGTTGATCGCCGCGGGGGAGGTGGGAAAAGGGACTGCGACGCGCGAGAGTCCGACGCTTTCGATCGACATGTATTACTTGGCGTTACAGACCGAAGCGTTCAACGGAAAGTCTGCATTTGTGCGAGTGGCGGAGCGACTGGATACGATCAATGACCGTGTTGCGGCGGTCCGCCGATCGTTGTGGTTGTTGGCGCTGTTGTTTGGTTCGATTGCCACCGGACTGACCTACGCGATTGTCGGCCGCATCATTGACCCGCTGGCCCAATTGACCGAGCGTGCTCAGGCCATTGCCGCAGGGGTCGACCAAGCTCCGGTCTCCGTTCGTAGCCAGGACGAAGTGGGCTTACTTTCCGAAGCGTTCAATCAGATGCAATCGGAGTTGGCCAGGCGATTTCGGCAGTTGCGAGAAAAGAACGAACAGATGTCCACGGTGCTGGGCAGCATGGATGAGGGGATCATTGCTATCGATGTACAGCAGCGGATCGTCTTGGCGAACGGAGCCAGCAAAATGTTGCTCAATTTTGCAGCGACCAATGAAGTCGGTCGTCCGTTGTTGGAGGCCGTGCGGAGCCGATCGCTGCACGAAGTGGTGCAGAAATGTCTAGAAATGGGCGGTCCCGTCCAAACCGAGTTTGAATCCATCAGCCAAATTCGTCGTGATTTAGCGGTCCGAGCGACCTGTTTGCCAGGCAACCCAGCCAACGGCGTTGTGATCGTGTTGCATGACATCACCGAGTTGAGGCGGCTAGAAAACCTGCGTCAAGAATTTGTCGCGAACGTGTCCCACGAACTGAAAACTCCGCTGGCGTCGATCAAGGCCTATGCGGAAACGTTGCGTTTGGGAGGCCTGAGCGATCTGGAAAACAATGTGCACTTTGTCCAACGGATCGAAGAAGAGGCGGAGCGGTTGCACCAATTGATTCTCGATATGCTGCAGATCGCCCGTGTTGAATCGAAGGAAGAGGCGTTTGAGGTGGGGGACGTTCCTGTCCGCCGAGTGGTCGACGCGTGTATCAAGCACCACGACGATGCCGCTCAGCGAAAAGAGATCCGGCTCGTCGTCCAACCGCCTGTGACGGCGCTTTCGGTCTATGTCGATGAAGATGGTTTAACCACGATCCTAGACAACTTGATCGGCAATGCGATCAAGTACACCCCCGAGCGTGGTCAAGTGACGGTGCGTTGGCTTCAAGAGTCGGACCAAGTGTTGTTGGAGGTCAAGGATACAGGGATCGGGATTGCACCTGAGCATCACACACGCGTCTTTGAACGTTTTTATCGGGCGGATAAAGCTAGGTCTCGCGAGTTGGGAGGGACGGGACTCGGGTTGTCCATTGTCAAACATCTTTGCCAAGCCTTTGATGGCTCGGTGAGTTTGAAAAGCAAGCCTGGCGAGGGCAGCACGTTTCAAGTGCGATTGCCATTGAGTTAAGCAGATGGGGGCGCTAGGATGGCGGGGGGCGGTCCTCTCGACCCTCACATTCGGAGCGGGATTAATGGGCCAGTTGTTGGCCGGCCATCAAGGTGGTTTTATTATCGCGCTAGCTTCAATCGTTCTTAACGCATTCTTCACAATCAAGCTCTAGGATCTCGGGGGTCGAGTCGGTGTCACGACTTGTTACCTCAGTTAAGATCCTGGAGAAGGCGAATGAAGTTGTTGGAACCGTTTCGTAGCGGCACTGCGGTGTTTGGCGAAACAGTGGCGGTTTGCTTTGTGTGTTTGGCGTTGATCGGTTGCGGTCCGACGGCGACCACGCCTTCGTCTACCCCTAGCGGGACGGCCCCGGATCTTGGCGCCAGCGAGCTCACCGAGATCGAGGGAGCGGTTGCGATTGACGGTTCGAGCACGGTGGCTCCGATCAGCGAAGCGGCAGCAGAAGCGTTTGGAAAGACGTTCAAAAACGTGAGGGTGACCGTCGCGATCTCCGGTACCGGTGGAGGTTTCGGTCGGTTCACCAACGGCGAAATCGACATCTCCGATGCCTCGCGTCCGATCAAGGATTCCGAATTCAAAGCCTGCCAAGCCAAGGGGGTGTCGTTCGTCGAATTGCCGATCGCCTATGACGGCTTGTCGATTGTGATCAACAAAGACAACGACTTTGTCGACCAGCTCACGATTGACGAATTGAAGAAGATTTTCTTGCGTGAGGGCGGCGCGAAGAGCTGGAAAGAAGTGAACCCAGCATGGCCCGATGTGGCAATCAAAATCTACGCACCGGGCACAGACTCGGGGACGTTTGACTACTTCTTTGGCGATGTGGTTGCCAAGGATAGCGACAACGAGCATCCTCGCGACGACATGTCGGTCAGCGAAGATGACAACGTACTCGTCACTGGGATTGCGGGCGAAAAGGGCGCGATTGGCTTCTTTGGCGCTTCGTATTACTTTGCGAATGTCGACAAGATCAAAGCGGTCAAGATCGTCGATCCTAAGACGGGTGAGGCCGTTGGGCCGACGCCTGAGACAATCGAAAGCGGGCAATACGCTCCCTTTAGCCGCCCCCTCTTCATCTACGTCAACACGGACTCGATGAAGCGTCCCGAGGTCAAAGCGTTTCTCAAGTTCTACTTGAAGGAAGCTGGCAAGTTGGCCGAGATGGTCGACTATGTCGCCTTGCCCCCCTCGATCTACGAAGTCGTGCAAACCCACTACGAAGAGCGGATTACGGGGACCCACTACTTGACCGAAGCGTTGGAAAAGCGAACCGGTCCGCTGGCAGAGCTTTATACAACCGAGAGTGTGGTGGACATCGAGTAGCGAGTTTTCAGAGCTGAATGTTAGGGGGGGGTGTAGTGGATCTTGCGAAAGATCCTGCGGCACAAGGATCTTTCGCAAGATCCACTGCACCAATGGTCGGCTGTAACGCGGCGCAAGTCGGTGGGCCGCCAAACGAGCTAACTGGTTGAACGAAACTTTCTTGTGAGTTTCGTTACAGACAAACGGGCACGATCCAAACGGAAAACGATTTTCATGAGCGTGATTAACGCCCCTTACGAGATCACCGATGTGGTCCACCACCCCTCGCGACGGAGGTCGCCGATCGCTGCACAGATCGGCGATCGTTTGGTTCGCGTGATGTTGTTCTTAAGCGCATCGTTGTCGATCGCCATTACCTTCGCGATTATCTTCGTGTTGTTCCGCGAGACGTTCCGTTTCTTTGGAATGGATGGAGTGAGCGTCGGGAAGTTCTTGGGCTCCGCCAAATGGTCTCCGCTGTTTTCGGGTGAGATTGGGATTTGGCCTCTTGTGGCTGGGACGATGTTGGTGACGACGGTGGCGATGGTCGTGGCATTGCCGCTGGGGTTGGTGACGGCGATCTATCTAAGCGAATATGCACCACGAAAATTGCGAGCGGTGTTGAAGCCGACGCTTGAAATTTTGGCGGGCATCCCGACGGTTGTGTACGGTTACTTTGCCTTGACGGTGATCACGCCTGGTTTGAAGTTTTTGCACGAAGGCTTTAATGTTTTTAATGCCTTCAGCGCAGGATTGGCGGTTGGGATTCTCTGTTTGCCGACGGTGTGTTCGCTCTCCGAAGACGCGTTGCATGCGGTGCCGCGAAGTCTTCGCGACGGGGCCTATGGATTGGGGGGGACTCGCTTTGACGTGGCGACGAAGGTGGTGGTGCCGGCGGCATTGTCGGGTTTGGTTTCGGCGTTCTTGTTAGCAATCGCGCGAGCGATTGGGGAAACGATGATCGTCGCACTGGCCGCGGGAGCGACAGCTCAAATGACCGCGGATCCACGAAATGAGATTCAGACGATGACGGGTTGGATGGTGCAAATGGCACTTGGCGACGCCAGTCATGAGGGGATGGAGTACTACTCGATGTATGCGGTCGCAGCGGTGTTATTTGTGATCACGTTTAGTTTGACGGTGTTGGGAAATGTAGTCCGAAAGCGATTCCGCGAGGCATACGAATGAGTCAAAATAGCGAAGTGACAAACGCGAAATCGCCGCACCGTTCTCTGCACGGTCGCCATCGACTGGACCGCTGGTTCGTTCGCTTTTGTCAAGCCACCGCGATGGTCTCGGTGATCATGTTAGCGATCATGTTGACGGCGGTTTTCTATCAAGGTTTGCCGGGCTTTAGTTGGCGTTTTGTCAGCTCGGCTCCGAGTGCGACTCCGTCGGAGGCTGGGATTCGACCGGCGCTGTTTGGATCGATGTGGGTGTGCGGGGTGTGTGCGTTGTTCGCGTTGCCGATCGGGGTCTCAACGGCCATCTTTCTCGAAGAGTTCAAGCCACGCCGTCGTGTGATGCGTTGGTTCCACAGCTTTATTCAATTGAACATCAGCAATTTGGCGGGGGTGCCCTCGGTGGTCTACGGCATCATTGGGTTGACGGCCTTCGCGGGCATGTTCGGGATCATGGGGCAAACCAATGAAGCGGCGTTTGAAGTCGGAGCCACTTACTTTGATCAATTCGTCAGCGAAGGGGACCGGATTTTGTTGGTGCCGGCCGACGCGGCGGGGGCTCCCGAGCCCATATTGAAATCGGGGTTGGTGGCGTTGACGAGTTCGGGTGAATCGGTCCAGGTGAATGTGATCGGGGCGAAGAGTCGGCTTCCCAAACAGGCTGACGTTCGCGCGGTCACCCTGCGTGAGGATGCCGAAGCGGGACGGATCAGTAAAAAGACTTGGTACTACTTTCGTTTGCCGCTCGGACGAGGCGTGTTGACGGGCGGTTTGACGTTGATGTTGGTCGTTTTGCCGATCGTAATCATCGCGTCGCAAGAGTCATTGCGAGCGGTTCCAAATTCACTTCGCGAAGGGTCCCTTGGCATGGGAGCCACGCAGTGGCAAACGGTGCAAAACGTGACGTTGCCCTCGGCGATCCCAGGGATCATGACCGGGGCGATTTTGGCGATGAGTCGCGCCATCGGTGAAGCGGCACCGGTCTTGATCATTTGTGGGATCGTTTACATCGGTTCCAATCCAAGCAATTTGATGGATGATTTTTCAGTGATGCCTCTGCAGATTTTCAACTGGGCGGCGCGTCCGCAAGCCGAGTTTCACTCCGTCGCGGCACAGGGAATCATTGTGCTGTTGTCCCTTTTGTTGTCATTCAACGCGGTTGCCGTGTTGATTCGTAATCGAACTCAAAAAACTCTTTCTTAATCCCTCTGAATTGTCGTTCGTGACGACGCGTTCATTTGATTGGGGCGGTTTCGAAAGCCACGTTACAAAGCGAAAAACATGATGATGACCTCCGTAAAGAAAGCAAAGTCCGTGGCGGATCCCCTTCCCAGCAACGTGCCATCCGCTGTGGCTGGAAATAACGCGATGGATGACGTCGGTGTCAATGACGCGACTCTGAAAAACGCAGCCGTGAAACAACGCATCGCGGATGAGCGGCCGCAGGATCAGGATGAAGTCGAGACGGCGATTCATATCGATAATTTCAATGCCTTCTACGGCAGCTACCAAGCGCTGCATGACATTCAATTAAAGATCCCCAAGAATCGGGTGACGGCGTTCATTGGCCCGAGTGGGTGCGGTAAGACAACGCTGCTGCGTTGGATCAACCGGATGAACGACATTGTGCCAACGGCGCGTGCCGAAGGAACGATTTCGCTGGGCGGGTTGGACGTGCTGTCCAAGAGCACCGATGTGGTCGATCTACGTCGCCAAGTCGGAATTGTCTTTCAAAAACCAAATCCGTTTCCCAAATCGATTTACGACAACGTGGCGTATGGTCCGCGGTTACACTTGAAAATATCGCGTTCGGAACTGGATGATCTGGTCGAATGGTCGTTACAAAAAGCGGCGGTTTGGGATGAAGTGAAGGATCGTTTGCGAAAGCCCGCGCTGGGTTTGAGCGGGGGGCAACAGCAACGTGTCTGCATTGCCCGAACGATTGCGACGGGGCCGGAGGTGCTTTTGATGGATGAACCTTGTTCGGCACTCGACCCGATTTCGACCAGCAGTATTGAGGATTTGATCTACGAGCTTCGCCAGCAATACACGATCGTGATTGTGACGCACAACATGCAGCAAGCGTCGCGCGTCTCAGATCGGACTGGATTTTTCTATCATGGCCGTGTGGTCGAGTATGGGACCACGGATCAGATTTTCACCCGTCCCGATGAGAAGCAGACCGAAGACTACGTTACAGGCAAATTTGGATAAGCCGTTATGACAAAACATCTCGACCGCGATATGGAACAATTGCATCGCGACATTTTGTCGTTATCGGCAATCGTCGAAGAAATGATTGCCAACGCAGGCCGTTCCCTGTGCGAGGGACGCCTCGACTTAGCTGAAAAAGTGATCCTGGACGATGAATTCGTCGATCAGCACGAAGTCACGATCGAAGAGGAGTGTTTGAAGATGTTGGCACTGCATCACCCGGTCGCGACGGACCTCAGGCGAATTGCAACGGTGATCAAGGTCAACAATGATTTAGAACGGATTGCGGATTTGGCCGTCAACGTGGCTCAGCGAGCGATTGGCGTGGGCGACTATCCGAGGTTCGTCATTCCCGACGAGGTCGGTCCGATGGTGGGAAAGGTGACCGCGATGGTGCGGAATGCCTTGGATGCGTTTGTGAACATGGATACGATCGCGGCCAAGCAGGTGATTCTTGGCGACGATGAAGTGGATCGACTCAATGCGGAGTTGATTGCTTGGTTGCGACGTGTCATGCAAACGGACAGCCAATTGGTGGTAGCGGCACTGCATTGCTTTTCCGCGATTCGTCATTTAGAACGGATTGCTGATTTAGCAACCAATATTGCCGAAGATGCGATTTATTTAGTCGATGGCGAGATCGTTCGCCATCGCTCGGTTACGATCAAAAATGCGAGGTAGGCTGAAAGTAAGATGGCAAAAACCACGGTGCTCATTATTGAAGACGATCGCTCGCTAGCGGAGGTGATTGCCTATAATCTTCAACGCGAAGGTTACGAGGTAATCGTGGCTCATGACGGTGAGGACGGATTGACGCAAGCGCGTTTGAAGTTACCCGCATTGATTCTGTTGGATCTGATGCTTCCGGTGCTCGATGGTCTCGAAGTTTGTCGCCGGCTACGCGCAGACTCGGCCACAAAGAACACACGAATTTTGATGTTGACGGCGAAAGCCGAAGAGTCGGACGAATTGGTGGGCTTTGCACTCGGAGCGGACGACTATGTGACCAAACCGTTCAGTGTCAAAGTGCTGCTTGAGCGGGTCAAGTCGCTGTGTCGCCGCGATGCGGAATCGGCAGCCGTGAAATTGATTGCCAGCCAAGGCGTGGCGATCGATCCGGTTCGTTACCGTGTGACGGTGGACGACGAGGTGGTGCATTTGACGCGAAGCGAATTTCGCTTGCTCGAATGTTTGCTTCGCCAACCCGGTCGCGTGTTCTCGCGAAGCGAATTGATCGACGTCGCACTGGGGGAAGATACCCTCGTATTGGAGCGGACGATCGACGTTCACGTTCGATCGCTGAGGAAGAAGCTCGATACGCACGCCGACGTGGTGCAAACTGTACGCGGGGTGGGCTATAAGTTTCGAGATCCATCGGACCACCGCATCGAAGCGGGAGTCTAGCGTGATCGGTGCAGCAGTTCGTCGAAGTTCAATTCCATTTGAGCGTCGCGGTCTTCGCTACCAAATTCTCGATAGATCAAACTGGGTTGGATATCGGAGCTGTTTTGATATTTTCCCGTGTCGTAGGAGGGGCACTCCCCTTCGACCTGCAAATAGTAAATTTGACAGATTTGCATGTTGGCATAAATGCGAACCGGTTGGACGCAATGCATCTCTAGCGTCCAGGTGCCGCAGTAACCGACGTCGCCCAAGCTTCCGCCTGGATTGACGAACAACCCGAGTCGTCCCAGCGAGCTGCGGCCTTGGATCATCGGCACCAAGCCATTGGTGACCGTATGCTCCACCGTGCGGCCGAGATATAGCAATCCGGGTTGTAGCGTGATCCCTTCCGCAGGAATCTCCAACCGGCGATAGCGGTTGGGGGTCGCGGTATCCAAAATCACCTCTTCATACACCAGTAATTCGTGATGAAGCGCGAGATTGTAGCTGTTGGGATTGACGCGGCTTTCTTCGAAGGGCTCGATCACAATCGAGTCGTTTTGCCTTCGCTTGATTTCTTCACCCGAAAGAAGCATTTTCAATCCGTCAGCAGAGTAGAGAATGGGGGTGCGATGCCAATGAGTGCGTTGCCGTGATTGTCGGCCAGGACCTCGGCGGCGTCAATGATTTGGGCGGCATCGAGAGCGGACGCGTCAGGATATTTTCCTCCACGTTGCCGAATAGGTCGTTTTTAACGCCTCCAAACGTTAATATGCGAAAATGAAATGCGTTTAGAATCTTGGTAAGAGTTTTGCTTGTGTATATTCCGTGGGGGGGCTGAGGCGGAATCGTCGCGAAGACGGTTCAAGAAACTTAACCCTCCGTAGCGGGGTGGCGCGGCGTGCAGCAATGGTTTTTAGAGGATTGGTTCTTAGAATGGTGCGCTGGTCGCGCAGGTCTCCTATTCCCTGAGTTCGCGGGTTCCCTGAGTTCGCGGGGGCTTCAAGCTCGTTGAGGCTCGGATAACCACAAGGTGCGAATAAGTTGATGGATGATTTAGAGGATGTGATTCAGTTGCCCGATGATTTTGACGGTCGGGTGCGTCTGTTTCCGTTACCTGAATTGGTCATGTTTCCACATGCCATGCAGCCTTTGCATCTATTCGAACCTCGATATTGCGAGATGCTGCGCGAATCATTGGCATCGGATCGCTTGATTGCGATGGCAACGTTGACCGGAGGGATCTCCGCGGTTGCCAATGGCGAACCTCCGGTCGCAACGACGATTTGTATCGGACGCATTGTTTCTCATGCGGAATTAGACAACGATCGACACAATATCTTGTTGGTCGGGGTGAAGCGTGCCAAGATCACTCGCGAAATCGACGCGGGGCGTTCGTTTCGCATTGCCGAGGTCGATGTGCGATCCGATTTCTATCCGCCGATCGGTGCGGAGTCGCGAACACAGTTAAAGAAAGAACTTCTCGACGCGTTTGCGACCGTGATTCCGTCCAGCAAGCAGGCTTCAAAGAGTTTGCATGAATTGATGGCCGGCCAAATGGGACTGGGGCCCATCACCGATATCATCGCTTACACCTTGCCGTTTGAAATCGAAGCAAAATTGCGATTGTTGGGCATTGCCGACGTCGATGACCGGGCAACCGAATTGGTGCGTTTGCTGCGCAGCGGTAAGGTCAATCTGCACTCGGTTTCTTCTGAAGAACAGAACGGGGAATCGGGATCCCGAGGCGATCAACCCTTCCCACCTCCGTTTAGTGTGAATTGATTGTCGTTGATCGCTCCGCGATCATTACGCGCAGCGAACCACAAAGCCACCAATGCAACCCGCTTCACAATTTGTTGTGGTAGCCGAGTCCGTTCCGCTACTCGCCAAGATCGCGGAGCGATCCGCGACGATCAGACCAATCCCCATCGCCGCCGCAATGTCCATTCGGTGGACAACGCACCGGCGAATACCACAAACAACAGCCAACCGCTGAGCGGGTCGTCGCCGAGGGTATGTTTTTCGACGACGGGAGCTTCGGCTTGTTGGCGACGATCGGCGATTCGTTGGACCAATTGGTCGATCTGTTCGAACGAAAACGCACCGCCACCGTGCTCTTGGGTGATCTCGGCCAATTGTCGCAAGTAGCCGGGGTCGGCCACGGGCATCACCATTTCACGACTTTGGTCAATCACTTGAAACGCCAATGTTTCGGCTTTGAGGTTCGACTTTTCATTCTCAGGCTGGATTCGTAAACGATAGTACCCTGGGGCGAGTTCGGGGATCTTGCCTGACATCGATTGGCCCCCCGCTTGTGTCGATTTCGCCGTGTCGGTGATCACGGTCACTTGCTGGTTCGCGTCGATGACCTCGGCGATCCATGGCTCGGGTGATGGCTCCGCCGAGGGTTCGGGGGCGAGCGACGTGAAGCGTGCTCGAAATTCGGTTTGATCTTCGTTGGCGAACCGTCGCGAATCGAGCTCGATTACGATTCGGTCCCCGGAATCTTCTTGGCGAGACAGCAGCCACAGCGCGACCTGTCTCCAAAAACGGCGGTAGACTTCGCTTTGCCCTTCACGCCACCACCGCCAAGTCGAATCGAATGCGATCGCGGCTGTTCGTCCTTGGCCGTACTCGCCGACGACGAGCAGCGGATCCTTTTCTGGGGTTTCAAGTAGCACTTGGACGCCGGGAGCAACCTTGGGGCCGACGAAGCGGTTGGCGCCAGGCAATGGTGGCAGCGATGCCCAGATCTTCGCAGGATCGCTACCGCCCAGGTCGGTGATCGGATGAGCCCGAGCGAGATTCATCGTGATTGGCCCTTCGATTTGCTGTCTCACGCTCGCCCCACGGTCCGATGCGATGTCGATCCGACGTGAGGCGTCGAGTTTGATCGGCAGCACATCGGCCAACGGCGAGTTCGCGTAACCTCCTGCGTCATAATTGTGGTAGCCACCTAGCATCACCAAGCCCGCCCCTTCGGAAACGGTTTGGGCCAGTTGTTCCAGTTGTTTGCGCCCAATCGCATCGGCGTCCAAATCGCCGATGATGTAAATATCGAACTTGCCTTTTTGAAACCAATCTCGCATGCCGACGGGCCATCGTGACGCGGTGTCGCTGGGGATCCATTGGTAGGTTAAATCGAGATCCGGGAATCGCCGCAGCGCTGCACGGAGATACGTTTGCTCCATCCGCGCGGTGCCCTCGAGATACAAGATCCGCCCGCCCCCTTCGCGCACATTGACAAACGCGGTTTGGGTATTGTTAGACGTGACCCATTCACCCGATTGCGGTGCGACTTCGACATTCAAGCGATAGACGCCTGGATCGGGGGCAATCACTTGGATCGTCATGCCCTTCACCTCGCTGGCTTTTTCGGCGATCACACGCCTTTCGGCCGCCACCGTTTCCTTTCCTTGTTCGTCAATCCAGAGCAGACGCAGGGGGACTTCGGTGCCTGCCAAACCTCGCAATTGCACCTGGAAATTCACTTCAAATTCGTTTTTAGCAAACAGCGAGAAACTCTCGGGCAACGCATCGATGCCGACATCGCGGTTTGCCGATTGGCCACCTGCGGGCCCGATCGGTACGGTCCACAGGGGGACCCCCCACGTCTTGAGCGTTTGGGCGATGCGCTCGGCACCGGCCCCTGCGATCGGAGCGGTTTGCGTGCCGTCGCCCATCAAGACGACCCCGGCAAGTGGTTGACCCTGGGCTGCTGCGATCGTTGCGGTCGCGGCGGAGGCCAAATCGGTTAAGTCACCCTTGGGGGTGATGGTATCTAACGCGGTGGGCGAAGCATCATCCAATGCCGTCGCGGTTTTGTCGTAGCCGAGCAACCGAACGCTCATCGATTCGTCGAGTGCCGCGATGCCCGAGGCGAGTTCGCGCCACGCTTGTTGTTGATGGGTCCAACGATCGCCTCGTTCGTCGTCGGGAAAGGTCATGCTGCGCGAGGTGTCGACCGCAACGACGAGGGTCGCATCGGCCGGACGGGTGTCGGTCTGGACCAAGCCAGGACGAAACAAGGCCAGCATCAAAATGAAGGCGGCCAGGCCACGCAGTGCGATCAAACAGCGACGATGAAAACGGTTTTCCGTCGGCGGTGTTACCAGCACCAGCACGGCTGCGACGATCAACGACACCATGACGGCGACGATGGCGGAGTCGTAAATTGGCTCGATTAAAAAGGAACTCACGTGGTCGCTCCCTGCGTGGCCGACGAAACCCCGCTGGGGGAACGGCTCGAGTCACGATTGCGATAGAAACGGTTGCCCAAGATTTGCTCCAACAGAAACACAATCAATGCCAACAACATCGCGGGGGAGTGCAGCGAGACCCGTTGATTGTCTTGGTCGCCGCTGAGGTCGATCTCTTCACGCGCGGTGATTAAACGCACCTCTTCGTTAGCAAATGCCGCTAACAGCGCATCGGGATCGACACGGGTTAGCCGGGTGGCCGTATCCGCTAGATTCGCCGAGAAGCCGGAGTTGAGTCCTTTCCCACGGACCCAATACGTTCCAGGCACATTGAGGTTGGTGACCGTGAATTGATTGACATCGATGTCGACATCAATCGGAACCACCCCGGTATCGCCGGGGGGAAACAATTGAAATCGCTGTGTCAGCCGTTCGCTCGCTTGCGGTGCAAGCTGTGGTTCCGGAGAGGAATCCTCCGCCGTGGCCGAGGCACGCGTGGTCGCTGACCTTGCGACCGACGTGTCGATGGGGATGGTGTGAGGTTGACCGACCAAAGGCGACCGTATCGCAGCGGTCCGCTGGGTCAAATAATCGGCTAATTGTCGAACCAGCAAGAACGCCGGCCAGGCGTCGTTGCCGCTAAACAAATCGTTCCAAGGACGGGTCGTATTGGCCAACGCTGGGATCGGGGTGGTCATCATCACCACACGGCCTTGGGATGGGGTGTCGGAGTTGATGATCTCCATCAACAAAGCGTGTTCGGTGCCTGCAAACGTGGCCAGCGTGCGTGTCGCAGCTGGTTTTTTGGGATCCGTTTCAAGTTGCCAATACTGAGCGATTCGAAATTGGTTCCAAGGCACGCCGCCGGAGATCTCGCTGAGCGGGGAGAGCAATGGGTGAGATTGGTTTAGCGGTTGAAAAAACGTGCCCGGCGAAGGGATTCGCCAGCGACGAACGAGTTTGGGCCACGTTGGGGATACGGTGGACGTCGCTTCGGCGGCCGGTCCCAACGCCACAAATACGCCACCTCCCTGAGTGAGATACTGCTTCAACTGAGGATCATGGAGTGCGTGATTGGGTGGGTCTAGCAACATCACGGCGGCAAAATCGGCGAGCCGGACGACGGCGAAATCGCGATAACGAATCGTCTCGACGTGGTACTCGGCGTTGGGATCGTCGATCAACAACGGCGCGGTGATCGATTGTCCGAGCACTTGAGCTTCTTCGTCGCTTTCGCTGACGATCAAAATCGGCGAGGCGGGTAAGACTTCGATCGAAAAGTAACGCACGTCATCGATCTCCAGTGGGTCCGTGCCGACCAAGCGGATTTGACCATGATGCGTACCGGTCTCCATGGGAGGCGCGGTCAATAAGATTTCGCTGGTACCGGTTCCGCTCAAACGAACATTGGTGCGATCGACACTGCGCAGCGTCGGTCGTTGGATTTGGCCGTCACGCAACAACGGCAACCCCGGATCGGAATCGTACATTTGTAGCTCGGCGGTGAGCGATTGCGTTTGGTCTGCAAGGTTACCCGACAAACCCACACGTGCCGAAATCGAAACGGCCGTCGAGGCAGGGGGCGTCAAGTCGGAAACTTGAAGCGACGAGAGAAACCGGTTGGTGCCCGCAAAGTCACCTAGGTCAAATAGCGTCAAGTTCACGGCCGGGTCGGTTGCCGTTAATTGTCTTGTGGCGTCGCTATCGATTGCATCTTGCCAGCTTGATTCGCTGAGGTCACTGATCACGATCACCGCTCGCGATGACAAATCGCTCGATTGCACCAGACGGATCGCTGCTTCGATACGCCCGGTGATCGGCTGGGCGACGGCAAGCGGATCGGTTTGCTCGATTTGCGAAATCGCACTGCTGCTGTCCAGGGCAAACGACGCTGGGCTGGGCGACCGATCGACGACCGCAATTCGACTGGTGCGTGGCACGCGGGCGACGATCCAGTCGGCCAACGATTTGATTCGCCCGATGCGATCGTCGTCGTTGGTTTTCCAGTTCGCTGTGGCGGAATTGTCGATCACAATGGCCAGGGCAATCGGGGTGGCCGAATCGGTCGCCGGACGCGGTCCCATCGCGTAGGTCAGGCCGCCCCACAGTAGCGCCGTCAGCAGGGCGAGGATCGCGATACTGGCCAACGCATAACGCAGCGGGGCAGAATGACCACGGGAAACGGCCAAGCCGGCTAGGATAAGTAACCCCACGCCGGCCGCAGCGAGCAAACCGATCGTGATCCAGGTCAGTGAGAGAGATTGGTGGATGATGGGCCGAGCGAAGGCAAACGCGACTGCCGCCAACGCTGCAATGCGTAGTGCGAGCAACCACCATCGGCGGATTTGCAAACGGCTGCGATTGGTTTCGTATCGCTGGGTTAAAAAACGCAGCGATGGAAAGAGCACCTTCTTCGGTTCGCGGCGCGACAAAAAATGCAGCACGATCGGGACGGCGATTGCCGCGAGACCGAGCATCAGAGTGGCATTTAAGAATGTCACGAGTTTATCTTACCGTTTCACATTGGGATCGAGCGGGAATGAACTGTTGTATATTGAAGCGTTGTCAGAGCGTAGGGCCAGTTCCTACCGGCCGACTCCATCGAGCCGTTAGGGACGGCCGGTAGGAACCGGCCCTACTCGAAACGGGACACTTATTTTCCGCTCGTTCCTTATTTTGATTTTTGTCGCTGCATCAAATACTCCGTTAATGCTTTGTCGAACGGCATGCTGGTATCCAACGGGACGTAATCGATTCGCAATTTGGCACAGCGCTCGCGATAGTTTTCGCGAAACGCATCCAATTGCGCAAGGTAATCTTCGCGGAACCCGGTCGCATCGACCGTGATCGTCTCGCCCGTTTCGCTGTCTTGGAATTGAACGGGACCGTCATACGGAAAGTTCACTTCGGCTGCGTCTAAAACGTGAAAAACGATCACGTCGTGACCGCCATGGCGAAGTCGAGCGAGCGAGGACAGGGTCGCTTCGGGATCGTCTAGCAAATCCGTAAACAGCATCACCAAGGAATGATGCTTTAGCATTGCCGCGACTTGAGTCAGCGATACCGCTAGGTTGGTGTTGCCCTCGGGTTTCAATTGGCTCAACCGCGCCATCACATCGCCGAGATGGCCTCTTCGGCTTCGCGCGGGCAACTCGGCATGGACTTTCTCGCCGAGGGTCAACAAGCCCACGGGGTCTTGTTGCATTGTCATCAAGTACGTCAACGATGCGGCCAAGCAGGTGGCGTATTCAAACTTGGTCATACTTTGGCTCTCGGTGAATCCCATCGACTTGGAGAGATCGATGGCGAGATAGCCGGTTAGGTTCGTTTCGGCTTCGTAGCGTTTGACGTAGTACTTGTCGGTTTTGGCGTAGACCAACCAATCGATCAGCTTCGGATCGTCACCTTGGTTGTAGCGTCGATGTTCGCTGAATTGAACGGAAAATCCGTGGAACGGACTGGAGTGCAACCCTTGTAAAAATCCACGCACGACCATCCGCGCTCGAAGATCGAGTCGTTGGATTTGTTGGATCGATTCGGGGGACAGGAGCGATGCCACCAAACTACTTCGTCATTTTTTCCGGAGCGGGAACGGGAATGTCTTGCAGCAGACGGTCGATGATCGCGTCGGTATCCATGCCTTCGGCTTGGGCTTGGAAATTGGTGGCGATGCGGTGCCGCAGCACTGGCTTGGCGATCCGTTGGATGTCACTCGGATCGACACTGAATCGCCCGTTCATCGCGGCGATCGCTTTCCCGCCGTTGATCAAGTTTTGTCCCGCGCGGGGTCCGGCTCCCCAATCGACCAATTCGCGTATGTAGGACGGCGCGGTTTCGTCTTTCGGACGCGTGGCGCGCACGAGCTGGGCGACATAGCGAATCACCAGCGGATTGACGGCGATGCTGGAAACCAACTTTTGGATATTCAAAATCGCTCGCGAGGATAACACTTTATTGACCGTGTGCGATTCGCCACGCGTCGTCGAAGTCAAAATTTGTTCTTCTTCACTCGCACTCGGGTAACCGACTTTGATGTTAAACATAAAACGGTCGAGTTGAGCTTCGGGAAGCGGGTAGGTCCCTTCTTGCTCAATGGGGTTTTGCGTCGCGATCGTGAAAAAGGGAGGGGACAAGGGATACGTTTCGGAGCCGACGGTGACCTGGCGCTCCTGCATCGCTTCGAGCAGGGCCGCCTGGGTTTTGGGCGGCGTGCGGTTGATCTCGTCGGCGAGCAGAATGTTGGTAAAGATGGGACCTTGGACGAAGCGGAAACTTCGCCTCCCCGACTCATTTTCTTCCATCACCTGAGTGCCGGTGATATCCGAGGGCATCAGGTCGGGTGTAAACTGAATTCGCTTGAATGAGACGTCAAGGATTTCGGCCAACGTGCTAACCATCAACGTTTTGGCGAGTCCGGGCACGCCTTCGAGCAAGCAATGGCCGCGGGTAAAGATTGCGGCAAGCAGTTGCTCGATCGTATCGGATTGCCCCACAATGACTTTGCCAAGCTCGGCACGCATCGTTTGTTGGTGCTGAGAAAACTCGCGTAACACGTCACCCAAATTCCGGGCCGGTTGATTCGGTTGGGGGGGATTGGGTGCAGGAGGGGGACTAGCCATGATGAAAAACGTACATTCCTTTGCCGAGGTACAGGAAACCTTCTCGTCGAAGTATCTTAGACTGCTAACGAAGATGGCGGGAGGACGTCAGCTTGGAACCCTGCTTTTTGTAGGCCTTTTATTGGGGCTGGGGGGGCTCCATTCGGGGACTGCGGCGGCGATTGATCCGGCCAGTGTCCAGCGAGCGATCGATCGCGGGGTTACCTATCTTCGCAGTTCGCAAAATGAACGCGGGGGCTGGAACGAGTATGGCAGCCAATCGTGCGGTTTGTCCTCGCTTTGCACGTTGGCTCTGTTGAACGCAGGCGTCTCACGCGATGACCCCGATATGGTGCGGGCGATGCGTTATCTGAGGTTGTTCGAGCCCGAGGAAACGTATTCGGTCGCCCTGCAAACGCTCGTTTATTGTCAACTGGGGGCCGCCGGTGACCTGGATCGCATCCGCCGCAACGTGCGCTGGTTAATCGATTCACAACGCAACCAGGGCGTGCCAGCGAATCGCGTGGGAAGTTGGAGCTATGGGCGTGGGATGGGCAACGGCGACCCCTCTAATGCGCAGTTCGCGGTGCTGGCGCTCGGTGCGGCAAAAGATCGCGGTATCGAGATTGAAGCGGAGGTGTTCCAGCGCGCCATCGCCTATTGGCAAACGATCCAGCGCAGCGATGGGGGCTGGGGTTACGGCAGCAGCCAGCCGGCGACCGGAAGTATGACCTGTGCGGGGATTGCATCGATGATCATCGGCCGCGATGGGACGGCCGGGGGCAGTTCAAAAATTGCGGGTGACAAAATCCAGTGCTGTGGTAGCGAGTCCGCTGAGAAGGATCCCGTCGAGGCTGGATTGAAATGGCTGGGCGATCGATTTACCACCGAGGTGAATCCAGGTGGCGATTCGATGACCTTTTTCTACTACCTGTATGCACTCGAACGCGTCGGACGGTTGTCGGGGCGACGGTTCATCGGCGGTCACGATTGGTATCGCGAAGGTGCCGAACAATTACTCGCCGTGCATGACCAATTCCAAGGGTTTTGGTCAGGGGCGGCGCCGATGGAAAGCAATCGGGATATCGCGACTTCGTTTGCATTGCTGTTCCTCAGTAAAGGCAAACGACAAGTCGTCGTGGGCCAGTTGCAATACGATAGCCAACCTAGCAATCAATGGCGATCGCATCCCGAAGGGGTGAAGCATTTGGTGCGTCATGTCGAGCGAGATTGGGGGCGCGATCTCACCTGGCAAACGATCATCGGCCAACCCGACAAGCAATCGGTCGCCACGGTCGAAGATTTATTGCAAACGCCCGTGCTGATGATTCGCGGGAAAAATGCACTCAATTTTTCGGAGCCGTTGGTGAAGAACCTGGGCGAATACATCGAACAGGGCGGCACGATTTTGTTCGAAGCTGACGGCGGCGACGGTTGTGGTGATGCGTCGGCGTTTGAAGCAAGCGTGCGAGAATTGTGTGCGACTTGGTTTGAAGGAGCACCGCTGGACCGTTTGCCGCCGAGCCATCCGGTCTGGTTTGCCCAACACGAAGTGGACCCGGCGGCGATTCCCTTGATCGGCGACGATTTTTGGGTCTACGGGGTTCAGGCATGTTGCCGAACCGCGGTGTTCTACGTTCCCAATTCATTGTCGTGCCGTTGGGAATTGAGCGATGTGTTGCTCTCACGCCGTGAGGTTTCCGAATCGGCACGCAAGCAAATTGACCTCGCGATCCGACTTGGCGAAAACGTGATCGCCTATGCCACCGGACGCGAACTCAAGGATAAACTCGACAAACGCGTGGTGTTGGACGCCAGCGATGCTCCGCAGCCAACTCGGGGGACGATCGAAATCGCAATGTTGTCGCTCGATGCGGGAGGCGAAGAGGCTCGGCGAGCGATTCCCAACGCCGCGGATCTCATTCGTCAGCGGATTCCGATCGAGATTATCGCTGCGGATCAGCCGATTCGAATCGAAGCGAAAGGGCTGAACTCCGTCCCCGTGCTCTGGTTGCATGGTCGTACGGAGTTTGAATTGACCGCAGATCAGCGCAAGGGGTTGGCTGAATTTATCCAAAATGGCGGCTTCGTTGTGGGCACGGCGATTTGCGGAAACGAGGCGTTTGCGAAATCATTTCGGCATCAGCTGAGCTTGCTACTGCCCGATTCACCGTTGCAAACGATGCCGAGTTCGCATCGTGCCTTGACCGATGCGTTTGGCGGTTTTGACATCACTTCGGTGACGATCCGCAAGCCGACTGATCGGGGAGCGGGGCAAGTGATCGATCGTCGCACCGGAGCCCCTGTCATTGAGTTTGCCACGGTCGACAATATGGCCAACGTCTTTTTCTCGCCGCTGGATATTAGTTGTGCCCTAGAGAGCCAGAACTCCGTCCAATGCCCAGGCTATCCGACCGAAGACGCCGCCAAGATTGTGGCGAATTTGATTTTGTTTGCGCTCAATCAATAGCCGTGCGGACAAACGCCTGGATCTTTCACAACCCGACGCGTTAGGATTTGCGGGGACCTCCTCATCGTGAGGTTTAGGCGTGGAGTCTAGACGAACACCCAGCGGCCGATGATGCCATCGTCGAGATCGACGAAATACAAGTTTCCATCGAGCCCGGTAGCGATTTGCACCACGACATTCGCTCCGGTGGTAAACGTATCGACGCTGGTGATCGCCCCCGAGGCATCAAAGTTGATATTCCGAACAATTCCTTGCCCGAGATCGTTGAAGAACAGGTCGCCTTCGTATTCCTCGGGATACGCGTCGCCGTGATAAACGTCGCCCAGCACGATGGCGTTGATTCCGGTGGCGGCATGGTTCAACGCAAACAACGATGCGACCACAGGTTCTCCGCTGGCATAGAACGCTTGGGCCTCCGGTAAATCTTGGTAACTGTTCGTACGGTTGCTCACGCCGCTGCCTCCTTCGTAATAAGGCCAACCAAAGTTGGCGCCGGGCTCCGCGGAATTGATTTCCTCCCAGGAGGTCCAACCGACGTCGCCGACATACAATTGGTTGGTTTGCGAATCCAAGGCAATGCGGAATGGATTTCGCATCCCGTACTGATAAACCTTTGAACGATTGGCGTCGGGATCCCCATTAAAGAACGGGTTGTCCGCCAACCCCGCGCCGGTGAGCGGGTCGACCCGCAATATCTTGCCGCTCAAGTTGTCGATGTCTTGAACGCGAACGGTCCGCGGATCGACACGGTTGTATGAAGTGCCATCCCCAATGGAGACGTACAACGCGCCATCGGTACCAAATTCGATAGAACCGATGGTGTGCGATTGGCTGTCCGTGGCGATAAAGTCACGCAGGTTACTACCATCGGGCAGGATTCCCGCCGGCGGTTCATCAAAGTCCGTGGTGCTGTTGACGAAGGCATTGAAGTTGTCCCACACGCTGTTGGTGCCCAGTAAGACAATTTCGCTGTCGGCGATTATGGTGGTGTAGTCGGTCGCTGCATCGAGCGTCACGCGAGTCATCCGCGCGGCGCGATTGCCGATGCCGTCGGGGCGGGCAAGCTCGTCGTTCAGGTGCTGGTAAACCTCAGGCGGATCGTAGGTGTACAGCAAGTACAAGTACGGATTGGCTTCGAGATCAGGGTGCACGGCGATATCAAGCAAGCCACGATCGGAAGTTCCGTTGACATGAGCGGTGAAATCAAGTGTCGGTGTCGCTAACAAAACACCGTCACGCGCCACACGCACAATCCCATCTTGCTGGGACACGTACAGATTCCGACCATCCGGGGTCCAGTCGAGGGATGTCGGTTTGACCAAACCCGAGAGAACCGTTTGCGTCACCAAGGTGTTTCCCGTCGGTGGTGGATCGTTGGGTTCCGGAACATCGGTGGTGAATTGCCAGTTCATGATTTCATGAACGTTAGTGAGGTCTCCCGTCGCAGCGGTAAATCCGACGTACGCTTGGCTCCCAATCAAACTTGGCAAATCGATCACTGCCGAGACCATCGGTGTGTCGGGCTGAGTCACGTCATCGGACAGAAAGACATCCATCTCGTTCGTAAAGCCGTTGTACTCGATCCACGCGGTCAACACGTTGCCGCTATTGAGGTCGAACGCCGCACTGCGGTTGTTCAATGCCGCGCCGACGTTTCCGTTGACGACAATGCCGACGTGATTGTCATTGGGATCGCCTGGGTTTTGATACGTATCGAACTTAATCGCAACGCTATTGGAGACGCCGTCAATTCCAAGCCCGCCGCCTTCGTTCCCCACGGTATTCGCTCCGTTCGCTGCATTTTGCAGTGCGAACGTAAACCCATCGGCACCTGCGGTTGCATTGCCTCCGGTCAATTGAAATTGAAACGAAGTCACAAAGGAGGTGTCCGCGCCGAGCGGAAGAGGAGATTGGTAAAATGCGGTGCCCGCAACCAATTCTTGCGCGCCGGTTAAGCGCAATGCCGAGCCGTTGATCGACGCATCGCCATTGAGCTCTAAGCCCGTCGCGCCGACAAAGGAGGGGTAGTTTGGCAATTGATCATCGCGGATGGTGATTGTCGCGGTTCGTGGTGCCAGTATCGTTGCACCTCCTTGGATATTGTCGATCGCAAAGGAGAACGATTCGTTCCCTTCGGTTAAGGTGTCTGCGATAATGGGCACGACCACACTGGCCGTCGTTTGTCCGTCGGCAAAGGTCAACGTCCCACTTTGCCCTTGAAAGTCGATTCCGTCTTCCGCCGTGTTGCCTAGCGTTTGGTAGTCGACGCTGACGATACCGTCGCTTCCCGTGGTTCGATTGACTTGGATGGTTACCGAACCGGCCGCCTCGTTGACTTGGATCACGCTGGTGTCCAACGCGATCACGCCAGGATTCGTGGTGCTTTGCTCGGCGTATTGGAAATAACCATTCGTGGCGAGGGTTTCATCTTCACGGAATCCGGGCGCGATGCCGTCGGCTTCCTTCCAAACTCCGGTGGAATAAACCGTCGGTGCTTCGGTTTCGAATCGGCTCGAATCAATTGAAATGTAGTCGACGGTCAAATTGGCATCGATTCCGTTGGCTGGGTCATAAAAATCGTTTTTGAACACCACCCGAATCTGGTCCGCCGTGACCGTGGTGCCGCTGCGGAATTGATAGAAATCGAATGACGTTGTCGCGTCGTAGGAGGCAACGGTTTGGCCATCGATTTGCAAATCAAACTGTTCCGTCCCCTCTTGGCCCATCGCTCGAATTTCAATCAACGAGCCTTCGTTGTTGCTTTCGCCGGCATATTGAAAGTAACCGTTGGAGGCCAAGTACTCACTCGTTCGGTAACCTGGTTCAATGCCATCTTCGGGTAACCAGACGCCGGTGGAGAACACGCTGGGGTCTTCGGTTTGGTAGGTCACGCCATCGATGTTGATACTGTCCACTCGCAGATTGCGATCGATCCCGTTGGCCGGATCATAAAGGTCATTGGTGAATACGATGCGGACTTGATTGGGGTTAATGCCGTCTTCGTTGTAAGTGTAGTTGACGAAGGTGTCGTTGGAGGCATTGCCACCGACGTTGTCGTAGGTCGCCACGGTGACGCCATCGATTTGCAACAGCATTTGTTCTTCGTTGGTGGTGCCGGCCGCGCGAATCGTCACCGGCAGAATGGCGTCGTAAGTATTGCGAAACTCGTTTGCGAAGGGCAACGGTGAGTCGATCATTCCGACGCTTCGTTCGAGTTCCCAATTGCCGCCCTTGGATCGATGTCCGGTCGTGTCGCTCGACGCGGCGACGTCAGCGCCAGTCAATCTCGCCAAACGTTTGATGAAATTTGCACCCTCTTGTTGAGCTCCGGTTTCGCAACCATAGAGCAAAATATCCGCTTCTTTGGTCAACGATTCGGACCACCGGTGTAGCTCCGCGGCGTGGGATAGCAGCGTTGCTTCGTCGATCATTTCGTTGCCAAGCATGATCGCGCCGGCGCGACCATGACCGATCAAATGAATGCTTGCCACGGAGGCGTGGTTCGCCATCGCATCGGTGATTTGAGCAACGCCCGACGAGTCTGGCGAAAGCAACACGATTTCAAACGGGGACTCGATCGCATCGATTAACGTGTCGAGGTCTTCGACGGCGGCATCGACAAAGACGAGGTGGACCGCTGTGGCGACCGCCTGATCTGGATCTACGCTGGCGCTTTGGTGGGTCGTCGTGAGCGAGTGGGGGGGGGCCGGAGCAGCGACTTCGGCAGGGATTGCCTCGGCGACGGCGACCCCCGCGTCGCCCGCCAACAGCAGGCGTTGTTCCAGTGGAGCGATACTCCAGTGAAGATTCTGGCGATTCGAGCGAGACCTTTTTTGGATCAGCGACATGACGTTTCCCCTGGACGGTTGGACGTAGCGATTAGAATGCTGGCTGCACCCCCTCTTTCTTAACTGCCCCTGCTGCAATGCTAACCGCGAGTACCTCGGTGGGTCCAGTAAGTAATTGTTGAGTTTTTGCAAAGAATTGAGTCGCATCGGGCCCCGGAATGATGACCGGACGGCCTAGAAATCGAGCTGTGCGGGCCTTGAAGTTGAGCTGTGCCCGGGAAAACGCTGGTTATATTGAGCATGGCGAGGTTCGTCGTCTCGCTAGCAACTTGCGTTATGGCGAGAGGGGAGTCGCCATGAGAACCGTTGCGATTTCACCCTCTCGATGAAAGTTGGATTCCGATGCGAAAAACGTTCGCGATGTTGTTTGCGGTGCTGTTTGTCTCGTTATCATCGCGATTGGACGCGGGGGACGTCACCATCGCCGCCGATGTGGTCTACGGGCATAAACTGGGGCTGGCGATGACGTGTGATGTTTTCACTCCTGCGGAGAACCCCAACGGAGCGGCGGTTTTGTTTATGGTCAGTGGGGGATGGTATTCCAGTTGGACGCCCCCCGAGCAGGCTCAGTATCGTTTCCGACCGTTGACCGACAATGGCTTTTCCGTGTTCGCGGTACGGCATGGCAGCAGTCCCAAGTTCTCCATCGCGGAAGCCGTTGCGGATGTGCGCCGCAGTGTTCGATTCATTCGCAGCAACGCGGAGGATTTTGGTATCGATCCGAAGCGAATTGGAGTTTTCGGACTCAGCGCGGGGGGGCATTTGTCGTTAATGCTGGGGACGGCGTCGGACGAAGGAAATTCGGATGCCAACGACCCCATCGATCGAGTTAGCAGCCGAGTCGATGCCGTGGTGGCCTACGTCGCACCGAGCGATTTGAGGGTGATGGCTCAAGATGCTCCGGAGCGTTTGTCCGCCTACGACCGTTTTCCGGCTCTACAGATCAACGTTCAACAGGCAGAGTCGGTCTCGCCACTCGTGTATGTCACGTCCGATGACGCACCGACGCTGTTGTTGGCGGGAGCCGCAGATGAGCTGGTGCCGATTGAGCACAGTCGCAACATTCTGGCCGCTTTTGAAAAAGCCAACGTCGCGAGCGAACTCATCGAGTTCAATGACGCCGGGCATCGTTTTCACGGCGAAGATGCGCAGCAGGCGAGCGAAGCCATGGTGGCTTGGTTTGTTACACACCTCGCCACTTCGAATTTAAAATCCCCTTAACGAATGACTTTACTTCGCGGTGAAAAATCGCCCTCGGTTACTCCCGGTCGCCCCAGCTTTTGGGCCACCCGCACACCGCTGGGGAATTGACCACGAGTGCCATGGTTTTGCCCCTGTTCGGGTCGCATTTGTTGCGATCGGTTGTCGGACGTGCACCGTTGTTCGGGTGACCGGCTGATGACGCCGTGGCTCCTGCCCGAAACGATGATCCGTGTTTGCCCCCTCTCGATGATCAAATAGGCACAGCGATACGTTCGAACGACCTTCGTGTCGGGATCGCAGCCCTTGAAAGGATCGCAGCCCTTGAAATTCGGACGGCCCTAAAACAGCCCCTAAGTCGCCAAGTCGCTCTAAATCGCGCAGCCATCACGCGGGGGGGGCGTTTTAAGGTGGCTTGTTTTTAGGGTAAGAAAAAAGGTGCCCCGTTCGAAGCATTTGAGTGCCTCGATCGTGTTTCTCGGGCATTTTGCTGTCGTCCGTAGTGGCGGCGTGGGCGAGTGGCGTGAGGGAGGGAATTGGACGGCGTGGGGAGTTTGGTTTTTTGCCCCGCGGTGTCCCACGGGGCATTTTGGGTGGCCGCTTAGTCATCTCGGAACGGTAGTTGCTGGATCCGGCATCATGAGGGTGGAATTGATGGGACCGGCATTTGGGCTCACTCCGCAAGGAGAATCTCGCTGCGGGGGCCACTCACCGTGGATCTAGGACTTGATCTGCGGCGCAAGTGGTTTAAGCGCCAAGTGACCTCTACGGCAACACGGGATTCTTTGCTATTCTTTGCGGCAATTTGCATACGTAGGGGCTTACGTGTTTCCCCGGATGATCCGCCGCCGGATTGTCTGCGGCCCAGCGTGTCAGATTTCGAACTAACCGCATCCCCCTAAAACTCGGGAAAACTCCGTGCCTCGTCGAGACGATATCAAAAAAATCCTGCTAATTGGTAGTGGTCCGATCGTAATTGGGCAGGCTTGTGAATTTGATTATTCGGGTACACAAGCGTGCAAGGCGTTACGCGAAGAGGGCTATGAGGTTGTGCTGGTTAACAGCAACCCGGCCACGATCATGACGGATCCGGCAACCGCCGATGCCACTTACATCGAACCGTTGACTTGGCAAATGGTCGAAAAGATCATTGCCAAAGAGCGTCCCGATGTATTGTTGCCGACGCTCGGGGGGCAAACGGGGCTGAACGTCGCGATGGACCTCGAGGCCAACGGGGTGCTGGAAAAGTACGGCGTCGAGATGATTGGTGCCAACGCCAAGGTGATCGCCAAGGCTGAAGAGCGAGAGCAGTTCAAAGCGGCGATGGAGAAGATCGGTCTGGATGTCTGTCTAGGACGCACCGTTCACACCTTGCAAGAAGCGCGTGAAGCGTTGGCGCTTGTCGGTTTGCCCGCGGTGGTTCGCCCGAGTTTTACGATGGGCGGTTCTGGATCCGCGATCGCGTACAACCGGGATGAGTTCGATTCGCTTGTCCAAAATGGACTCGATCAATCGCCGGTCACCGAAGTATTGATCGAGGAATCGATCATCGGTTGGAAAGAATATGAGATGGAAGTCGTCCGCGATCGCGACGACAATTGCGTGATCATTTGTAGCATTGAAAACTTCGATGCGATGGGGGTTCACACAGGCGACTCGATCACCGTGGCGCCCGCACAAACATTGTCCGACAAAGAGTATCAACGGATGCGTGACGCATCGTTGGCTGTGATCCGCGAGATTGGGGTGGAAACGGGCGGCAGCAACATCCAATTCGCGATCGAGCCGGGCACCGGACGCATGATCGTGATCGAGATGAACCCTCGCGTCAGCCGATCGAGTGCCTTGGCGAGTAAGGCGACGGGATATCCGATTGCAAAAATCGCGGCCAAGTTGGCTATCGGTTACCGACTTTGGGAACTTCCCAACGACATTACCAAGAAGACCAAAGCGTGTTTTGAGCCGACGATTGATTACGTCGTCACCAAGATGCCTCGGTTCGCGTTCGAAAAATTTCCCGAAGCGGACGCCACGTTAACGACTCAAATGAAGAGCGTTGGCGAGACGATGGCGATTGGGCGGACGTTCAAGGAATCACTTCAAAAAGCAATGCGTGGCTTGGAAGTCGGCGCCTTTGGTCTCGGTAGCGATAACCGTGACACCTGGGGGACCGAAAACCAATCGGACCATGACGAAATCGTTGCCAAGCTCAGCACGCCAGGTGCGGAACGCATCTTCTACATGCGTTACGCAATGAAGGCCGGCATGTCGATGGAGGAGATTCATTCGCTCACTCATATCGACCCTTGGTTCCTCGATCACATGTTCCAAATCATCGAAGAAGAGGATCGCATCTTGGCGATCGGTTCGATCGATGCGATGACACGAGACGATTTCTGGCAAGCCAAACGGACAGGATTCTCGGATCGTCAGATCGCAAAAATGACGTCCACCACGGAGTTGAAGGTTCGCACCAAGCGGCTGAGTTTGGACGTCAAACCTGTCTTCAAAAGCGTCGATACCTGTGCCGCCGAGTTCGAAGCCTATACGCCGTACTACTACAGCACGTACGAGCACGAGGATGAGCTTCCGCCGCCATCAGGCAAGAAGCGAGTCATCATTCTCGGTGGGGGGCCGAACCGGATTGGGCAAGGGATTGAGTTTGATTATTGTTGTTGTCACGCCAGTTTCGCGTTGCGTGAAATCGGCATCGAAAGCGTGATGGTCAACAGCAATCCCGAGACGGTTAGTACCGATTACGACACGTCGGACATGCTGTTCTTTGAACCGTTAACGATCGAAGACGTGCTCAACATCTGTGACGCGATCAAGCCGGACGGCGTGATTGCTCAATTCGGAGGACAAACGCCTCTGAATTTGGCTCGCGGATTGAAGGAAGCAGGGGTGCCGATCATTGGCACCAGCGTGGAAACGATTGAAGCGGCCGAAGACCGCGAACTGTTCCAAAAATTGATCGAAGACCTTGGCTTGCGGCAACCTCCAAGCGGCATCGCTCGCAACATGGACGAAGCCCGCCGCGAAGCCAAAAAGATTGGCTACCCCGCATTGGTTCGCCCTAGTTTCGTGCTGGGCGGTCGAGCGATGGAGATTTGTTACGATCAATCGCAGTTCGAGCGTTATGTCGCCGAAGCGTTCATCGTGGCCGATGGACAACCGGTCTTGATCGATCGTTTCCTCGAAGATGCAACCGAGGTGGATGTCGATGCCATCGCCGATGGCACCGATTGTGTGCTGATGGGAATCATGGAGCACATCGAAGAAGCCGGGGTGCACTCGGGCGACTCGGCGTGTGCGATTCCTCCGTTCAGTTTGACGCAGCCGATTTTGGCCGAAATTCGTGAGACCACGAAACGTTTGGCCATGCGGTTGAAGGTCATCGGTTTGATGAACATTCAATACGCGATCAAGATGGAAGACAATAAGCCGACGTTGTACATCTTGGAAGTGAATCCGCGTGCGAGCCGCACGGTACCGTTTGTGGCCAAGGCGACGGGCGTTCCTGTGGCAAACATCGCGACCAAGGTGATGACGGGCATCTCGCTCAAGGAGCTCGGTGTTACCGAAGAACCGATTCCACGGCATGTCTCGATCAAGGAAAGCGTTTTCCCCTTCCGCAAGTTCAGCGGCGTCGACATCGTGCTCGGTCCTGAAATGCGAAGCACCGGTGAAGTGATGGGGATCAGCGAGAAGTTTTCGCTCGCGTTTGCGAAGAGTCAAATCGCTGCGGGCTCGGTGTTACCCGAGACCGGCAAGATTTTTCTCAGCCTCGCGCCACGGCACAAAGATTCTGTCGTGCTGCTTGGCAAGAGTTTGACGGAGCTTGGCTTCGAACTGCTTGCAACGAGCGGGACGGCGGCAAAATTGGAATCCGAGGGCGTGAAGGTGACTCGCGTCAAGAAGCTTGCCGAAGGGCACCCGAACCTGATTGACTACCTGAAAAACGGCGACGTGCAATTGATCATCAATACGCCGAGCGGCAAGGGCGCTCGAACCGATGAAGGCAAGATTCGCTCGGCTGCGGTGCAATGCGGTGTACCTTGCATTACCACGGTGGCTGCTGCCGAAGCCGCGATTCGAGCGATGACGGCGATGCGCGAAGGATCGTTGGAAGTCGAATCGCTGCAAACCCGGTACGCCCGGTCGCTCTGATCGACGCAAGGTTTGTTCTAGCCGCGAAGTTGTTTCTTCGGGACTGATACTAATGAGTTATTAATGAGCGACGAGTTAGCAGATAAAAACGCGTCGAGCGATTCGGATTCGACTCGCTCGTACGATCCAGGTGAGCTTCGTTTGTTGGTGGTCGACAACGAAGCTGCGCACGCACGCGCGATGACGGAAAGCCTGGAAAAGGTTGGTTATCATTGCGAGGTGGCAACCAGCGGTCCTGAAGCGGCCAAGCTTGTTGAGCGTGAAACGTACGACATCATCATCACCGACATGGTGATGAACGATGTTGACGGCATGAAGATTTTGAATCTGGCTCGCAAGCAGTTGCCTGATTGTGAAGTGGTGCTGGTGACGGGGCACGCGACGGTCCCATTGGCGGTTGAAGCGATGCAGCAAGGCGCCTTCAACTTCCTTGAGAAACCGATCACACCGGCGCGATTGCGCGCGATCGTGCAACGGGCTGCGGACGCCGTCTCGCTGCGACGTCAAAACACCGAGTTGATGCAGCGACTCGACGAGCGTTTTGGATTCGAAGGGATCATTTACACCAGCGATAAGATGAAGGGGGTCATCGATCGCTTGCGACGTATCGCGGTGACCGATGCGACCGTGTTGATTACCGGTGAAAGTGGCACGGGCAAGGAGATGATCGCTCAAGCGATTCATCAAAACAGCCCTCGCCGCAATAAGCGGATCGTCGCCCTGAATACCCGCGCGGTCTCGGAGAATCTCGTCGAGAGTGAATTGTTCGGGCATGTGAAAGGCTCGTTCACCGACGCGGTCGCCGATCGAGTCGGCGCGTTTCAATATGCCAACGGCGGAACCTTGTTCCTCGATGAAGTCGGCGACATGCCGATGAGCACCCAGATCAAGTTGCTGCGTGTTTTGGAGGAGAGCCAGATCACGCGTGTGGGCGATAATAAATCGATCAAAGTCAACGTGCGGTTGATTTCGGCAACCAATCGGCCGCTCGAAGCGATGATCGAATCGGGCGTGTTCCGCAACGATTTGTACTTTCGCTTGAAGGTCGTCACGGTGGAATTGCCCGCGCTTCGCGAACGCCGCGATGATGTGATCCCGTTAATGGATCACTTTCGGAAAATGTTTTTGCGACGACATGAAAAGGCGACCGCGCATTTCACCCCTGCGGTGACCAAGCGGTTCTTTGCTTACGATTGGCCCGGCAACATTCGCCAATTACGTAATTTTGTGGAAACGATGGTCGTGCTCGATACCGATGGCTCATTGGACATCGATGACTTGCCGCCGGAGCTCGCCGATGAAGCACCCGAGAGTGCCGAGGGTACGACGTTGGTGATCGGAGGTGAATCGAACTTAATTGGCCAACCGTTGAGCACCGTGGAGCGCTGGGCCATCGAGGAAACATTGAAACTGACTGGCGGAAACCGTGAGGAAGCCGCCAAGATTCTGAAAATTGGTGCACGGACGCTGTATCGGCGATTGGACCAATACAAGAGCGCAGAGGAAGGGATCGAGGAAGAGGAACAAGCGTAGGCTACTCGGCTTGTTTGCGGTGATAGTCTTCCGGAACATAGCGGCCCGGACCGTCGGTTCCGTAGTGACGCTCTAGCGCGGCATCAAACTCTTCACGCAGTCGCACTCGGGCGAGATCGTGCCGCACCGCTTCGTGCTCAGGATGGCTTTGCGAGTACTTGATGCAGTGCTTTCGCATCAATAACAGCGCTCGCTCGGGCGAATACGTTCGTTCGCAAAGGTTGACATGTTCTTGGATCACACTGGCTTGCTCATGAAGCGTCGGCGGTGGCGGCATCGGATCTCCTTTGGCCAGCGCTGCGGCCTGAGTGAAAATCCATGGGTTGCCAATCGCACCGCGGGCGACAGTCACGCCATCGATGCCGGTTTGCTCAAGCATCCGCAGGCAATCTTGGGCGGAGAACAAGTCGCCGCTGCCGAGGATTTTGATCGAATCACCAACATGCTGCTTCACTTCGCTGAGGAACTCCCAGCGACTCGGGCCGTTGTAGCGTTGCTTGACCGTGCGGCCATGAACGGTTGCCGCAGCGAGCCCGGCGTCGATGGCTCCGTCGAGGATCTCAAAAAAGGCGTCGCGTGATTCGGCGGTGTCATCCATGCCGCGTCGCATTTTAACGGTCACGGGAATGGAATCGGGCACGATATCTCGGGTTCGCCTTAGGATCTCAATCGCGATGGAGGGTTGCGAGAGATGAAAGCCGCCTCGGCAACGACCGAGCACTTTTTTCACGGGGCATCCAAAATTGACATCAATGATGTCAAATCCCGCTTCGACCAACTTCATCGCGCCGGCGGAAAACTGTTCTGGCTCGGCTCCCATCAATTGCCCGCCAACCGGTGGTTCGTCGGGATCGATCTCTAGGAAATGCTTGGTCTTTTGTCGCTTGCTGAGGGCGACAAGGAATTGGTCAAGCATCACCTCACAAACCGTATAGCTGGCGCCATGCCGACGCGCAATCACACGCATCGGCAAGTCGCTGTAGCCCGATAATGCGGCTTGCACGACGGGAAAGCCAATCGAAACGTTGCCAATCGTAAGGGGCCGTGTTTGGAATGAGGTTGTCATAAAATGGGAGATCGCTGAAAACGGATCGGTTCATGCCCCGGTCGGGTGGCACATACTCAAAAAAGATACTGCGTGTTAAATTTGCCCGTGCAATGGAGCGTCCTCACGATTGCGTTACTCGCTCCCAATCTAACCATCGCAAAAGCCCTGCCAACCATGAAGATTGAAACTAGCCCGTTCGGGAAGACTGCGGATGATCGCGAAGTGACGCGTTTCACCTTGACCAATTCGCACGGCAATCATGTCTCGGTGATGAATTGGGGAGCCACGTTGTTGGAGGTGAATGTTCCTGATTCGCAGGGGAAAGTCGAAAACGTCAACCTCGCCTTTGCGGAGCTTGCTCCCTATTTATCAGGGCATCCGTATTTCGGCAGCACTGTGGGGCGATTCTGTAACCGCATCGGACAGGGGAAGTTTACGATCGATGGCACGGATTACCAAGTCACCCTCAATCTTGGAAAACATCATTTACACGGTGGCAACAAAAACTTTACCTACCAATTTTGGGAGGGTGAGAGCTACCAGAGCGAAGATGCCGTCGGTGTCCGCTTCCAATTAACCAGCCCCGATGGTCAAGAAGGGTTCCCCGGTACGGTGAACGTCACCGTCGATTACAGCTGGAATGACAAGAACGAATTGGGAATCGCATTCACCGCGACGACGGATGCACCGACCCATCTGAATTTGACCAATCACAGCTATTGGAACCTCGCCGGCGCTGGCTCTGGCACCGCACTGAATCATGTGGCCATGATCCAGGCCGATGAGGCCTTGGACGTGGATCAGGATTTGATTCCTACCGGAAAACTAAACAAGCTCGATGGCAGCGTGCTCGACTTCCGAAAACCCACCGCGTTGGGCGATCGCATCGATCAACTGCCCGCGACGAAGGGTTACGACCATTGCTTGGTGGTTCGCGGAGAAGCCGGCCATTTGCGTTTAGCGGCCCGCGTGGTCGATCCGAGTTCGGGACGCACGCTTGAAGTGGAAACGACTCAACCGGCCATCCAACTCTACACAGCCAACCACTTGACGGGGGACGAGCATTCGGCCGGCGCCGGCGGGCACGAGGCGTTCTGCTTAGAGACGCAGCACTATCCCGATGCGCCGAACCATGCATCGTTCCCCAGTACGCTGCTTCGCCCGGGACAAACGCTCCGTGAAGTGACCGTTCACCGCTTTGGCGTCGAGTAGGTCAAGCCGCTAGACAGGAACGATTCGGTGTTATCGATAATCGCCGGAGGGCGTTGGCGGCGCTCGCGTTAGCATTTGAAACGCTGTTGTATGTGCCCCGGTGCGAGGGCCCATCAATTTACTCAGACTAGCGCATTTTTGATTTTGATGTAGACACCGTCGCCAGACGGTGGGCCGCGTTCTTGCGAACGCAGCTACGGTTTGAATCCCCCGTCATTATTGAAACCTAAGGGGCAACGGCGTCAATGGAAACGAGCCTGCAGGATGGAGAGCTTTAGCGATCGGCCAGTTGTCCATGGGCGTGTCGGGCCAAGGTTTCTTGGTACTTTTTCTTACCCGCTTCGACGCTCTTGCGGATCGCCTTAGTGCTCTCTTCACTTTCACGGCGAAGGTCGGCGATCATTTCCAGCGATTCCACTTGGAAGTCGCTGATCGCATCGACCAACTTCTGTACCGATTCCGGGTCGATGGTGCTCCCGTATCCCGCCTTCAGTGCGGCGCGTTCGAGGTTGCGGCCAAGGGTGGCGATATCTTCGAGCCCTTTGTTGACCCCGGTCTTCATCGCTTCGGTCGCCTGAGTGACTTCGTGAAGCCCATGTTGGCTGGTGTAAACCGTCCCCAGGATTGTGAACACGTGCTCGTTGGTGGTGAAGAAGGTCACCGCGCGACGGAACACGCGCTCTTTCACGTCGTGAGTCTGTTTCAGTTTGGTAATCAACGTTTCGCCGACGTCGTAACCGATCTGCAGGTTCTCGGCGATGTCTTTGAGCAACTGGTACGTTGCATCTTCTTTCTCGTAGCGGTGACGCGATTCATCACGAGCGAGTTCGGCTTTACTCTTGCCCCCTTCGTCGTTGCCGGCATAGTTGTCTAACGCCGATTGGGCCGACGACAAATTTGCTTTCGCAGCGTCAAGCACCGGCACCTGCATGTCCAACAGTTCGCGCGAGAGAATTTCGGCTTCCTTGAGCGCGAAGCGGAAATCGATATAGGCATCCATGATCAGCTCTTCGGTCTTTAGAGCTTCCTTGGTGTCTTTGGCAACCTCACCGTAAATTTCCACGATCTTTTCAAAGCGATCGTTCGGCGTGCCGCGGCGGATTTTCATCCACCAATTGGACACTTTCTCGGTACCACTAATCTTGCCATCATCCAATTGGCCGATCAGTCGTTTGCTGTCTTCGCGGACCGAATCGAATAACTGAGTGATGTCCATGTAGCGATTTCCGATTTGAATGCTTTCCACATTCTCACGGACGAGCGCGTTAAAGGAACTCATATGCTTGATGACTTCGGCGATGGCGATCACTTTGGATTCATCCAAATGGCGAACGCTTTCAAGCAACGAAATCAACTCCTGGGGCGCCTCGTTCGCGCTGCTACTGCCGAACTTTTTCAAGACGACCAAGGCACGATCAAGGTACTCTCGCATGGATTGAGAGTCACGCTCGGTAGCGACCTGCGAGGCCGATCGAGTTTCACTTTTACTAGGTTCCGGTGCGGACGCTTGAGCTTGATCGGACATGCCGTGATTCTCCACGATGATGGTGGTAAAAATAATACCCGTCTGATGAGTCGTTGTATCCATAAAGGTAGGGGCAAAAAGCTTGGCTGGCAATCATGCCTGGGGCGGCAGCGGAGACGCTGGAAATCCTTTGAGCGGTTCCGCCGCGAAGCGAGACGTCGGCTGCGGCCATGGCGACCCGATCCCCGGTGGCAAGCCCGATCCCCTGGTGGCAATCTCGACCTGCCTACCGCTGCGGTCGGTCCCGGCTAAACCGAGGGTGGCGGTAGAAAGTGCGTGATTTCCGGATTCACAACCGACTGGCGTACTCTGCAGAAACGGTGGATTGCATAGAATAAGCGGGCGAGTTCACTGCCGTCCTTTATTTTTGTCTGTATTACCTGTCATGCCTAACCCCAACGCTCAGCAACAGGCTCCACGCCAGGCCCGTCCGCACTCGATGTCCCAGATCGAGTTGCCGGGGCAAAATTTGACGCTCAACGAAACCTTGCGGGTGATGGACGTCGCTCGTGAGATGCGCGATCAGCGAGAGACCGCCGAAGAGATGTTTCGACGTGATGACGCACGCACCAATCTACGCAATAAATTGGTGCGAGCGGCTCGGCTCTCAGGCGACAATGTTAGCGAGGCGGAAATCGAAGCTGCGATCGATCAGTACCTCGCGACGCTGCACACGTACGAAGATCCCCAACCGGGACTGAAGAGCTTGATTGCCCATCTTTGGATTTGGCGAAATCGAATGCTGTGGAGTGCGGCTGCGTTAGCGGCGACCGGCGGTTTGTTATGGTCTCTGTTTGCCTAGGCGGTGATCGCGTTTTTGTTTGCTCGACCTTGTTTGCTCGACTTTGTTGGAAGGTTTAACGTCTGATGCCCATTTCTGGTCCTGTGGTCCATCGTCAATTGATTGAAGCGTATGCCAATGTGCAAACGCGTCTTGAGCAAGAGCGGCAGCGTATCTCGTCCTCCCGAGAGGAACGCGATGGCTTGGAAGATCATCGCGGCGACGCGTTGGCGGAACTCGCCGAACACTACCTTCCGGAGCTCAGCGCCGAGGCGATTCAGGAAACGTGGGGCGAAGTTCGTGGGAGTGTCGCGGACATCTTGATGCGAAAAGAGGATCAGGAACGTCGTGTGAAAGCGATGCTTTCGCAAGCCAATGCGAAACGGGAGCAACTTGAATCCGAATTGATCGCGATCAATGCCGACTTCGATGCCGCGTTGGAGTCTCAGCAACAGACCGCCAAGGAAGTCGAACAGGCGCTTCGTCAGTCCGCGGCCTTCGTTCAGCTTTCGGATCGAGCGGCTGTGGCGGAAGCGGCGTTGGAGCGCGCCGAAGCTAATTTGCAAGAGATCGATCAAGAAGCGGCGCGGAAATTGCCCGCCTATGACAACAGTTCGTTGTTTCGTTATTTGTACGATCGCCGTTTTGGTACCAAACGCTATACCAAGCGAGGCTTTACCCGACGTGCTGATCGATGGTTAGCAAAGTTCATTGATTTCCATTCGGCTCGACAAAGCTACGAGTTTCTGCAACAGACGCCTGAGAAAATGCGTGAGATTATCGCCTCCGATCGGGACGCGTTTGATACGGTGATGAACGAGTTGGAACGTCATCGCGATGAAGTTGCCGAAACACTGGGGTTGCAAGAGAAAGTGTCACAAACGCAACGCATTCAGACGAAACGAGACGCACAGCTAAAACTGCTTAACGCCGCCGTCGAAGAGACGAATGCGATCGAAGCCGAACTCACGCAGCTCGAAGACCCCCGTGGACCCTATTATCGGCAAGCGATCACGGTCTTTCGCAAGATGCTAGAGAAAATGAATAGCCGTGAATTGCGCGACCGTGCGAAGCAAACCCAAGAGCTGACCGACGACCAAATCGTGGCTCGTTTGGTGGGAGTGGAATCGGAAATCGACGCGTTAAAACAGACGGTCGAAGATCGACGTAATCATTTGGTGCACATGCAGAAAATGATGGACACCCTCGGTCAAGTGATCCAGCGTTTTCGGGCTTTGCAGTTCGATTCCTCACGCTCGCAGTTCGTGGGGACATTGGATGTGCTCGATGATCTGTATCGGGCAAGCAATGTCCGCGATGTCGAGGAGATCTGGGAGCGGATTCGCTCGTCCCAGCGTTGGGGGCCTACTGCGGCAGAGAAAATTACGCGTGCGGCAGCCCATCCAATGGCTCAGATTCTTGCCAACGCGATGGAGCAAGCCGCTGCAGCGGCGATGCAAACGCATGCGCGACGCGCTGGGCAACGCCGCGATCAGAATCGAAAGCATTGGGACGGCGGAGATTCAAGTAGCGGCGACTACCGAAAGCGATAGTCATCCCCTGGGTTCGATCACGATCCTGGGCATGGTCACGTTTGGCGTTGCAGCCAACGCCAAGCGGACAAGCCCATCGACAAACCGCCGGCCAGCAGCAATGGCGACGTCAAGGTAAACAGAATGAAAACGATGTGAGCAAGATGCCCCGCGGAGCGGTCACCATCCGTCATCGTACCGCCGCCAAAGAGGGCATCGAGGTCTGCCTTCACCGCAGGAACACGCATCGCGTAGAACCCGCCCGCGAAGATCATCGCGAAGATGATCATCATCAACATCATCACGGCGAGGCTGATTTGCGGCAGGCGACGGCGCGGACGAGTCGAGGAAGGCCGAATCGAGGGAGGCATGGAGAGCGAATCAACGGAGGATCGAGGATGCCGGCTTCCGTGAATGTCCGGAATTCACATTCCATCGGTTGCCGCAGGTACCGCTAATTTACTCTGGCACGCTTCGAATCGTCAATCAATGGGGGTTCTGAACCGCGTCGCTTAAAAAATTCCGACGCCGAATCCGTCATCATGGTCATCCTCGGACGTCGCTTTTTCGCGAGTCTGCGGATCCATGAAGTGCGGTCGTTTCGGACCACTGGTTTTCGATTCATTGTCGTCAAACAAGACGGTTTCGGTTGATGGCAACGCTGCTTCGGAGCCTTGTCGGCTCTCGCTGCGACGGGGCGCTGGAAGTCCCATGTCATCGTCGCCAAAGTCATCGTCGTAACGAGATTGGTAACCCGGCTCACTCGCACGCGCAAGCTCGGCTTCAAATTCTTCGATCACCGCGTTCTGGATCAGCTCGCGACAATCGCTGTTGATCGGATGTGCGACATCCGCATACAGCTTTTGTGGTGAATCGACATCTGAATCGATTTGCAATTTGACACCACAGTGATTGCAATAGGTTGCTCGGAGATGATTCTTGTAGCTACATCGTTGACAATGGCCAGTTAACTTGCGGCTCGGCATCGCGACGAAAGGGCCGTTGGAGCCATCGATGATTTTCAAATCGCGAACCACAAAAGATCCATCGATGGTAATGGAGCAGAATGCGCGGAGTCGATCCTCGGAAGCTTCCATCAGTTTGATGCGTATCTCAGAGATCTGCACGGTTTGATCCTCCCTAACTGCGATGGCGTGGGACGCGGAACGTCCAAAGTAAAAAAGGAGTCCCACTCCTACTCGCGTTACTCTGGACTTCGAATGGATTCAATTTGAATGATTGCCGGCACTCGAACCGAAGTCGCAGCGACAACCCTTGCGCCTGCGGAAATTTGGCTATCGGAACGAGGTTTATCGAGACTTCCAGAGTCTCTACCTAATTGGCGACGCAGTTGTTCTGCCAATCGTTTCGCTTGGATTGCTGAGTCGGCTAGGCCAAAACATGCCGATCCGCTGCCTGTTAATTGACACCCCAGCAGCCCAAGACGCCACATCGATTTCAAGATTTCGTCAATTTGCGGTGTGATTTGTGTTGCTGTCTCCTGAAGTCGATTACACATTTGCGAAGTGATCGATTCTAAAATGCCCGTATTGGCCGCTTTAATGAAATCATTAGCGGACGAGGGGGACGTTGGGACGGAGGACTGCGAATAGACGGTTGCCGTCGATAAACTAATGGCCGGGAAGGCGATCACGGCGTTGAGCTCCGTCGCTAGCGAGACGGGGGTGATTTGTTCGCCGCGTCCGGTGGCGCGTGCGGCAGTCCAGGATGTGGTGTCGTTGCCAAGAAAAAAGGGAACGTCGCTGCCGATTTCGGACGCCAGCGTTCGGAGGTCCGGATGATCCAAGGGGATGCCTGCGAGTGTGGCAGCACAACGCAGCGCCGAAGCCGCATCGCTGCTGGCCCCCCCCATCCCCGCTCCGGCAGGAATGCTCTTGGAAAGGTGGCAGCAGAAACCACCGGCAAAGCCAAAGTGATCGACGAAACGGGTGAGCGCTCGATGCACGAGGTTTCGTTCATCCGCGGGAATCGCGAGTAGCGATTGACCGTGTTCGGATTGAGGGTCCACTCCCAATTCGCGAGCGATGATCTCCAGCGATGGCATCCAATCGACAATCAATTCGATGCCCGGTGAAGGACGTTGTTGTAAGCGAAGTTGGTCGTGCCAATCGATGGCGACCATGATCGTGTCAATGTCGTGGTAGCCGTCATCACGCTTGCCAAGCAGCTCAAAAAATAGATTCAATTTCGCAGGCGGATGCGTGACTGCGACCGATTGCAAAGGGAGAGCGTGCACGGGACTTCTCGATGGGGATGCGGTTCAGCGTTTGAAGTGGCGTCGGTTTCATGCCCCGAAACGCCAGCGAGGGAAGCTCATTCTGGGCTCGGTCCTCCCTAACGCAGTGTGGGATGATTGGTTGGGAACACCGGAAAGAACGCAACTTCAAAGGATTCAAGCGACGATGGTTTTCGGGGCCAACGCAACCTCGTTATCCATCGCAGCGAAGTCGCTTTGCTGCATCGCAACAATGGTGATGCCCTTTTGCCGGGCATCGGCATAGGTTTGATCTTGCTCGACGACGATCGTTTTGCCCGCTTCAATGGCGATCACGGTTCCCCCAGCTTTGGCCACGCGATCGACCGTTTGAGGGCCAATCGTGGGGACGTCAAAACGCATGTCTTGGTTGGGTTTACTGACTTTGACCAAGGTCCATCCACCGCGACGGCAAAGTTCACCGGTGCGTTCGATACAGGCATCGGTTCCCTCGATCGCTTCGACGGCGATCACGGTTCCATCTTTGATCGTGATGGATTGGCCGATGTCCATTCCGCCCATTTGGCGGGCGACTTCCCAGCCCACTTGAACGTCACGTTGAGCGCGGCGACTGAGTGGTTTCCCAGCGAGGGTTCCGTGGTTCACAAGTAGCTCCGGTGCAAAGTCGGTCGCAGCACAGATTTCCATGCCACTGCGCGTGTAGGTGTCGGTAACGGCCATCAGTAAACGGTCATCGCGAGCGTCACGTTGACGCCCGAACAACAAGGGACCAAACGTTCGGATCGCCTGCAGATCGGGCAAGTGTTTCAGCCACACCGAGCCCTGGAATAAGATGTCCGATTTGAACAATTTTCCCGCCATCGTCACTTGCTTGACCCCTTGGCGGCGAAAGTAACGAATGTGTCCGCCGACTTTGCCTACGCCTAACCAATGAACGTCGCTGCAAATGGACTCCAATTCGCGACTGGCGTGCCCCTTAATCGCAATGCAGCAGACCTGGCGTCCATCGCGAACCACCGCCTGAGCGACTTCGATGGGGAAGCTTCCCCACCCCGCAACGATACCGACGGGCGTTTTCACTGAGGTGCAAGTCATGACTACGCAGCACGTTTGGAACAGGATTCGATTGAGATTGGCTCGCTAGGCATCGTTGCGTAGCCGGTTTGTTGGCTCTGTTGAATCAAACGGTCAATGTCACGTCGCAAGTTTTTCAGTTCGCGTCGCATCTCCGGCAGCCTTCGCTCCACTGCCATGATTTGCATCTGCTCTCGTTGAGGCGTGGCCGGCGAACCGAGATAGACCTGATGGCCCTCGCAATCGTCCATGACTCCCGCTTGAGCTCCTACAATGGTTTGGTCGCCCAAGGAAATGTGGTCTTTCAATCCCACCTGACCCGCCAGGATGACGTAATCGCCGGTGGTGCAACTTCCCGCAATCCCCACTTGGCTGCAGATCAAGTTGTGGCGGCCAATCTTACAATTGTGAGCGATCATGACTTGGTTGTCGATCTTGGTTCCTTCGCCGATGAGCGTGGTACCGTAAGTTCCACGATCGATCGTAACGGAAGCCCCAATTTCAACATCCGAGTCAATCTGGACGTTGCCGAGTTGGGCGGTGGGAACGTGTCGACCGGCTACTTGGCGATAACCAAATCCGTTGGCGCCAATGATCGTTCCGGCATGAATCGTAACGCGATCGGCAATCTGAGTGTGTTCGTAGAGGGTGACGTTGGCATGGACGATGCAGTCATCGCCAATTTGGCAATGGGGCAGCACGACCACACCCGGCATGATTCGGCTGCGCTCGCCAATCTTGACCCCCGCACCGATGATCGCCGACGGATGGATGCGCGCCGATTCCGCGAGGGTTGCTGATGGATCGATGCCCCAACTCGGCAGATCGAGTGAGACCGGAGGGCGGAAACAGGCGACAATTTTTGTGAACGCTTGGCGTGGGTCCGCGACAACAATCTGAGCCATCGAGGTCGATTCAAGTCGCTCGGAGCAAACGACCGCGATGGCTTGGGATTCGTTCAGTTCCGAGACGCGGCGAAGATCGTCAAGCATCGTGACATGCCCAACCGTTTTTTCGCCCAACGGAAATGCACCCTCGCAAACGAGATCACCATCACCGCCAATGAGCTCTCCATCGACCAGGGTGGCCAAGCTGCTAAGTCGTTTTTTCATGGGGGCATCCTTGCGTTGCTTTTGAGCTGTTTTTGAAAAGCCTCGCCGGCGTCACGATCCCTGGGACGTCTAGGCTTCGAATTGCTAATCTTCACGGCTTCTCTCATCCCTCTATAACCGCGTCGCAGGATCGCAATCAAGATCGATTTGCTTGTCTGAGGGCATGGTCGACCTGCCACGCCCGTGAATGTCGACTCGGAGGCCTCGCCGCACGCCGCAGCAGTCTCAGTTTGGGGGGCGGGCAGGGCCTCGGGACGGGCGGAGGACGCCGTTTCGAAGTTCAGCTCAAAGCCAACCTCGTGGTTTCCGCATCGATCATTGTAATGCCAGCATTTGTGATGCCAGCATTGCCCGGGTGACCCCAACTGCCCTTTTTGACAGGCAGTTGCGAGTGATAGCAAAAAGCGAGCGAATCCGCAAAATGCGAGGAGCTCAAAGCATTGGGAGCTCCTCGCATTGGGGGGGTGGCTCAAACGCGTTGCGGAGTCTGAGCTGCCGGATCGTTAAATGGGTCGTCTTGGTCTTGCAAGAAGTTGATCTTGCCGCTGGCAATGTCGTAGATCGCCCCCACCACCCTCACTTGCCCGGCATCGACAGCGGCCCGAATGACCTCGCTTCGATTTTTAATTTTTTGCACGGTTTGGGTCACGTTCAACACCGTCACGTGATCGATCACCGCTTGGACTTGCGTATCGCCTTGGGCAGATGCGGTGCGGAATTCGTCACGATCGACCGAGGGTTCGATCTCGTTAATGATTGCCTGCAAATGTGCACATCCGGTCGCCTCTCCGACGTCCTGGTTCGTGCCCAGCAAATTCACCGCGGCGGTGACCGCGCCACAATGCGTGTGTCCCATCACGACGACAAGCTTGACGCCTGCGACGGCGACGCCGTATTCGATGCTGCCGAGCGATTTGGTGCCAATCACATTTCCCGCGACGCGGACGCTGAAAATATCGCCCAGTCCGACGTCCAGCACCAGTTCGGCAGGGACACGCGAATCGATACAGCTGAGCACGACCGCTAAAGGAGTTTGTCCACTCGCCGTTGCATTGACTTGGCGTCCAAAGTCGCGGGTAAGCCGATTGCCCGAAGCAAATCGTCGATTGCCTTCACGCAAAATCTCCAGCACCTGGTCCGGAGTCACTCGGTCTTGCAATTCACGAGTCGAATAGTCAGCGAATTGGATTTCGTCTTGCAGTTGGTATTTGTCGCGAAACCCTTTGAGACTGACGGTGACGCCACGCACGGGAGCCTTGTTTACTTTGTAATCGCGAATCAGGCTTAGGATATCGGGATCGATATAGTCCGATTCGGTGGCGTCGATCAACAGATGGGTGCCTTGCGGGGCCTCGCCAAACAGTTTGTCCAGCGCGGCACGATTCAGAAAGCTAACTTGGTTGGCCAGTTCTACGTGAACGATATCGCCATCCAGATGGGTTTCGACAATACGTCGGATCGGGCGACGTAAATTGCTGTTCAAAATAAACAACACGCTGACGCCGAGTCCGATCAAAATTCCAATCAGCAAGTCGGTCAACACGATCGAGACGAGGGTGATGATGAAGGGAGCGAATTGGTACTTGCCTTCCTTCCACATCTGTGAAAACAGAGTGTAGTTGGCCAGTTTGAATCCGGTGACAAGCAGGATCGCCGCAAGCGCCGAGAGCGGGATCATGTTTAGGTAAAGCGGGAACAACGCTGCACACAACAGCAACAGCACAGCGTGAAAAATGGCGGACAGTTTCGTCTTGCCACCGGCATCGACATTGACACTGCTGCGGACGATCACCGAGGTCATGGGGAGCCCGCCGATGAGCCCCGCGACGAGATTGCCAATTCCTTGAGCGACGAGTTCGCGGCTAGGAGGCGAGTCGCGGCGTTCGGGATCGATTTTGTCGACGGCTTCAAGGTTCAGTAACGTTTCGAGTGACGCCACGATTGCGATTGTGGCTCCGGCGATATAGATCGCTGGATTGGTCCATTGAGAAAAGTCGGGGGTTGTGAAAAATGAGAAAAACGCCGAGGTCGATTCGGCGACAGGAAATTGAACCAAGTGAGTGGAAGTGATTTCCCATCCGCCGCCCAGGGTGCGAAGGTAGACACTTAGGGCGACGCCAACCAAGACAACCACTAAGGGGCCAGGCACAACGGAGCGTTTGAGCGTTTTGACTTTCTCCCAGAGGACAAGGATGGCAATCGAAAGGAGTCCGACGACCAAGGCGCCGAGATGAATGTCGCCAGCGAGCGTGGAGAGGAGTTCGGTAAAGGTGTTTTCGTTGTCCATTTGGGAAAACGCCATGTCGCCGGTCGGGTCATTGTCATGGCCAACGATGTGGGGAATTTGCTTCAAAATGAGGATCACACCGATCGCGGCCAACAGGCCTTTGATCACGCTCGATGGAAAAAATGCGGAGAGTGCACCGGCACGGGCGATCCCCAAACCGATTTGCAGCACGCCGCCGACGACGACGGCGAGCAGAAATGCTTCGAAGGAGCCAAGCAGGGCAATCTGTGCCGCTACGATCGCGGTCAATCCTGCCGCCGGACCACTGACGCTGGTGTGCGATCCACTAAGCGACCCCACCACAATGCCGCCGATGATGCCTGCTAGGACCCCTGCGAACGGAGGGGCGTCGGAGGCCAGGGCGATGCCGAGGCAGAGTGGCAATGCGACAAGAAAGACGACAATCCCTGCCAGAAAATCTTTCGGAAGGGTGTTCAAGGAAAAGAGGGAACTGCGGCTATCGGGCTGGAGTTGTTTTGAATTGGACATCGTAGTGGGGGGGTAACGGGAGCTGTATTGTTGAAATATTTCGAGAGGGTTTTTGATGCGATCCGAGGCCTGCGAAGTTTGCCGTAGCACAAAGGGGTAGGCTCGGCACGGATTATCGTTGGTACGGATTTTTAGCGAGCATTCAGGATGGAACTCGCGTCGTAGCAGAGAACGCAGGTCGTTGCGCGCACTCTCCGCTGCACTGCAATCACGCGGGGGTGAGCGGTTTGCGCAACCGGCGAGGTTCGATATCGGTCGGCACGGCCGGGCGAAACGAAACCTTGTCAATGGTTGCCCGCTGCGATCGGACTAAAATGCGTGCAAGACCCTCAGCCTAGGTTCGGTGAACCCAAGCGGAATGCACCCAAAAGCCCCCACGGTGTTGCAGACACTGGCCGTCGAAATGACGGGGGAACTGCGAACGCAGCGTGCGTTCGCTTAAGAGAGATTCGCTAACAGCGAATCGGGGCGAGCATCACTTCGTTGATGCGATGCCCCACCAAGCTGCGCGGGGTGTTGAGATCGTTGAAGCAAATGCGTCGATTGGCCCGCAAGAGCTCAAGGGTCAAAGGGTAGGCCCGTTCTCGCCGATGCTGCGGCTGCGAATTTCGTTCGCGAGAATTTCGTTCGCGATGGGTCTCCGAATTGGGGACCCGTTCCTCATGCTCTTCGGTCGACGTTGGGGAATTCGACACCGTGGCAAGTAGCGACACAGGCACGAAGAACGTGGCGCATGGCATTACCAAAGCGAATAACACAAGGGCGAAAAAGGCACTTGAACGCGTTGCCATGGAAGGTTGGGGAACCTAGAGGAACGATGGGTGAAGGGCGCGTGAGCACGCTTGGAACGATGTCACGCTGGGAACGAGGCGCGCCACGCTGATGATACGATAGAAATTTAAGTCAGTTCGTCAAGGTGGAAAAAAACAGTCGACGTCAGATAGGTGTAGGCCGGTTATTGGGCAAAGCCGGGATTTTCGATGTGAGTCGCGGTTGGGGGGGGCACTCCTGGACAGCGAGAGCAGGTCGCTTGGGCATCCAGCGTGATGCCGGTGGAGGCGAGACGGTTCACGCCAGGCGTGGAGTCGCCAAAATATCGCAGTGGATTCTCGGGGGATGCACCGATTTCCGGTTTCGTAAGGTCGAACGGCTAACAAACTGGGATAACTGATCCTGGTTCAACCAATTACGGTTGGTGGTCCGCCGGAAAATGGTCATGATAAAACAGGTGGAATCGTTCGGAAATCACGTTGGCATTGGTTGCGGACGAGACTTCGAACCGGCATGGGATGCTGGAAACGCTACTCTTTGGAAGTGGTCGCTTGGCTTTTCAACCTTTTTCAGTTCAGTGCTTGACCTGTTCAAGTCGTTTGCGGGTGACCGATCCGTCGCTAGTGGGGACCATTTCGGCCTGTCCAAAATGCGGATCGATGGTCGAAATCACGGGGGGGGATCCCGTAGAGGATGGCGGTCAAGACGCGCTGCCGAGGGCGCCCGAGCAGGTCGCCCTGGGGGCGGACTCGGTGGACAGCGAAACGATCACGCGCGATGCCATCTCGGCTGCGGAGATTGACGCGGACCATTCGGTCGAAGAGTTGGCTTCGTATTCGCAACCGTTCCAGGGCTCCGACAGCCTGGAGTCAGCGGAGGTCGTGGACACGGCGATGCCGATCTCGCCCGATGATTGGCAGAGCGATCGGACGCGAAAGTCGCGACAACTGGGGATGATCGTTGCGGTTTCCATCGCCACTCTTCTAATCGCGGTGATCGTGTTCGCTTGGTTTGTGCGGACATGGAGCCGAAGTGGCGAGGTCGCCGCGGTTCCCGCAACGGAGGTTCCCGCAACGGAGGAGGGGGCCGAAGTCGAAGAGCCTATCGCTCCGGACGCTACAGAGATCGAGCAATCGGAACCGAATCGCGAGGCGTCTGCGCCCACGTCGCCCGAGGTTGGCCCAGCTGAAGCGAAGGGGACAGGGACCGAAGCGAAGGGGACAGAGCCAGTGCAGGGTTCAGGATCAGCGACGGCGAAGGGGACAGGGCCAGCGAAGGAAGGCGGAACGAGCGACGACCACGTCAAACCACCCGCAACGATGGGCGAAGTAGCGGCGACCGTTCCAGCGGCGAATTCAGCGAGCGTGATCCCCGCGGACTTACTGCCGATCGACCCGTTGGGGCCGATGCCTCCGGTGGTCAACCCGGATCGAGACGCCGTTCCACCGGATGCGGAAGAGGGAATGTCCAAGCTCGATGAAATTCCGCCCGAGTTGCGGAAGTTTACCGTCTTGTTGGACCTTGGTCGCGAGGCCAATGAAACCAAGCCGACCATCGCAACACCACCAAGCTTGAACATTGCGAAGATTGAAAACGCGGCCGAGGAATCACTCGACCCGATGATGATTGCGACTCCACCACCGGCAATCGATATGGACCGGGCGTTGGCGTTGGAATTTGCACTGAACTCCAAGGGCTATCCGCTGGGGGATCTGGTGTTGTTGTTCAGCCAATTGACCGGAGTTCCGGTTCAAATCGATTGGATGACATTCGATCTGGCCCAGAAAAGTATTGGACAAAGCGTCCCAACGCCACGCGGATTCTTGTCGGCCGGTGAGCAGCTTGAGAAGGTTGCGGAGTCGGTCGGAGCGACACTCCGAGTCGATAAATCGTTTGTGTTGTTAACGATCGACGATGCGACGTTTGCGGTGATCGCCGAAGCGATCACCGGTGTCGAGGATTTTGCCGAGCAGCGCAGCTCTGCGATCGCGGTGTTGGGAGCGTTTCTGGAGAGTGAAGCCGAGCCGAATGCGGCGACGGTTCGGATCGGGGCAAGTTTGGGGGAGCAACAACTCGCGGTGCTGGCGTTCGAATCGCTTCGTCGCATGCGGAACATTCAAGGGAAGGTTGAGGATGAGTTTTTGAGACGTTGGGCTCATCCCGTCGACTCGCCGGCCGGACCGTGGACCGTGCTTGCCGCAGGCGATTCGGGCCCGGCCTTGGACGCCCCCGTCACGATTGCTGAATTACTACGGCGCGTCGCGCGAAGGAATCAAGCCACCTGCCTCGTGAATTGGTTCGATGCCAGTCGCCGGCGTCTGTCTCCCGAGCAAATCATGATGCCGTATGTCCAAGACGACGCGGGGACGATGTTGTCCAACACGCTACGACCGTTTGAAATGCAGGTGCGTCGTGTCGACGAGCATCATTGGTGGGTCGGTACCGAGGCAACCTACGATCGATTGATGGTCGTCGTTTGGTCCGAGCCACTGGGCGATCAACGCGGCGCATTTATGAAGCAGATCACCGAGTTGATGTCGGGCCAATCGAAAGACGTGTTTCGCATCGCCTATGATCAGGTCTCCGATCGCGTGATGATGTTGTTGCCTCGCTACATCGTCCGTCAGTTGCCAAAAATCCAGCAAGGGATCGCGGCGCGATAAAGCGGGCGAGGGGCGTGCGGATGGACGATCTCACGCTCCCGATTCCGTCCGCCACTCTCCGAAGCAACGCGTCGACGGCAGGAACGGCTAGCTTGACGCAACCAATTCTTCGATCGGTTGAGGAGGAAAGTGGAACCGTTCATAAGTTGCCGGGGCGACCGTGAGATTGGATTCGTCATACTGGGATTGCACATCGGCAGAGGCGCGAAGGCTCAACAAATACACTTCGTATTTCTCGTCTCGATCGATCTTGACGATCTGGCATTCTCGCTTTTCCGACATCTGAATGGTTTGTTGCAGGTGCTTGGCCAACATGGAGGTCAGCGGTAGCGCGGGAACCGTTTGATAGACGCCCGTGGTCGCCATCTTGGGTTGATCGCCTTGGGAAATGGTTTCGGAGCTGGTGATCACCGGCAATCCATCCTGCAACACACTCGTCAAGCGAATGGTGGGGTGGACGGTGTCATCACTGATGTCGGCGAGCACCGTATTGTTGCATCCCAACAGCAAGCCGATGGAAGTCAACGAACTCAAGCTTTTGTCGCGGACAAATGCGGGGTTGGAAAAATCAAGTTCCATGACTCGATTGATGTATTCCATCGTCAAGCTGCTACACGAGTCGTCCATGGCGGCAATCAGAACCGGATCTTCATAGGCCGTGGGTTGTGGATTGCGAGGGGGCGAAGGATGGGATTCGTGATCCGCTTCACGTTCATGCGAATTCGAATTCGAATTGTAGCGGAGGATATGGGGCAAGCGTGCCGTCTCGGGTTGCGGCATTGCGATGGCCGGAATCACCGTCGGTTTAGGCGTTCGGGCATGAATGATGGTGCCTAGGACGGCGGCAATTCCTATTGCCAAGATCAGGCAGCCGACCACGGCGTGGATTGAGTTGCCCCCGACTTGCCCGAAACCACCCAGGACCGCCATTTCGTATCCGCCCAAGATCAAAAATCCGACGCCAACAAAGTTGTAAATGAAACGCATTTTGCGTCCGCCGCGGCCACATCGCATCGGCATGCCGAGCACGCTGATCGCTGCGGGGATTGGCATTAGCAGGCAAGTCCAAAACGATAGCGAGCTGGATCCACAAAGAACCATTCCCGTCGCGAATGTCAGCACCGATACGGCGAGCAATACGGATGCCTGTAGTCGTGCCGGGGGTGTTTCGAGAGGTTCAAGTCGATACGTTGGTGCGGCGTCCTTGCTCGAGCGGTCGGCTTGTTTGCTTGCCGCCAACGATTCGTTTGAACGCGGGTCAATCTCGCCGACGTTGCTGAATGTCTCCAGCATGCGGATCATGTCACCGCGGGTGTCCAACGATAGAAATCCACGGAGCTCATTGCGATTGTCAATCTGTTGCTTTGCAGATTCGAGTGTCGCAGAATGTCGAGACAACGTGACGATCGGCTCGGTTTGCAGCGAGGATTCGCCTTTAGGAAAGAGGGGGATGCCGCGAAAGGATTCTGCAAGCAGTGGTCCAACCGAAGTGGATTCGAGTGTGCCGAAGAGTTCTTGCCGTATCGTTGCTAGTTTATTGCCGAGTTGGTCGGGATCGCTGCCGAGCTCGACGGGGCTACTCAGCTGACTCAACGTCGAGGTCACTTTTTCGAGCGGGCTGGGGGGCGTGAGGCGATCGAAATCAACGTCGGTGAGTTGGATGAACGCATTGTCATCGAGTCCTTCGGTTTGCAATTGCACCAAACTTAATTCGCGTGGAAACGATTTCATCGCAAATGCACGGTGACAATTGGGAAGGCCCGAGAACAGTCCGAGGACGATTCCCAAACAAACGAGCGTAAACCCGACGAGCAGATAGAACGCGTCATGACGTCGAGGTTGTGGAACCGCGTCTTGATCGGGATTGCGGCGTAAGGAATTCGCCATGTTCAGTGCTTCCAGGTGAAATAAGGATTCTTGTGATTCAAAATAAGAACACAAGGAAAACCTAGCTCACGATTTAAGCGGCGAGAGGTGTTGCAGTACCACCCATTGGAAAGTGGTGCCGGTTGGAATCGTTGTAACGGATAAAGGAAACGTAGGGGCAATCTCTTGTCACGCGGGCTCTTGTCACGCGGGCATCTTGTGACGCGGGCATCTTGTGACGCGGGCATCTTGTGACGCGGGCATCTTGTGACGCGGGCATCTTGTCATGCGGGAGCAGGGGGGGGGGGCTCACGACGGGCTCAACCGCTTCGAGCATCCACGGCTTTACGTTGATTGTGAGGTGCGTAGCTATTGCGTGGAACGTAGCTTGGCTTCGAATGCTTCGAGTTGTCGAATCATCGGAGGGGAGTGTGGCGTCAACCGGATCGCTCGTCGCTGAGTCGCGACGGCGTTTTTGAAATCTCCCGTGGCGAAATAGCAGCGAGCACATGTATCGAGTAAGGCTGAATCATTCGGCTTCAGTTCGAGCGAGCGGATGCTGTAACGCAGCGCTTGTTCGTAGTTTCCCTTCGTGTTGCTAACCAACCACGCGTGTTGGTTCAGAGCTTTGGCAAGTTCGAAGCCACTCGGTTGAAATCGTGCCTTTTGTTTCATCATCACTTCGATGCTAGTGATTTCTTGCATCGTGCGTCGGATACTTTGTTCGAGCAACGCATCGACCTTTGCGGTCCAAGCCGGATCGTCCTGCTCGAGCTGATACATCGAGATCAGGATGTCAATATTGTCAGGTTTAAGTTGGTACGCCTTTTCGAGCATCGGCTTGGCGGACTCGGGATCCCCTTGTTGGATTTTTAGCAGCCCTAAGTGCCATTGAATGTGGCTGCGCATTTCTTCATAGGAGAATCGCTGCAAGTTCAAGCGGTTTTTCAATTGATCGTCACTCTCAATTCGATCGATCAACGGCGTCAATAGATCCACCACCTCCTGGTGTCGCTGTAACTCACTAAGCATCAGGGCAAGTCGGTCACGTGCAACCACCGAAGGGGATGAGTCTATTTCAAGATGGTCAATGATCGCTCGGAATTCGCGTTCGGACCACTCGAACAATCCCCGGTTTTGTAATTCTTGTGCGATCTCGCGATGGGCTTGAGCGGTTTCTTCGAGCTCGTTGGGAGAGAGCTTCTCACGTGCGGATTTGTCGCGTGGCAGGGGGCGGATCAGGATGGCTTGATCGGCGAGCTGGCTGGCTTGTTGGACATCACCGTTGGCTTTGAGTGCTTCGGCGGCGGAATACAACAGCATCGGCTGGGTCTCGAACATTTGGCGATGCAGGTCTCGCAGTTCGAGCACAATCGGATGCAAGCCGTTTTCAATCGCCCAACCGCACGCTTGCGTCAGATCGCGTGTGGTGGGGGGGATGAGATCCAAGTTGGCTTTAGCAAGGGCAAGGGCGTCTGGGACCTTGTCGCTTAGCCAAGCGTGGCGGACGCAAACACGCACCAATTCTAGGACCGAGTCACGCGTGGTTTGAAGTGCCGAAGCGGTATCGAGTTGGCTGCGTTGCTTGGCGATCAATTGGCTCCAACGTTCGGCGTCGTAGCTTTCGTTTTCTAGATCGTCCGCGTAGGCGAACAACCACGTTGCGGCGGCGCGCTGGCATTCGCTGAGTCCGGTGCGAATTTGCTCGGCATGTTGTTTTCGGGTCTTCGCGTCATTCGCAGCTTCTTGCTGCATCACTGCCAAGGCCGCGACGCGACTAAGGTCGAGCGATGTTTCGAAGCGAGTTAGACGGATCAGGGCACGCAACCCGGCGTGCTCGGGTAGTTCGACGAGACGCTCGATCCGGCTTCGTCGTTCGTCGATGTTGCGCGCCCCGTATTCGTGCAAGATCTCGCGGACTTCGTCGGAATCGCTCGGTTGGGACCAACTGACCAACAGACTGCTGACCAGATGGCGGGCGGTCATCGCGATTTCGCTGTCGGGGTGATACTGGGCGATGTGCAGTTCGTCGAAAGCCTGAAGTCCCAAATGGGCGAGCGAATCGCGGGCACGGATTCGGGTCGCGTAGCTTTCGCTGCCGAGTTGGTCGATCAATTCGGCGACCTCCGACGGGGGCGTCGCCGCGCCGGTACGCTCGGCGTGCTCGTCTCCCGAACCGCCCATACTGAGCTGAGGCGACCCGAGAAGCGACGCCACCGATACCAAAACGGTGCCGATGTGGGGGCGAAAGGAGGTGGGGTTCACGCGGAATCGCATCCGGATCTCCGAAAGATAAGAGCAGGTCACTGGGGGTCGCTTCGTATTCTAAAGGAATGGGCAATTTTATGCATTCTGATTCGCAGGAACTCCGGCATTGGGGATGCTTTCGATCCGGAGTCGGTAGAATTGCTGAGCAGGCTGGGGCGGGACACGGGACCCACGGCCGGTGGAACACGGGCCTGTGGAATATTGGGCCCATGGAACATGGGGCGTGAACCGCGTGCAGTAAAAACGGCCGGAACTGCCTGTCGCCAGGTGGACATCTGTTCACATGCTGGCGTTTGGGGGGCTCGTTTTTCCCAATAAATGGCGGCTCCCTTGCCTAAGATAAGGGGGGAATGCTCCCAAAAAAGGATCTGCTCTCAAGCAAACGAGCTTGGGGAGCGAAGGAAATCGAAGTTCCGCAGCTCTCGTAAAATCGCTACTATGCCGAGGGCTGGCACATTCCCACCATCGTCTGACTCGTTGCCGATCCCCCTTGTGACTCTCCGCTGAAAACTCTGATGAATCGAAAAAACAAGAAAGACCAGTCTGCGGGAACCGAATCGGGGCCTGAAATCGATCGCCGTGACCCCGCCGAAATCCGTGCCGAGCGATTTCGTATGTCGGGCCAACGGGAGACGGTCGAGGCCTTTGTGGTGGCCTTCATTCTGGCTTTATTGTTTCGCGCCTTTTTAGCCGAAGCGTTTGTGATCCCCACGGGATCGATGGCGCCCACGTTGATGGGAGCTCATAAAGACCTCGTCTGTGACCGTTGTGGGAACTCGTTCCAAGTGGGCGCTAGTTTGGAGCGTCGTGGTCCGACGACCGACGAAGTCGTGGTTGCCGGGATTTGTCCGAATTGCCGCCACGTGAATTCCATGGACTTGGCCGGAACCTCCGATCATGAAACCTTCAACGGCGACCGTATCTTGGTGAGTAAGTTCGCCTACACGATCAGCGAGCCGGAGCGGTGGGATGTGATCGTTTTCAAATTTCCAGGGAACCCCAAACAGAATTACATCAAACGTTTGGTCGGGTTACCGAACGAGACATTGACGATTCACCACGGCGATGTCTATCAACGTCCCACCGGCAGCGACGCTCGCGATCAAATGATCCGCAAACCGGCGGACAAATTGTTAGCGATGCGTCAGCTTGTCCACGACACCTCGTTTCAATCGCCGGCGTTGATTGCGGCTAAGTATCCAAGTCGCTGGCAACCGTGGAACGCGGAGGCTACGTCGCCCCCGGCCGATTCGTGGAAAGTCGATCGCTCCGAAGACGGATTGACTGCCACGCTTGATCAAGATGCCGCGGCGCGGGTGCATTGGTTGCGTTACTACCATCGTTGGCCTGATCAACCGCAGTGGGATCGCGCCGACAAAGGCTTGTCGCTGGCCGATGTGGATCCTTATTCAAGCCGTTTGATTACTGACTTCTATGCCTACGGTTCTTATGTCACCATCGATGCAGACCGGGTTTACGATTACGCGCCTTCGTCAAGCGGCTCCGGCCGGCTTTCACGATTGACGAGTCTGTTTAGTGGTGGATACTCCACCGGCCAATTCAGCCCTTCCTACAAATCCGGAGCCGGACCTGAGCAATTTGGTGGCCGAGCTAGTTTTGGGTCCAGCGGATTGTCGCGTGATGGAGTGCATTGGGTGGGCGATCTGATCCTCGAAGCCGATGTGGAAACGTCAGCGGACAGCAAGGAAGTGGTGTTGGAGTTGGTCGAGGCAGGCGTTCCCTATCGCTGCTCGATTGATTTAAGCACGGGGGTGGCGACGTTGAGCATTGGCGAGGACGAGACGCGAACGTTCGACCTCCATGGCGACGAAACGAACCTCCATCCATCGGCACCCACCTCGGTGCGTGCCGGTTCACGGCATCGCGTGCGGATGAGCAATTGTGATGACCAAATTTTGTTGTGGGTGGACGATGAACTCGTTGAGTTTGATGCTCCGACGACGTTTGATGTTCGCAGCTACCTTTCCGATGCCGAGAATCATCCGAAATACGTCAATGCCGGCAATCCGCTCGACGCAGCGCCCGCCGGCGTGGGAGTGCGGGGCGGGACGAGCTCGATTCGCCACCTGCGGATCGATCGTGACAAATATTACATCGCCACCAAGGCGCCTGACGCTGGGATGTTCGATTATGACGTGGAAGCGTTCTCAGGGGTTACGGGCGGCTTGAGCTCCCATTTTGGCGCTCATCAGCTCAAGCGTTTGATGGGGGAGCTGCAAGATGTGATGGCGCAACCCGAGTTGTGGTCGGACTTTACAGGTTGGCAGGCCCGCCGCAGCGTGAGCTTTGAATTAGAGCAGGACCAATTTTTTCCGATGGGCGACAACAGCCCGGAGAGTTTGGATGCGCGAGCTTGGGCGGGTACGAAGTTGCGGCCCGGCATGACCAAGGAAGCCGACGCGTGGGCGCGAGCCGACTACGTTCCTCGCGATTTGTTGGTGGGCAAGGCGTTGTTGGTATTTTGGCCGCACTCGTGGAACTCGCCGGTGCCCTTTACCCCCAACTTTCGCCGCATGAAATTGATTCGTTAGGATTGCGTTGTGAGCAGGAGGTCGACGTTCGTCAGCGCTGCGAAATCTCAGCCGCCGTCCGTTGAAACTCCTGGACGCCCGTAAACCTGTCCGCAGATCCCTTTTCAAGAAGCAGCAATAGCATGGAAGCGAACTCCGAACATCAACCGATTCTGCAAGCGGTTGATTTGCAGAAGACTTATGGGCGTCGCCGCGTCGTCGATGGAGTGAACCTGCATGTCGACAAGGCGGAGATTGTCGGTTTGTTGGGCCCTAACGGTGCCGGAAAGTCGACTAGTTTTCGCATGATTTGTGGGATGGTTGAACCGGATCGCGGATGTGTGTACTTGGAAGGCCAAGACGTCACCGATTGGCCGATGTTCCGCCGCGCTCGAGATGGGCACATGGGCTATTTGCCGCAAGAACCGAGCGTGTTTAAGAAGTTAACCGTCGAGCAGAATATTTCGGCATTGTTGGAATTGTTGGGGATGGACCGTGCGGCACGAAAGCATCGGACGCAACAATTGCTCGAAGAATTCAATATTACCCATATTCGAAAAAGTCGCGCTGCGGGGCTTAGCGGTGGCGAACGCCGTCGTTTGGAGATCGCCCGTTGTTTGGTCTCCAATCCGAAAATCGTAATGCTCGATGAGCCCTTTGCGGGGATCGATCCGGTCACGGTCCAGTCCATCCAAGGCGTGATCAAACAACTTCGTGACAGTGGGATCAGCGTTTTGATCACGGATCATGCCGCGCGAGAAATCCTGGGGACGGTCGATCGATGTTACGTGATCTACCAAGGCCAAGTCTTGATCGATGGAAGTCCCGAAGAGGTGAAGGAGCATCCCAAAGTACGCGAAGAATACCTCGGCGACTTAGACGCGGCGGCGTCGAGCCCATCGCAACGCGCCCAAAATCTGTCGCGAGAGATACCGCCGGCGGCCACGAGTGACTCGGGACACCCCACCGTGCCGCGTCCCCACTTTCGCAATCCAGGTGACCAAGTTCGCAAACCAACCCGTTCGGTTACCGACGTTTAGACGACGCGAGGGTCCGGTTGGAGCATCATGCTGTGACCTCATTGAATCATTGGCACGAGCTCCGATGGGGATTTGCGGGGAAATTTACGCGTCGGGTTGTGAATAATCTGGGTTAGCGGCGAGCCCCTCGATGCGTACGATGGAGAGAGTGTTCCGTCTTCGCAGCTTCGTCGTTTCGTCGTTTTGCACACGATGCGCATGGTTGTGTTTGCTTACGACTTTCTAGGGGCTTGTGTCATCGTGAACCGTCTTGCCAAATCGTTAAGCCCCTATTTGTTGCAGCACCAAAACAATCCGGTGGATTGGTTCCCTTGGGGAGAGGAAGCGTTTCAAAAAGCACGTCAGAGCGACGTGCCCGTTTTCTTGTCCATTGGCTATGCGGCCTGTCATTGGTGTCACGTGATGGAGCACGAGAGCTTTGAAAACCCTTCGATCGCCGCGTACTTGAACGATCATTTTGTGTCGATCAAGGTGGATCGTGAAGAACGCCCCGATCTCGACCAAATCTATATGAACGCGCTCCAGTTGATGACTGGACGCGGCGGTTGGCCGATGAGTGTGTTTTTGAACCACGACAAGCAACCGTTCTATGCGGGAACGTATTGGCCGGCGGCGGCGAAGTTTGGCATGCCTGGATTTCCGCAAGTGCTCGATGCGTTGTCCCACGCCTGGAAAAACCGCCGCAGCGAGGTCGAGGGACACGCCACCCAAGTCACTTCGTCGCTGGGCCAATTAGCGATCGGCGTGGACGCGCCCGCCTCGACGCTACCTGCGGAATCGGTGATTGTCGATGCGACCGCGCATTTGTTAGAGGTGCTTGATCCGACCGATGGTGGTTTTGGGGGCGCCCCTAAGTTTCCACACGCGACCGACCTCGATCTGTTGTTGCGTCGCGGTTTGACGACGGGGAACGCCAAGTTGATCGCGGCGGCGGAGTTGACACTCGATGCAATGGCGCGAGGCGGTATTCGAGATCATATCGGTGGTGGTTTTGCACGTTACAGCGTGGATGGGAAGTGGTTGGTTCCACACTTCGAAAAAATGCTGTACGACAACGCGCTGCTCGCGGAGATTTACGTGCGCGCGTTTCAGGTCACGGGGCACGATCGACATGCACTCGTCGCCAAAGAAATTTTAGATTACTTGGAACGCGAAATGATCGATCCGTCGGGCGGTTTTCATTGCAGCGAGGATGCGGATAGCGAAGGAGTCGAAGGCAAGTACTACGTTTGGACGCCCCAGGAAGTCATCGAGGTTCTCGGCCACGAACGTGGCGAACGCTTTTGCCGCGTTTATGACATCTGCGAAACGGGGAACTTCGAAGGGGCCAACATTCCCAACTTGCCAAAATCGATTGCCGCTTGGGCCGAAGCGTGGTCGGAGCCCGATTTGGCATCCGATTTGGCGCTCGATTGCCAGCGTCTGCGCGATGCACGACTCGGTCGGGTGCGACCGGGACGCGACGATAAAATCGTGGCGGCCTGGAACGCATTGGCGATACGCGCGTTCGCGGTTGCCGGAGCGGTGTTGAATTGTCCTCGTTACATTGAGGTTGCCGAAACGTCCGCAACATTCATGTTCGATCATATGATGTCGGAAGACGGACGGCTCTATCATGCGTTTCGCCAAGGGCAATCCCATCTGGATGCGTACGTTGACGACTATGCGTATACGATCGACGCGTTGCTGGCGCTGTTCGAAGCTAGCGGTCGCGCCCGCTGGGTCGGCCGGGCAACCCAGTTGGCGGATGACATGATTGCCCACTTCGAAGACTCCGACGCGGGTGGCTTTTTCTATACCGCCGATGATGCCGAGAAGTTGATTGCACGAACCAAAGATTGGCACGATGGTAGTTTGGTCAGCGGAAATGCGGCGGCGACAATGGCTCTGTTAAAACTCTCTCGTTTGATCGGTTCGGATGCCTATCGCGAGGCGGCCCAGCGGACGTTGAAGTTGGCCGATTCGATCTTGAAAACGCAAGCGGCCGCTTGCGGAGCGTTGCTCTCGGCGCTGGATCGTTGTTTGCACGATGAGGAGCAGTGGGTGTTAGCGGTCCCTGATCTTGAGACGATGCATGAGTGGCGAGTGCGATTTGTCGGTCGTTTTCGGCCGCACGTCACCTTGTCGTGGGTGATCGGGCAAGCCCCTGAATCCGGCCCCGTGGCATCTCTGAATCGGAAGCGATCGGTCATGGATGGGGAACCGACGCTTTATCGATGCCGAAACTTTACTTGCGATCGACCGGTGATCGGTGCCGAGGCGGCGGAGTTGCTCGGGCAAGCCTAAAATTCAGACGCGTCGAATCACGAGTGCGAATCACGAGTACGAATCACGAGTGCGAATCACGAGTACGAATCACGAGTGCGAATCACGAGTGCGAATCGACCGACGCTTGCCGATGCACACGAGCGTGGCGCCGACGACCGGAGTGCCCCCACGGGGTTGAACGGGTTCGCAGGCGGATGACGCGAAAGCGGTTTTCTCGTTTGATGGTCTTCTACAAGGACGCGGCCGTTTCGTCGCGGAGCTGCTTCACACAATCGCACCATTGCTTCGCGAGGGTCTCGATATGGTCGATTTGTGCGGTGGTAATGGTGTCGCAATGATCGGCATTCTTTTCGACCTCAGAGGCTGCCGCAATGTCTTCGTCAGAGGCGACGTAGCGAAAGCAAGACTTTAGCGTGTGAGCCGACGTGCGTAGGGTACGCGTATCCTGGGCCATGAACGCCGCTTTGATTCGGCTCATCAACATCGGCACTTCGTCGAGAAACGCGTCGCTGATCGCGACCAAGGTTTCCTTGTTGTGTCCGGCGTAACCGCTGAGCTGGGTTCGCCAATCATGAGACGGTGGTGGTGAGTCGTGCATCGCAAGAGCCTGGTGGATAAAAGAACGCTGTTTTGATGGCGAATCCGCAATCAAGGCACAGGGAGGAAACCTTGATTGTCGGTCGGTGGAGCCGTGTTGGCTAGACGGTTGACTACGTGCGAACGTGAAGAGTGAAACAAGCGTGAAGAGTGAAACAAGCGTGAAGAGTGAAACAAGCGTTAAGAGTGAAACAAGCCAGAGGAGCGAGACGCGGGGGGAGGCTCGTCGTTGCCTAGGGGAGCGGTGGGGGCGGCGGGGCCGAGCAATCCGTTTTGAGTAGGGGAATGGAAAGGTCGAGTTAGCGTGGCGTCGAGTTATCGCGGCGTCGAGTTAGCGCGGCGTTTTGAGTGACAAATTGATGGCGCGCGGTGCAGTCAAAGTGAGGCTAATCCGAGCATCTTGCCACGAAAATCGAGCAACGGTCGGCATAATCGTTACGACAGGTACTAAATGGCATTTTTATGCAATCGTTAGGGTTTTGGTGATCGCCGTTTTTTGACTGACGCGAAACGTGTCGTAGTTTCTTAGTGTAAGAGTGAGCGAATCAAACTTTGATTCGCTGCCAGGACGACGGCTTGCATGTGTGTGCAAGTCATCCGAACTGGTCGGCCTTGCTCCGTGATAAAGGCAAACCTCCTGAGAAGGCGGGGCGCAAAACCACGGGTCCGTGAGTGACATTGAAGATCGGTTGCCGATCGAAGTGTTGCTTCAGGATAGCCAAGTTGCCACGGAAAATTGATGTCCCGAGCTTGTCTCTTGGCATCAATGCACCAAGGCGCGTCAGACGAAAGTCGGAGACGAGGCTGCCCTTTTCTTTGGACGTCATTCACGTCGAATGCGTTCGTATTTTAGGCATCGTCGTGAGTCACCCTTTCGTGGTGGTTCACATCTCACTCGCGAGGAGAGAGACATGAAGAATTTCGCTACCAGTATCGTAAACTTCCTGAAAGAAGAAGATGGACCAACCGCAGTTGAATACGCTGTAATGTTGGCTTTGATCATCGTCGTTTGCTTGGTTTCGGTTGGTTCGATCGGAACCGCTGCGAACACCAAGTTCGACGCGGTCGGCAAGGCCATCTCCGGTGGCGGTGGATCCTAGTCATCCGCATCCGACGTCGTTCGGATGAATATAAAATTCGTCGCAGGCTCCGACACAGATCGCATCAAACGGTCTGTGTCGGCTGCGCGAATTTTTGCGTGTTGAAATGCATCCCGTTGCGAATCGAATTCGTAACGACTTCCAGGGCCATGCCTCTTCTCAGTCTACGCCCACACCCTTTTTTCGTTCGCTACCCGACGTACTCGGGAGGCACCATCACCTATGAATTACCCACTGATTCCCGCTGATGCGGCTGCGTACGCATGGCAGCTTTCCTGCTGTCTCGTCACGCTTCTGTTCGCGATGTTTAGCTGGTTGATTGGCCCTCGCTAACGAAACAATGGCTTCGCCGCCAAGGGCTGCTAGCGGGCGACCCGCACTCACTGCTCTCGATCAGGCGAACGACAAACGCTCACTTACAAAATCAATCTCGGGGATAGACACATGGATACATTGTTTCACTCGGTCGTCGACCACTGGATCGTCTGGTTCGTCACGATTGTGCTTATTGTTGCGGCGGTCATCGACGGTGCCATCTTGAAGGTGCCAAACTGGTTGACCTTTCCCTTTATCCTCTGCGGTTGGGGCTATTGGGCGATCTCCGATGGCTTCGCTGGATTGAGCTTTAGCTTGCTGGGAACGTTCGTCGGCATGATGCTGCTACTCGTACTCCGCAACGTCGGCGGCATGGGAGCCGGTGACGTCAAACTGCTCGCGGGTGTCGGAGCTTGGCTGGGGACCGTCATCACATTGTGGGCCTTTGCCTATACCGCAATCGTCGGAGGCGTCATGGCCGCGATCATGATTGTGGCAAGCGGTAATTGGTTCAAGCACTACGCGATGGCACGTCAAATTCTCGAAGAATGGAAGACCGTGCGGCAACCCTCCAAGTTGGCCGCGATCGCTCGGGAGCGAAAACCGACGATGAAACTGTTGCCTTACGGCATCCCCATGGCCATTGGCTCGATCGCTTACTTTGCGATCGCCGGATTGTTGGTCTAAGCAAATTGATCACCAAAGGAAGGGAGTGCCACTCGCACTCCCTTCCTTTGCGTTTTTAATCGATCAGAAGGCGGAGATTGTAGCTTTGGCAATCTGCGTTGACTTTAGCGGTTGCGGCAGTCGTAGTAGCCTTATGGTATGGGTTGCAGCGATCGCACTTGCCGAACCGAAAAACCATGTGAGTCGGAACATACGGGCTAAGCCGGATTCGACATTCTACAAGCGTTCTGACAAACGACTGCTCCTATTCAGGCACGTCTGATTAGCCATGCGAAACAAATCATTAATTCTGCTATTAGCTTGCGTTTGCGGAACCATTGCAGCCGTTGGTATTAGCCAATGGATGCAGGCTCGCGGAACGACGGGCGAAGCGGCCCCCAAGTTTGATATCTTTGTGGCAGCGAAAGCGATTGACATCGGTGAGCAAGTGACCGCCGAGATGATTCGGCTTGAGCCTTGGCCCGCCGATCGCATTCCGGAGGGGGCAGTCGGAGACCTTGCCTTACTTGACGGCAAGTACGCCAGGCAGAAGTTCTATGCTGGCGAACCGGTGATGCCAGTCAAGTTGATGGACACGAACACGGCGACCGCACCCAAAGGGTACAGCGTTGTCGCCATGCGAGCGGACGCCGAAAACAGCATTTCCAACCTGGTTCAACCGGGCGACCGTGTCAACGTGATGGCATTTTTCACGAAGAGCGAATTGATTCCACGCACGATGACCAAAACGGTTCTAAGTGGGGTGCGAATCTTTGCGATTGATGGAAACACCGATCGTCAGGAAGACGATGCCAAGCCAACGACCGCACGGACGATCCAATTGGCGATCCGCAGTGAAGACGTGGATGCATGGACCTACGCCAACGAGCTGGGGAAAATTCGTCTCAGCCTAGGGAATCCTGGTGACTACGAGGAACCTTCGTCCGAGGGTGGCCCCAGCAAAGCGGGTAAGGACTTTTTGAAGTGGCTGGCGGATCACCAAGCGGCCCAGGATCGACGCCGCGAGGAAAAAGTGGAACCGGTCGTCCCCACATCGACTCCTGTCGCGGTGGCGGCCCCCAAGAAACCCAAAGAGGGATTCAAGATGCTCAAGATGGTCGAAGGACGCATGATTGAGTACTGGATCGCTCCCAATTCCGTTCCCGTGGTCATGAGTGACTCGGGGGCAACTGGAGGCGTCGCGGGTGAATCCACGGACGCCGAATCGACGAGCTCAGCGACTGCGACTCAGAGCGATGAAGGTGCTGCTGGGAAGCGATCGACCGTCTCACCTGGAGACTACAGTCACTTGAACGGAGCGGACAGTCCATTCTTCGAACCTAACGAAGAGCGTACGACGCCGTCCTCCGGATACTAAAACTATGATTGAGGGAAATGGTGCGGACAGAGTGCGAGTGCACCCTTAAAGTAACATTGACTTTTGCGTTTGCTAGAAAACTTCTTTACTCAAGAAATTGTTACTCAATACTGCCTGGCTTGATTGCCCAAAGCACGGACGCTTGCCACAAATCATAGTGGGCTTCGCCAATCACCAGGCCTTCGCAAGGATGCTTTCGCGATGAAAATGAACTGCCGGACAACCAAGTCCACTGCATCTCTGATGCTGCTAATCGGTCTTGTGTTTACTGCTCCCATGACTGCGGCCAAGGCAGAAAGTCCGGTGCGGTTGACGTCGAATCAATCGACGGCGAGTCATAGTGTTTCTCAAACTGTCGAACGGTTCGAGATGCTGGTCAAAAGCAGTCGCATTTTGACCTTGGAAGATCGCATCCCCAAGTTCCAAGTGCACAATGAGGAAGTCATTGGGGCGACACCGGTTTCGCAAAATCAAATTCAAATTTTTGCGAAGATTCCCGGCTCGACCCAGCTTAATCTGTGGGATACCAATGACAAACTCTACACCGTCGACGTGACCGTGATCGCGGATGCACGCGAAGTCGAAGGGATTTTGAGTTCGCAGTTACCGTTCGCGTCGCTCAAAGTGATCCCGATCAACGAGAACGCGATCATTTCGGGAACGGTCACCAGCGTGGATGATGTGGATCGCGCCGTCGCGATTGTCGAACAATTCTATTCGACGGTCGTGAACAACATCAAAGTGGTCGGCGTGCAACAAGTGCTGTTGCATACCAAGATCATGGAGATTTCGCGTACCAAGTTCCGTGATCTGGGCATTGATTTGGCGTTGCTCAATTCAGGCAACTTATTCATCAATGCTCCGGGCGGGTTGCTCAATGCATCGACGAGCACCGTGTCAGGAGTCCAGCAGGTCTCTGGGCAAGCCAACGCAAGTGTGTTGACGGGGGATTTCAGTGCCTTAGTCAAAGCGCTTCGCCAGGACGATTTGGTCAAATTGCTGGCCGAACCGACCGTGGTGGCAACCCATGGACGACCGGCTCGTTTCATCGTCGGCGGCAAGGTGCCTTACATTGTCCCCTCGGGCAACGGTGCCGTGTCGGTGCAATATGAAGAGTACGGAACCTCCGTCGACTTCTTACCCTTCGTCGTCGGCCCCGGTCGCATTCGATTGGAAGTCCGCCCCGAAGTGAGTGAAGTGGATCCGGCGCGTTCGATCATCAACGAATCGACTCGCGTGTTCGCGTTCACCCATCGTTACGTGGAAACTGCGGTCGAGCTCCAAGCCGGACAAACGTTTGCGTTGGCGGGCTTGTTGCAGACACGTACCGAATCGACCCGCCGTGCAACTCCCTTCTTCGGTGAGCTGCCTTACATCGGCACGTTCTTTCGTCGCGTCGAAGAACGCCGAAACGATATTGAATTGTTGGTGACGGTGACGCCTGAAGTTGTCGCAGCGGTCGATCCTCACGAAGCTCCCCGCGGTGGACCAGGTTTGAATTCCGATTCGCCTAATGATTGTGAACTGTACTTCAAAGGCTTCCTCGAAGTTCCCAATTTGAAGGGGGACCATTGTGAGCCGGGAGCGGAGGGCTTTATCGATGGTCGAGGTTTCGGGGGCAACGCTGCGTTCGGCCCCACATACCACGGGGGAAACGGGAACCGGTTTGATCAAGAGATTTTGCGGGGGCCCGCGTTGCCCGAAGGTTCGGTTGTTCCCGGGGACTACCCAACGGTGATCGGGGATGGTGTGACGGTGGTTGCGCCTCAAAACTAGTTCGCAGCCGAGGCGACGGTCACTGTCGGCCGGCGCTCAAGTGGAGTGGGTGACCCTTCGGTTGCCCCAAGAAAAATTCGTTCTGAATGAATGTCAGTGGATAGATCGTTATGAGTAATGTTCTAAGGATTGCCCTCGTTGACCCCAATGACACCTCGCGAGATGTGCTCAAAGGGATGTTGGTGGGGATGGACACGGTCTGGTTGGAAGCCGATTGCTCACGCTATGAGTTCTTTCCCGATGTCGTGGAGCAGACCATTCCAGACGTTGGCGTCATTGCGCTGGATAGCAATCCAGACAAAGCGATCGAGCTGATCCAGCGTCTGGCGGTTTCGGCGCCCGAGACGATGATGTTAGCCGTGAGCGAAGATACCAATGGGCACGTCATCTTGCGCACGATTCGCGCGGGAGCCAAAGAGTTTTTGACGCTGCCGTTGACCAAAGAAGAACTCACCAGCACGTTGGATCGCGTCAGTCAACTGAAGTTCGGCAGCAACGAAGGGGGCAGTCGTCCGTGTGAGGTCTTCGCTGTGGCAGGGGCGACCGGAGGTGTGGGGACGACAAGCACCGCAGTCAACCTAGGATGCGTTTTGGCGGCCGAACCTCAGAACAGCGTCGCGCTGGTCGACCTTGACTTGGCGCTCGGCGATGCGGATGTGTTTTTGGATTCAATCCCCGACTACACGCTCGCGGACGTGGTCCAGAATATTGCTCGCTTGGACATTCAATTGCTCAAGCGCTCGTTGACTAAACATACCAGCGGATTGTACTTGTTGCCGCGTCCGGTCGAACTTCATGACACCGAATCGATCAACGGCGAGAGTATCCGCAAGGTGATCGGTTTGCTGAAAGCGTCGTTTACGCATCTGGTTCTCGATCTATCAAAAACGTACAGCCAAGTGGATTTGGCCGCGATGCAGTGTGCCTCACGCATCGTCCTCGTCACCCAGCTTGATTTGCCATGTCTACGAAACGTGGTCCGCTTGATGATGAGTTTCGAAGAGATGGATAATTTGCAGGACAAGGTTGAGATTGTGGTCAATCGCGCCGGATTAGACTCCGGGCAAATCAGTTTGAAGAAGGCCAAGGAGACTCTCGGCCGAGATATCTTTGCGTTGCTTCCGAATGATTATCGCACGATGGTCGAAGTTCGTAACAACGGCGTGCCCTTGATCACCCAAGCTCCGAAGGCGGCCATCACCGAGTCGATTCGTGAGCTTGCAGCAAAACTCGTTGACAAGACTCCCGCCGTATCGGAGGAAAAAAAATCCTCTGAGAAGCCAGCGACCAATAAATGGAAGAAGTTCTGGCCCGGCACCGCGAAATCGTAACGCCCGATTCGTTTGGATACGAATCGGGGCCGGCGGAGCTGCCGCACAGAGTGTTAGCCCGTGTGCGGTTTCAGTTAGCCCGTGTGCGGTTCCGCTCGTGTGTGCCGTAGCCGGATCAAGAGTGCGGCGACTCGATCCAATTCAGCAGCGTGCGCACCATGACCCCAGAGGCACCGGCGTCGCGATGAGGTTTGGGAGCATCCCCAAACGCAGGGCCGGCGATGTCAATGTGCAACCAAGGAGTCTCGCCTACAAAATTCTCAAGGAATTTCGCTGCGGTAATCGCGCCTCCCCAACGGCCTTCGCCGACATTCTTGATATCGGCGACTTTGCTTTTGACCTTGTCGTTGTAAAGTTCAAACATGGGCAATTGCCAAACTGGTTCGCCTTCGGTTTGTGCCGATTTTGTGACGGCATCGCAAAGCGGTTGGTTGTTGGTCATGAACCCGGCAACCTCGTTGCCCAGGGCGACCATGCAGGCGCCGGTTAAGGTCGCCAAGTCCACGATGTGAGAGGGTTGGTGTTGGACCGCAACATCCAAGCTATCCGCTAACACCACGCGGCCTTCGGCATCGGTGTTAAGAATCTCAACCGTTTTTCCGTTGCGAGTTTTGATCACATCGCCAAGTTTGTAGCTGGTGCCGCTAATCATATTTTCGGCTAGCCCGCAAATGCCGATGACGTTGCGTTTGAGTCCGAGGCGTGCGATTGCCTGCATCACGCCTAGCACGGTTGCCGCACCCGCCATGTCGCATTTCATGTCGACCATGCCGTCACTCGGCTTGATCGATAAACCGCCACTGTCAAACGTCACTCCTTTGCCCACCAACGCAATTGGGGCTTCATCACCGCCCCCTTGATGACGAAGTATCACAAGTCGAGGGGGGCGAGCCGATCCCGCGCCCACGGCTAAAATGGCGCGGCAGCCTTCCGATGCGAGCTTTTGCTCATCCCAGACTTCGATGCTCAGCCCTGTCTCGCTTGCAATTTCGCTCGCTTGCTCGGCAAACGATTCGGGATACATCACGCCGGCCGGTTCGTTAACGAGCCGTCGGGTTTGCATCATCGCTTGACCTAGAATCTGGCCGCGATCGATCGCGTCTTGCCCGATCCCGGAAAAATACAGCGACTCGGGAACGTGCACACTTGGGGCGGAATGGTAAATCGCCAAATTTTCACACGCGTTGAGTGCACCGGCCACCATCGCATCATGTGTCGCAGGATCAAAACTTTCTCCGAGCGCAATGTCGACACGGGCATGTGCCCGATTGTTGATGGCACGCATTGCAATCGCAGCAATCTCAAAGGCGTCGACACGATTAGCGTGAGCGTCGTCTCCGAGTCCGATCAATAGCACGATGGGGGGAGCATCGGGCGTTGCGGGGACCAGTTTATTGACCTTGCCACGCTTGCACGAAATCGCACCCCGTTGCACCAAGCGGTCGATCCAGCCGCCTCCCATTTCATTAAGCCGAGCCAGTGAAGGCGATTGAGCTTGCTTTGCGGAGATGCCAACGATCAAAATGTCCGTTGACGCATCGGATGCGTCTTGCTGTAGGTTGACTTGAGGGGACGGAAAAGGAAGACTCTCGAGCATCGAATTTCTGGGGTTTTGAAGGCAAGTGGAGGTCGACACCCTCCGAGTGTCGACAGCGTTGATCGTCACCGTGGGGAGGCGACCCAGCGGGGTTAGTCTAAAGCTATCTCGCCGGTTATCCTAGCTGGGCGTTTTGCCTGCACTTTGTTTGCCACCGCATCTTCAGCCCCCCTCTTGTTCCCTCTGAAAGCTGATAGTGAAACATCGTAGTACGAAAGACGTTGTGGAGGATTTGCGCCGCGATGGGCGATTGATTGAGGTCACCGATCCAGTCGATCCCCATCTGGAGATGGCCGAAATTCAACGGCGTGTGTACGCGCGTGGAGGCCCCGGGATTCTGTTTTCCAACGTCGTGGGTTCGCGTTTCCCGATGGCATCCAACTTGTTTGGCTCGATTGAACAAGCCCGCTTTCTGTTTCGCGACACCCTCGAAGCGGTCCGCCGCTTGATTGAACTCAAACTGGATCCGGGGGCGTTCCCTCGCCGACCGTTTCGTTACGCCGGGGTGCCTTGGACCGCGCTGCATGCGTTGCCACGCTCGGTTTCTAAAGGCCCGGTAATGAAGAATCGCTGCGGCGTGTCGGATTTGCCGCAATTGAAAAGCTGGCCCGATGATGGCGGAGCCTTTGTGACGTTGCCGCAAGTGTTGAGTGCGGATCCCAACGCCCCGAACCAATTGATGCGGGCCAATTTGGGGATGTATCGGATTCAATTGTCCGGAAACGATTACGACACCGATCGTGAAGTCGGTTTGCATTACCAGATTCATCGCGGCATTGGCGTTCATCATCGCGCCGCACTCGATTGTGGTGAACCGTTGCGTGTCGCGATCACGATCGGAGGGGCTCCCGCGATGACGTTGGCGGCCGTGATGCCGCTGCCCGAAGGTTTGACCGAGTTGACCTTCGCCGGCGCGCTTGCCGGGCGTCGCATTCCAATGATTCGGGGTGATCATGCACCGCTTTATGCCGATGCCGACTTTGCCATCGTCGGCACCATCGATCCCTCCCAAAACAAAACGGAAGGACCCTTTGGGGACCATCTCGGGTACTATAGCTTGAAACATCCGTTTCCGCTGATGAAGGTCGAACATGTTTGGCATCGCGATGGAGCGATCATGCCGTTTACGGTCGTGGGCCGGCCGCCGCAAGAAGACACCACGTTCGGTCAATTGATTCATGAGTTGACCGACCCGGTAATCCCTACGGTGATTCCCGGAGTCAATGCAGTGCATGCCGCCGATGCCGCCGGAGTGCATCCTTTGCTGCTTGCGATCGGAAGCGAACGCTACATGCCGTTCCTGGAACGCCAAGAGCCTCAGGAATTGTTGACGCAAGCCAATGCGATTTTGGGCAATGGTCAACTTTCCCTCGCCAAATATTTATGGATCACCGACGATCCCACGAATTCGCTTGATATTCACGACATCGAAGCCTTTTTTCAACACATGCTCCAACGGGTTGATTGGCGGCGTGATTTGCACTTCCAGACACGGACCACCATTGACACGCTTGACTACACCGGGCACGGGCTGAACCGCGGATCCAAGGTCGTGATTGCAGCAACGGGCGAACCCCAGCGAGAGCTAGCGACCGAGTTGCCCGCTGATTTCTCGTTGCCCGCCGGTTACTCACAACCGCGTGTGGTGATGCCCGGGGTGCTTGCCATCCAATCGCCACCCTATCGCAGTGAAGCGAGTCGTGATGACGCGAGTGAACTTAGCCAATGCTTGCACGACAGCGATTCGCTACGCGGAGTGATGATCATCACGATGGTCGACGACAGCCCTTTTGCCTCGGCGTCGCTCCGCAATTGGCTATGGACAACGTTCACACGTAGCAATCCCGCGCTCGATGTTTCGGGCGTCGCAGCTTCGACGCTCGACAAGCACTGGGGATGCGAGGGGCCGCTGATTATCGATGCCAGGGTTAAACCGTGGCACGCTCCTGCGTTGATCGAGGATCCCCAGGTCACCGCCAAAGTAGACGCCCGCGCTGCGCGAGGTGGTCCGTTGGCTCCGTTCCTGTAAACGCCGGGCTGCGATCTCATGTGGGTAGGGCCCCGTGTCGCTAGGCCCCGTGTCGCTAGGCCCCGTGTGGGTAGACGCGTCATCCAGCCCAATTCTTAGACGGGACGGAGCGCTAGCCCGGTTCGCAAGCCAAGCTAGCGAGCTTGGCCGCGCCGCTTGTGATTCCGCACTGAGATATCCCAGGCGGGCGACCCCTGCTCAAAAATGTCACTCTCGTGCGTTCGTATTGTCATGCTATCGCTAGCCTCGTAGGATTGGACCACGCGGGTGGTTTGCGCTCGCACTTTGATCCACCGCAATGGCTTCCTGGAATTTAACACCCCCCGCAGCGAGATGGCAGCGACATGGAAGTGACCACGGCTCGATGGATCCAGCAGCAAACCAAGCGATTGGACGCTCAGCCGATCGTGGGGTACGTTCGTGGTGATCAGCCGTCTGCGGAATCGGTCGCTTTTGCGGCGTATGCGGCGTGTGCCTATGATCGGGCGGATGCGGCGGCGGTCGCTTGTCGGCGACTGCTCGACGCCCAGCTTGAAGATGGCTCGGTGGCGGTGTGGCTCGACGAAAAGGGCCCGTTTTGGCCTACCTCGTTGGCCTGTATCGCGTGGCGTCTCTTTGAAAAGCAATGGCCCGAAGTCGCAAAGGGTTGGTGTCAGGATGCCTACCAACGAGGGCTGGCGTTTTTACTCCGTTGCGGCGGCGAGAAAATCGCCAGAAATGAAATCATTGGCCATGACAGCGAGTTGGTGGGGTGGCCTTGGGTGCTAGGGACGCACTCGTGGCTCGAACCGACGGCGATGGCACTCTTGGCGATGCGGCATTGCGGATACGTGGATCATCCTCGCGTCCAGGAGGCGACTGCGTTGCTGCTGGATCGCCAATTGCCCGATGGCGGCGCAAATTACGGGAACACCTTTATCCTGGGGCAAACCCTTCGCCCGCATGTGTTGCCCAGCGCGATGTGCGTGGTGGCCCTGCATCGAATCAAGCCATCACCGCAGCGTCTTAGCAACACCGTTGGTTATCTGCAAACGGAATTGAACCGTCCGATGGCATCGACCTCGTTGGCATGGACCATTCACGCCCTAGTTTCATCGGGTTGGGATAGCCCGAGCGGGTTTGAGTTGGAGTTTGATTGGCCATTGCGATCGGCCATCAAGCGTTTGCAAACCACGGACGAGAATCCTCATCGCCAAAATCAATTGATGTTGGCGGCGCGGTTTCGTGAGTCGCCGTTGCTTGACTTGCCTCCCTTTGATTACGTCCAAACCAAGGATGGAGAGAACGAATGAGCCAAGCCAATGACCCCACAGAGCCGTCGTCCAAGCCGGATCGTCGTGGCTTTCTCGTTTCGGGAGCTGTCGCGACCGCCGGAGTCGCGGGGGCGGCATATTGGAAACGCTCCTCGCGATTGCGTGACTCCGTATTTATCGCACGCAATCAAAAGTACGATGGTGAACTTGTCCGCACCATTCATGATGGCTTGATCGCGTGTGAATTTGATCCGCAATCGGTGGCGGGAAAACGAGTGTTGCTTAAGCCCAATTTGGTGGAGCCTTCGCGGCTCGCCCCTCACATGACCACCCACCCCGCGATGATCCAAGCGGCTGCGGAAGTCTTTCGTCGCTGGAATGCGGAGGTCACGGTCGGGGAAGGCCCGGGGCACGTTCGCGATACTGAGCAAGCGTTGCTTGACTCAGGCGTGATGGACGCACTTGCCGATGCCAAGCTCTCGTTTGCGGATCTCAATTACCAAGAGATTCGGGCGGTTGAAAATACCGGACGTGCCAGTAAGTTGAAACAATTCTACTTTCCCCGCGCTGTCATCGAAGCCGACTTGGTCGTGAGTATGCCCAAGATGAAAACACATCATTGGATGGGGATGACCGGCGCGATGAAGAATCTGTATGGCGTGATTCCCGGTTGCAAGTATGGTTGGCCAAAGAACGTGTTGCACTTCAACGGTATTCCGCAAACCGTTTTTGACATCAACTCGTCGGTCGGCCGCACGATTACGATTGTCGATGGAATTGATTGCATGGAAGGGGACGGCCCGATCTTGGGCACCCGAAAACCGATGGGCTTGATCTTGCTCGGAACCAACCTTGCCGCCGTCGACGCGACGATGGCTCGGATCATGGATATCTTGCCCGAACGCATCCCCTACCTCGCCCTCGCCGCGGATAAGCTTGGCCCGATTGATGAGCCCCAGATCACTCAACGCGGTGAATCATGGCGTCCTTTAGTGGATCCGTTTTTACTATTGGACCGAGATCATTTGAGGAGCTTGCGGGCCGCGAAAACCCACTTTGTCACTTAATTACAGCATGACTCAATCTCATCATTCCCCTTCCTTGAAACAAACGTTCGACTGCGAGCATCCCGTCGCCCTGATCACAGGCAGCGGTTCGCCTCGCGTCGGACGCACCATCGCTATCTGGTTGGCCGAACGCGGTTACCGAATCGCACTGCACGCCAATACGAGCACCGAGCAAGCGTCGAGTGTCGCCGAGGAAATCGAGCGGAAATTCGGGCGTGAGGCCATTGTGACCTGCGGCGCACTCGAACAAGACGAGGTTGCCCAACGCATTGTCGACGAGACCCTCGTTCGATTCGGGCGACTCGATGTGTTGGTGAATTCGGCGGCGATTTGGCAGCCTGCGCCGCTCGAAGAAATTACGCCCGACGAGGTGCGGCGGTATTTCGAAATCAACGCGCTCGGTTCATTCTTGTGCGCACGTGCGGCGGGCCTAAAAATGGTGGCGCAGCCCACCGGCGGTTCGATCGTCAATATCGGCGATTGGGCCACCGTGCGACCGTATCTCGATCACGCAGCCTACTTTCCGAGTAAAGGATCCATCGAGGTTATGACACGCTCGTTGGCGGTCGAACTCGGGCACCGCAATCCCCGCGTCCGCGTGAACTGCATCCAACCAGGCCCCGTTTTGCTCGCCCGTGATGTTAGCGACGCCGTGCGGGACAAAATCGCGCGCAGCACGTTGGTAGGGAAGGTCGGAGCACCGGAAAACATTGCTCACGCCGTCGAGTTCTTATGCGAAAACGACTTTATCACGGGTGTCTGCTTGCCAGTGGACGGAGGTCGCAGCATTTTTGCGCCCGATGGTTTGCAGATCGGCATGAATACAGGTTAGCTTTTCATCTGCAGCGCTCGGGTTGCATCGCACAGTACGACGCTCGTGGCTTCCTGTTGTCGCTGTACTCGATCGGTTGCAGTCAAGCGAACCGCTCTGACCGCGGCATCGGCTACTTGTTGGCCACGCCATAGCACTCCGATGTAAACGGTGCCATCGAGTTCGGCAGGCGCGTCAGGACCCAGGTGACCCGTCACGGCAACCGCCAAGTTGGCTTCCGATGTTTGCGCTAGAACTCGTTTGGCAAGCTCCATCGTCACGACCGCACTGACCGCGGAATGTTTGGCGATCATACTCGCTGCGACGCTTAACCATTGCGTTTTGGTTTCTTCGCGATAGACGACGGCGGATCCGCACAACCAATTTGAGATCCCTGGCACCGAGGCAAGTGTCGCGGAGACGAGTCCCGCAGTACAGCTTTCCGCAAACACGATCCGCGTTTGCGTTTGGGACAGTTCGTCAGCTAGGTTTTGTGCATCAATCCGAAGATTCATTGATCCATTTCAGTAGAGGCGGTTTGCGGCGAAGATGATGGGGCATCTTCGCCGCACGTTCGCAAATCGAGTTCGCAAGGCATGTTAGCCGAGTGACCAGCCGGCTCGAGGTTCGCGGCGTAGAAACGGAGCGGCCTCGGGGCAACCGACGCATTCCATTGCTTTGGCGTCCCAGGTGATCTTTTTGCCCACGCGATAGGCGACATTGCCGAGGTGGTTCGCTTCGGTTAGGGGGCCAGCGTAAGTATCAAACGGGCTGCCAGTGGTACCTTCCCCGCGACACGCGCGTATCCACTCTTCGTGATGTCCGGGCGAATCGGCAATGAAGGGTTCGGGGCGTTTGAAGTCGGCAAAATCGGACTCTGGTAACAGGACATGTTTTCCGTAATCTGACAGCAGCATGCCTTTGCTGCCGACAAACAAAACGGCGCTGCCCCATTGAGGGATTCCTTTTTGTTTCCAGATCTCGGGTTTGTGGGTGCCTTGGTACCAGGTCAACGTCACCGGTGGCAGTTCGCCGCGAGCGCCGTACTCGTAAACCGATGTCATCGATGCTGGAGCAATTTCCGGATGTGGTGGAAGACCTGACGACTCGACGGTCTTGGGGGCGTCGAGTTTTAACGCCCAGAACGGAAGGTCGTTCCAGTGTGAGCCCAGGTCGGACATCGTTCCGTTGCCAAAATCCCACCATCGATACCAGTTGGGGCCGGGGAAATAGACATCGTGAAACGGTCGCTCCGGGGCGGGGCCAAGCCACAGATCCCAGTCGAGGTGAGCCGGCGGTGTCATCGATTCCTTGGGGCGTTTGTCGACGAACAAGCGATCGCCGTGCTTGGTTGCCTCGGCTTCGGATTGGTGTCCCCACGCGCGAGAAACCCAGACGTGGGCTTCGCTGACATCGCCGATCGCTCCGCTTTGAATCAATTCGACCACTCGTCGGTAATTGCTCGTCGCGTGAATTTGGGTTCCCATCTGGGTGACGACGCCCGCTTTGCCAGCGGCTTCGGCGATCCGGCGGGTTTCGTAAACATTGTAAGCGAGTGGCTTTTCGCAATAGACATGTTTGCCCAGTTGCAGCGCCGGCATCGTCGCATAAGCATGCGTGTGCTCGGTCGTGCTGACGACGACGGCATCGATGTCGTTGCCAACGGCGTCGTACATCTTACGAAAATCGGAAAACTTTCTTGCGCCGGAGTGCGTCGTCGCTGCATGATCGACGAATCGTGAATCGACATCACAGACCGCCACGACATCCACGGCGCCACTCTTCCCGATCGCCCCGAGGTTCGACCCTCCGCGACCACCGACGCCAACAAACGCGACCTTCATGCGGTCATTGGGCGAAGCGGCAAACAACGATCGGGGAGCAGCTAGGACGGCAGTGCCAGCCGCGGTAGCGGCGAGCAGTCGCCGACGAGAAAAACGCGAGGGGGTGTTCATGAAGACTCTTTCAATGTGGGGAAGAAAGGGGCAATGTGGGAAGAAGCGGGTGTTTTGGCGGGGGGCGAAGCAGGTGGCGTCTGGTCTGGAGCAAGCTCACAAGGTCCAGGAGATCGCAAGCGAATTCTCGCAATCTTGCCCGGGGGGCCGCTCCGACTCGGACGCAGTGGTCACCCAGGGGTATCCGCATTATAGCTGCGGGCGTGACGGCCGTGTGGCGATCCGACGATCGAACGCCAGCCGCTATTTCTAGAGATGATTTGTTGCCTGGGAAGACTTCGGCAACGAGAGAAATGCCGCGTTTGTTCGCCGCAGCGGCTCGCCGAGCGATCAACTGGCTTGGCGAGCGATCAAGGTTCAGCGCCCGTCAGACTGATCTCGCTACCACTCCATCACGTAGGCGAAGACGAGGGGGGCGACGATGCTGGCATCGCTTTGCACCATGAACTTCGGTGCCTCGGGCTCGAGTTTCCACCAGGTGATTTTTTCATTGGGGACCGCGCCGCTGTAGCCGCCATAGCTGGTGACGGCGTCGCTGATTTGGCAGAAGTAGGCCCACAGGGGAACGTCAAGCTGAAGGTCTTGGATCATCGTAGGAACCACACAAATCGGGAAGTCACCCGAGATACCCCCTCCGATTTGAAAGAATCCAATCGGGCTGTGCTCGGAGGTTGCTTTGTACCAGCGAATCAGTTTCTCCATCTGCATCGTGCCCGACGCAATCGCTTGGTGGTTGGCGACTTTGCCTTCGAACACGCGAGCGGCGAAGATATTCCCGAGCGTCGAGTCTTCAAACCCAGGCACGATGACGGGAATGCCGGCGTCTTTGGCGGCGGCGAGCCAGCTGTTTTCGCGTGGGATTTGGTAGTGCTGGACCAGTTCTTCGTCGTCGAGCAGGTCAAACATGAACTGGGCTGGCATCTTCATTTTTTTCTTGTTCGCAGCATCTTGCCAAAGCACCAGCAATTTGCGCTCGATATGCCGCATCACGGTCTCGGGGATGCACGTATCGGTGACCCGGTTGAAACCTTCGTCGCGAAGACGAACCTCGTCTTCGACCGACAGCGCCCGCCAATCTTCGACGATTCGGTATTCGTCGTGAGCGACGAGGTTGAAGATGTCCTCTTCGAGATTCGCCGCCGTGCAAGTGATCGCGTGGACCTTGTCCTGGCGAATCATCTCGGCCAGCGAAACTCCCAACTCGCCGGTGCTCATCGCGCCCGCAAGCGTCACCATCATTTTCCCACCGTTTTCAGCGGCGACGAATTTGCGATAGCTTTTCGCTGCGCTCAAGGTTTCGCGAGCATTGAAATGAAGGAAATTCTTTTCGAGAAACTCAGATACGTTCACGGTTTGGATTCTTGTTTTGCGTCACGGAAACGAAAAAGGGTTTGAGCCTAACGCGAAAGAGTCTAGCGAGAAAAGAACGGGGGCCTAGTCGCAGTCACGCCACTTTCGGTGATCGAATAAAAAACCCAAAGAAAATCCTGTCCTGGCCGCCGCTCGGTTGGTCGCGGCTTGCTCGGTCACCGCTTCATCGGACGACGTTGTTCCTCGGGCAGCGATTGGGGGCAGCGTTTGGGGCACCGCTTGGTGAGATTCGCGTTGTTGAGTTTCACGCCGGGGCCTCGTTTTGTCTCTGCGGAGGAGTGCCTGAAGAGTGGTGGACGGGCGTATCTCTTTGGTTCGTTTCTTGACCGCTTTCCTTCACATGAAGCGGGAGGGGCGTAGCCCCGCGAGCAAGGGGGCGGGCCGTGGTGTCGCATCGCAGCAGATTGATCGAACCTCAGTCCAGTAAACGGTTTAGGCGCATCGTGCGGGTTGATCGATCGACGCTCTAGCGTGCGTAGCATTATTCGGGCCAAAAAGATCGACTTCCCCTTTTCGGGATTTGAGCAATCTGTTAGGGTTTGAGGGTGATCATAGGTGTAATCGTTGCGTTTCGCGTCCAAATCCGTCTGTCTGACCGCTTTTCTGGGAATGTTGGCCCACGAAAACGGCGAATTCTCTTCGTCCATCCTCGGTATTTTCTCGGGCTGATGGTTTGCGCTAAGCGTACTGATTCACACCAGCGAATCGCTTTTTGTAACTGTTCCAGTAGTCGTAAATCCGGCATTCGCTCTTGAAGCGATCGCTAGCGCAGTGCAACCGAACCGTTTGATTTGATTGTAAAGCGCCTCTGCTACCTCACTCGCGCCCGCCAAATATTGGCCTCCTAAGGAGCTTTCACCGAAGATGGCAACTACGACCATGCGTCGCCTCGAACCTACTAGCGTTCGACACTTTGGAACCGGACTTTCCACTTTTGAACTGCCTGACCTAACCGCCCTGCAGACCGTGTCTTACGCGGCTTTTCTGCAAGAGGACCGTGAGCCTCTGAATCGAGAAGATGATGGGTTGGAAGGCGTGTTGCGTGAGATCTTTCCAATCTCCAGTTATGACGGCAACATCACGCTCGATTATCTGTACTACGAACTCGGTAAGCCACGCTATACCAGTCAGGAATGTCGCCAATTGCGTCTGACCTACGGTCGGCCGTTGCGTATTTGGTTGCGTTTGAATCGTGAGGAACCTGTCGAGGAAGAGGTTTATCTCGGCGATTTGCCAATCATGATGGGCGGTGGTGAGTTCATCATTAACGGTGCCGAGCGTGTGGTCGTTAGCCAATTGCATCGTAGTCCCGGGGTGGATTTCGTGCTTGAGCAGGACACGACCACGGATCGGAAGTTGCCGAGTTGTCGCGTGATTCCCGAGCGAGGTTCGTGGATCGAAGTCAACGTGACGAAGAAGGACGCGTTGACAGTACGGATTGACCAGAGTGGTAAGTTTGCTGCGACGACGTTGCTTCGCGCCATGGATCCTCGTTTTTCCACCGATGCGGATCTGTTGGCGGCGTTCTACGAAACAACCGAGTACAAGATCAGTGGCGGCAAGAGTGCTGCGAAAATCGAAGGCAAAATTGCCGTCGACGATGTGATCTATCCAAGCGACTCGGATCGTGCCGGTGAGATCATCGTCGAGGCCGGTCACAAGATCACGAAGGAAGTGGCCGAGATCATCTGTACTGCGGGCGTTAAGAGTGTTGATTGCATGGAATCGCCCAAGATTCCGTTGATCTTCAATACCTTGATGGAGGACAATACCGCGAGTCATGAAGAGGCGCTGCTGCGTATCTATCAACGCCTTCGTCCCGGTAACCCGCCGCAGTTGGAAAAGGCTCGCACCTTGTTCCAAGAGAAGTTCTTTGACGAAAACCGTTACCGCTTGGGTAAAGTGGGGCGTTTTCGCTTGAATCGCAAGCTTCAATTGGGCGTCGATGAAGACATCATGACGCTGCGTCCGGACGACATGATCTCGGCGGTCAAGTACTTGATCAACTTGTTTGATCCCGATAGTGGTGCGGAGATTGACGATATTGACCACCTCGGCAATCGTCGTTTGCGAACCATTGATGAGTTGGCTTGTGAGGAACTTCGTAAGGGTTTCTTGAAGCTACGCCGAACGGTCCAAGAACGGATGAGCATCAAGGATGCTCAGGACATGTCGCCGCGTTCGTTGATCAATCCTAAGAGTGTGTCCGCGGCGATCGATTACTTCTTCGGTCGTGGTGAGCTTTCGCAGGTGGTCGACCAGACGAACCCGCTAAGTCAATTGGCGCACGAGCGTCGGTTGTCGGCATTGGGCCCCGGTGGTTTGAACCGCAAACGTGCGGGCTTTGAGGTTCGTGACGTTCATATTTCCCACTATGGTCGTATTTGCCCGATTGAAACTCCTGAAGGTACGAACATTGGTCTGATTAGCTCGCTTGCGATTTACGCGGGCGTGGACAGCTATGGCTTTTTGGTCACGCCTTATCGGTTGATCAAAGAGGGTAAGGTGATCGATCAAGTCGTGTGGTTGCGAGCGGACGAAGAAAGCGAATCTTACGTCGCTCCGGCGGATACCGAGGTCGTCGATGGCGCGCTCGTTTCGGGGCCGAACATGATCGCTCGTTTCCGTAGTGACTTTGAGATCGTTCAGCCTGAGCAAGTCGATTACATGGACGTTGCACCGAGCCAGATGGTGGGTGTTTCGGCCGGTTTGATTCCGTTCCTCGAGCACGATGATGCGAACCGTGCGTTGATGGGGTCGAACATGCAGCGGCAAGCGGTTCCGTTGTTGGTTGCCGAGCCACCAATCGTCGGCACCGGTGTCGAACGCGAAGTCGCACGCAACAGTGCGATGGTCGTGCGAGCACGTCGTGCGGGTAAGGTCACCTATGCCGATTCGACGCGAATCGAAATTGGCAGCGATCACTACGACCTAAAGAAATACCAGGGTCTAAACGAACGTACCTGTTTGAATCAAAAGCCGATTGTCAGTATTGGCGACAAGGTCGAGCAAAATCAAATCATTGCTGACGGTGCTGCGACGCGTAACGGCGAATTGGCACTGGGGCGTAACGTCTTGGTCGGCTTTATGTCGTTCGACGGGTTCAACTACGAAGACGCGATCATCATTAGCGAAGAGTTGGTTCGCAATGACACCTACACCTCGATTCACATCGAAGATTTCGATGTGGAAATTCGCGAAACCAAGCTTGGTCGCGAAGAGTTCACTCGCGATATTCCCAACGTCTCCGAAAAGGCGCTTCGCAATCTCGATGACTCGGGAATTGTCAACGTTGGTACTTACGTCAAACCAGGCGATATCTTGGTTGGCAAGGTGAGTCCGAAGAGCAAGACCGAGTTGACGCCTGAAGAAAAACTGTTGCACGCGATCTTTGGACGTGCGGGCGAAGACGTGAAAAACGATTCGCTCGAAGTGCCGTCGGGGATTGAAGGGATCGTAATTGATACCCAGAAATTCTCGCGCCGTATGAGTTTGTCCGAAGACGAGCGTAAGGTCTTCGAGGCCGAATTGAAGATGGTCGAGAGTGAAGGCAATGCCGAAGTCGCGAGCACCTTCGAAGCGCTTGTTCGTGAGATGGAAGAAGCGGCTGGCGTGAAGCTGAAGGATGCGACCGGAACTCCTTTGGCCGATGGTCAAGATCCCAAGTTTGTTGCCGAGCGAGCGACTTCGTTCCGCTTGGATCACATTTTGGATCAGGTCAAGAACGACGCCAAAAAGAAGGAAGTCGAAGCGGTTCACGCTCAACAGTGGGGCAACGTCGAGGAAGCAATCGACGTTCGCGATCGCAAGTTGAACAGCATGAAGCGTGGTGACGAACTTCGCAGCGGCGTGTTGCAGATGGTCAAGATCTACATTGCGACCAAGCGAGTGATCAGCGTCGGTGACAAGATGGCCGGACGTCACGGTAACAAAGGGGTGATCGCCAAGATTTTGCCGATCGAGGATATGCCGTTCTTGCCGGACGGAACTCCGATTCAAATCATGTTGAATCCTCTGGGCGTTCCAAGTCGTATGAACGTGGGTCAAATTCTCGAAACTCACCTCGGATGGGCCGGAGCCAAGCTAGGGTTCCAATCCTTGACGCCTGTGTTCGACGGTGCCAGCGAAGAAGACATTAACAAGTGTCTTGCCGAAGCGGGGCTTCCTGCTCACGGCAAGGTTCGTTTGACCGATGGACGCACCGGCGTGCCGATGGAGCAAGAGACAACGGTCGGTTACATCTACATGCTGAAGTTGCATCACCTTGTCGACGACAAGGTTCACGCTCGAAGCACTGGCCCGTACTCGTTGATCACCCAGCAACCTCTTGGTGGTAAAGCTCGCTTCGGTGGACAACGTTTCGGAGAAATGGAAGTTTGGGCACTGGAAGCTTACGGTGCCGCCTACATTTTGCAGGAGTTGTTGACCGTCAAGAGCGACGACGTCGAAGGGCGTACCAAGATTTACGAGTCGATGGTCAAGGGCGAAAACACGTTGGAAGCGGGCACGCCAGCAAGCTTCGACGTGTTAACCAACGAGATCCGCGGCTTGGCACTCAACATGCAGCTTGAGAAGCGACCGATTTAAGAGAGGTCTTAGGGAATGGGATTTAGCGGCGGGGCGCTTTTGCAGTGCCCCGCTCTGAAACCTTGTCCTCTCTCGTTTTGAAACCGTAGCCCCGCGCTACGGTCATCACTCTGCGACCTTCGGTTTGATTGTCGCTCCCCCACCCTGACACCTGAAAACCTGCTTTCTAAGGCCTGTGATTTATGTCGATTAGCGAAACTAGCAATTACGATCGCATCAACGACTACGCTTCGGTACGCATCTCGCTCGCGCGCCCCCAAGACATCAAAAGTTGGTCCTTCGGCGAAGTGAAGAAGCCCGAAACGATTAACTACCGTACCTATCGCCCTGAGAAAGACGGGCTTTTCTGCGAACGCATTTTCGGGCCTGAGAAGGACTGGGAATGTGCCTGCGGTAAGTACCGTGGAATGAAGTACAAAGGCATGATTTGTGACCGTTGTGGTGTCAAGGTGACCCACAGCCGTGTCCGTCGCAAGCGCATGGGGCACATCGAATTGGCGGCTCCGGTCGTTCATATTTGGTTCTTCAAAGCGATGCCTTCGCGGTTGGGCAACTTGTTGGACATGAAGACCAGTTCGTTGGAAAAGGTCATCTATTTCCAAGATTACGTCGTCATCGATCCAGGCCAAACCGAGCTCGAAGATCGACAACTGTTGACCGAAGAAGAGTACCGTGCCGCGCGAGCTCAGTGGGGCAACGATGCCTTTGACGCCGACATGGGAGCCGAGGCGGTTCGCAAATTGTTGAACAAGCTCGACTTGGTCACATTGTCCGAGAAGCTGCGTGTTGATCTGGCTGAGACCGGCTCGAAGCAGAAAAAGAAAGATCTGATCAATCGTCTGAAGATCGTTGAGTCGATCCGCGATAGCGATAACCGTCCCGAGTGGATGGTGTTGGACGTGGTTCCAGTGATCCCGCCCGATTTGCGTCCGTTGGTGTTGCTCGATAGCGGCAACTTCGCGACGAGCGATTTGAATGACCTCTATCGACGTATCATTAACCGTAACAATCGTTTGCGTAAGCTTGTCGATTTGAACGCACCGGAAGTGATCATTCGCAACGAAAAGCGAATGCTGCAACAATCGGTCGATGCGTTGTTTGACAATAACCGTTGTAAGCGACCTGTGCTCGGTTCGTCCAACCGACCGCTGAAGTCGTTGACGGACATGATCAAGGGCAAGCAGGGTCGTTTCCGCGAAAACTTGCTTGGCAAGCGAGTCGATTACTCGGCACGTAGCGTGATCGTGGTCGGCCCACGTTTGAAATTGCATCAATGTGGTTTGCCCAAGAAGATTGCACTCGAACTCTACCAACCGTTCATTATTCGTCGCTTGAAAGAGCTCGGTCACGCCGACACGATCAAGTCCGCCAAGAAGATGCTTGAGCGTAAGGACGAAGAGGTTTGGGATATCCTCGAGCAAGTGATTCGCAATCACCCCGTGCTGCTAAACCGAGCTCCAACGCTTCACCGTATGGGGATCCAAGCATTCGAGCCTACCTTGGTCGAAGGTAACGCGATCCACCTGCACCCGCTCGTTTGTAAAGGCTTCAACGCTGACTTCGATGGTGACCAGATGGCGGTTCACTTGCCGCTTTCGATCGAGGCACAAGTCGAAGCTCATACGTTGATGATGAGTACCAACAACGTCTTTGCACCGTCCAACGGTAAACCGATCATGAGTCCGTCGCAGGACATCGTGATGGGTTGTTACTACATGACGATGGAGCAACCCGATCGTAAGGGCGAAGGCATGGTGTTCTCCGGTTACGACGAAGTCGATTTGGCGACAGCGCAAGGGATCATCAATGTCCACGCCAAGATCAAGCTGCGTTTGCCGAAGTTCCAGAAACTGAAAACGAAAGACGAATCGGGCAAGTACGGTGCGATCATCGACACCACTCCGGGGCGTGTGCGTTTCAACGAAATGCTTCCTGACGGGATGGACTACTACAACTTCCCAATGCGAAGTGGTGACTTGGCGAAGGTCATTTCGGACTGCTATCAACGTCTTGGTCGTAAAGCAACGATTCACTTGCTCGACGATATGATGCAGATGGGCTTCCGCGAGTCGACGCGAAGTGGTCTGTCGTTCGCGACCGATGACTTGGTGACTCCGGATACCAAGCTCAGCTTCATCAAGGACGCTGAGAAAGAGGTCATGAAGCACAAGAAGGCTTACGACCGCGGGTTGATGACCGGTAAAGAGCGTTACAACCAGGTTCTTGATGAATGGACCAAGGCTCGCGAGTCGATCACGACCGACATGATGAAGGCGATGGAGAACGACGTTCGCGAAGGCGGATGGTATGTGAACCCCGTATTCTTGATGTCGCATTCGGGTGCTCGTGGTGGTATCGAACAAATTCGACAACTCGCGGGGATGCGTGGTTTGATGGCCAAGCCGACCGGCGAGATCATCGAAACTCCGATTAAGGCGAACTTCCGCGAAGGCTTGTCGGTACTCGAATACTTCAGTTCGACGCACGGTGCTCGTAAGGGCTTGGCCGATACGGCACTGAAGACGGCCGACAGTGGTTACTTGACTCGTAAGCTCGCCGACGTTGCCCAAAACGTGGTCATCACGATGGACAACTGTGGTACGACCCAAGGGATCACCAAGGGAGTTGTTTACCGTGGTGAGAAGGTCGAAGTCAGCTTGGTCGACTCGATCAACGGACGGATTAGCCGTCAATCGATCGTGAACCCCGTTACCGATGAAGTGATCGTTGCTGAAAACCAGATGATCACGCCTGAGATCGCACGTCGCATCGAAGCGATGGGGCTCGAGAAGATTCAAGTGCGTACACCGATGACGTGTGACGCGCCTTTGGGTGTCTGTCGTCGTTGCTACGGGATGGACATGTCGACCGGTGCCATGGTCGAAGAAGGCATGGCGGTCGGAATCATCGCGGCACAAAGTATCGGTGAACCCGGTACTCAGTTGACCATGCGTACGTTCCACATCGGTGGTAGCGTGAGCAAGCAGATGGAAGAATCGGACATCAAGAGCAAGAAGTCGGGTATCGTTCGTCTGACTCGGATGCGTGCGGTTCGAAACACCGAAGGTCGCAACATCGTACTGACGCGAAACGGCGAAATCTCGCTGGTCGACGATCGTGGTCGCGAAATCGAATCGTACCCCGTTCCAACTGGTGCGACGTTGATGGTTGAAGAAAACGACAGCGTCACCGAAGGTCAAATTCTTTGCGAATGGAACCCGTACTCGATTCCGATTTTGTCGGAAGTCGAAGGTAAGGTTCGCTTCGAAGACGTCGTCGAAGGCGAAACGATGCGTCAAGAACGCGAAGCAAGCGGTAACATCCGGATGATGATTGTCGACCACAAGGGTGACTTGCACCCGCAGATTGTGATCGAAGACACCGAAGGAAAAGCACTCGACGTTCAGTACTTGCCAGAACGAGCGATGATCATGGCGAAAGAAGGCGCCGCGATTACGCCGGGTATGGTGTTGGCGGAAATGCCGCGTGAAACCGGCGGGGTTTCGGACATCACCGGCGGTCTGCCTCGTGTTACCGAGATTTTCGAAGCTCGTAAGCCGAAGGATCCTGCGGTAATCGCAGAAATCGATGGCGAAGTCGAAATTCTGGCCGAGAAGAAGCGTGGCAAGCGAACCATCGTTGTGCGAAGTGAATCAGGTATCGAACGTGAGCACTTGGTGCCTCACGGTAAGCACTTCCAAGTTCACAGCGGTGACATCGTTCGTGCAGGTCAAGCGTTGGTCGATGGCCCCTTGGTGCCTCACGACATCTTGCGTGTCTCGGGTGAAGAAGCGGTTCAGCAGTACTTGCTGCACGAAATTCAACAGGTTTATCAATCCCAACGTGTGGAAATCAACGATAAGCACTGTGAAATCATCATCGCCCGTATGCTCCGCAAGGTGAAGATCGAGAACCCAGGCGACACCAACTTGTTGCCAGGTTTGGTGATGGACCGCTTCCAGTTCCGCAAAGCGAACCAGGAGCTTTCCAAGTGCATCAAGATCGCGAATCCAGGCGATAGTGATTACAGCGAAGGCACGATCATTCCTAAGGACACTTTCGAACAGTCCAATGCCGAGATCGAAGCGTTGGGCGGAACTCCAGCCAAGGGCAAGCGGCCTAAGTCGGCGACCGCGAGTACTCAGTTGCTCGGGATCACCAAGGCAGCCGTCCAGTCGAACAGTTTCATCAGTGCGGCGTCCTTCCAAGAAACCACCAAGGTATTGACCGAAGCGGCATTGGCCGGCAAGGTCGACAAGTTGGTCGGATTGAAGGAAAATGTGATCCTGGGGCACTTGATCCCAGCCGGTACCGGTTTCCGCATCTTCCAGGACGGCGAAGTGAATTATCGTCGCGAAGCATTGGAAGAGTTGGCTGCCGCACCGGTTCAGTCGCTCGAGGAAAGCTTCCCACTGCTCAACGCAGGGGACGATGTTGCTGCGGCACCGACAGCTCCGGCCATTTCACCACTGGATATTTCGCCCGTCGACGCACCTGCCCGGGATGCAGCGGACAGCGAAAGCCCAGCGGCACCTGCCAGCAACGAAGCGTTGGACAACATGTTCGGCGGCGGCAACAGCGGCGAGCAGCAAGGTTCGTAAGCCGCCTGGGCGCCCCCGGGTGAGAACATCACTTGGGTGAACGCCACGGGAGTGGTTACGATTAATTAAAACGAAAAACGAGGCAGTGATCATTGATCACTGCCTCGTTTCGTTTTGATAGGCGGTGGAATTTCTCGTCGCTGTCAATGACGGATTGTTCCCACCGTTGTTTCGAGCCATGTGCCAAATGACGTGGGGGCTAGCTCTGGCTGCGTTCGCCAAAACGTGGCCCCCCGTCGGGCGACGGTAGCTACCTCAAAATGAAAATGCCCTAAGCGAGGATCTCTTTAACGACTTTGCCGTGGACGTCGGTGAGCCGGAAGTTGCGACCGGCGTGCTCGAATGTCAATTGCTTGTGATCCAAACCAAGTTGATGCAATAGCGTGGCGTGCAAATCGTGCATATGAACGCGACCGGAAATACTGCTGAAACCAAATTCATCGGTTTCACCGTGTGCATGTCCGGGGCGGATACCGCCGCCCGCTAGCCAGACCGTAAAGCCGCGGGGGTTGTGGTCGCGGCCGGTGCCATTGCCTTGCGCATACGGAGTGCGGCCAAATTCGCTGCCCCACCAAACCAGGGTGTCCTCCAGTAAACCGCGTTGTTTCAGGTCGGTTAGTAATGCCGCGATCGGTTTGTCGACCGCACGAGCGTGCGATTCGTGTTTGGGCAGATTGGAATGTTGGTCAAAGGCAGGATTTGCCGTATTGTCTCCGTAGTTGACTTGAATGAATCGCACTCCCGATTCGCACAACCGCCGAGCCAATAAGCAACGTTTGCCGTAACGCTCGGTCTTCGGGTCGTTGATCCCGTACATGTTGATCGTGTCGGCCGACTCGTCGGAGAGGTCGAGCGTATCGGGGCCGGCCTGCTGCATTCGCCAAGCAAGTTGGTGAGACTGGAGTGCGGCATTGAGTTCTGCATCGCCGAATTGGCGATGGGAGAGTTGTTGCTGGTTCAACTTGGTTAGCAAGTTAAATTGTTCGAGTTGCAGATCGCTGGGGATATCTTTCCGGATAAGACTGTCGATGGTCAGATTGCTGCTGCTTGCGCCGCCGACTCGGGTGCCTTGAAACTCGGGAGGCAGAAACGCACTGCCGTAATTGCGTGGTCCCCCGTTTCCGATTGAAGGTGCGATGGAAATGAAGCCTGGCAAGTTTTGGTTTTCGGTGCCCAAGCCATACAGCAGCCATGATCCCAGCGAGGGACGGATAAAATTGGTGCTGCCACAATGCAGGAACAGGGTTGCGGGACCATGGGTGATGCCCTCGGTGTGCATGCCGTGCAGAAAGCACATGTCGTCAACATGGCGTGCGGTTTCAGGAAACAGATCCGAAACCCAGCGACCGGATTGGCCGTATTGATTGAAAGCCCAGGGTGATTGCATCACGCGATACTCCCGTCCCTTTCCCGTTGCAACGAGGGATCGGGCATCATCGAACACAAACGATTCGCCATTGTGTTTAGCCAGGATCGGTTTGTGGTCGAATGAATCCACCTGGCTTACGCCGCCTTGCATGAACAAGAAAATGATCCGTTTTGCCTTTGCAGCAGCAGGCAATGCGGCGGCAGCGGAGAGCGCTGGATTTGTGTTGGCGAGCGACTGGGGGGCCATCAGTGCGGAGGCGGCAAGCGATCCGAAACCGCATGCCGCGTGCTGTAGCACTTGTCGACGATTGGGTGGGAATGACATCATGACGTTTCACCTCAGGGTAGGTAGCGGAAGTCGATGGACGCGAATAACGAGTGAATCAGCATGGCAAGCCGGTCGGGATCGTCCGGTGACGAGGACGATTCCAGGAATGCCACACTGGTTGCCAGCTCCGCGGCCGTGGGAGAGCGATAAAAGCAATGGTGGTACAACGCGTCCACCAACTCGCTTGTCGGCTTGGTCCGTGAGTTCGTGGTGGAGTGCGATTCACGGAAACGCTTCGCAGCCGCCTCGGCGCGGTCGATCACCCAGGGGTGATTCATCAGCACCAAGGCTTGCGTCGCCACGGTGCTGCGTGAGCGTTTGCCCACCGAGACACTGGAGTCCGCAAAGTCGAAGGCTTCAAATAATTCTGGTAGCGAATTGCGAAACACGGGCTGATACAAACTGCGGCGTTTGGACTTGCTTTGGTAGTCATAGTCGCTCTTGGTGCCGCCGCGGATCGACGAGCCTTTTGGGGTGAGGTCCAATTCACCACTGATTTGCAACATCGCATCGCGCAGGGCTTCGACGCTGACGCGTCGCGAATGGCCTCTCCAATAGGTTTCATTCTTGGGGTCGATCTTGCGTTGGGCTTGATCATGATCGAGATCCTGCAACGCGACTCGTCGGCGATAGGCGTCGGACATCACGATGGTGCGAACGAGATGTTTGGTGGACCAATTGTTTTGGATCAATTCATTGGCGAGCCAATCCAACAGTTCGGGATGGGTTGGTGATTGGCCTGTGGTGCCAAAGTTATTCAGCGACGCGACAAGGCCTTGCCCCATCAACCAACTCCAAACACGATTGGCGTAAACGCGTGCGGTCAGCGGGTTTTCCGCCGAGGCTAACCAGTGAGCCAGTTCGAGTCGCCCGCTCGCATTCTCGTCGATCGTAAAGGATTGCGAATGCGGCAGCGCGGTCAGGAATCCGCGTGGAACGGGCTCACCCAAGTTATGCCAATCCCCGCGAATATGGATGGCGAGGTTGGTCGGCGTCTCATTTTCAACCAGGGTCAAATAGCGAGGGCGGGCTCTGATTTCTAAGGTGATTGATTTTTGCTCAGCTTCGAGTGCTTTGATGAGCTGGGCAGTCTTGACCTCTTCGAGTTTTTTCTTTTGAGCCTCGGTGGCGGCCGCCGTCTGCAGTTCGGTTTGCGTTTCCGGCGTGGATTCGATTGTATCACGAGGCAGGAATTGGACCGCATCGATGATCACGAAGCCGTTGGAACCTTCGTTGGAGACAAGCACAAAGGCTTGTCCGTCTTTTTCAAATTGATACTCGCCGAGTGAAACCCACAATCCGTCTTCCGGCGGCACTTGGCGTTGATTGATGCGAGTCACCGTCTCTTCGTTTGCACTGAAGACGCGAACGACCACGTTGGAGGCTCGATTGGTGTCGGCGGAGTACGCGAAGCGGACTTCATATTTACCCGCAGGCAATTGCGGTGGTTCGAAGGTGGCGGTCTTGGTTCCTTTGGCTTCGTTGTTGTCATGGAGATAGCCCTCTCCGATGTAAGGGCCGACATGGGAGGATTGCGCCCACGTTCCCACCAACTTCGCCGCCTTGCTGTCGACGACAACGCCCTCGAGATCCGCAACGGGAATGATCAGATCTTTGGACAACAACTTTTTGCTCACCGATTTTTTCAGCGCGGCGATCTGTGTCGTCAATTCGTCTGACCTCTGAGCCAGGGCTTGGTAATGGCGTTCGGCTTCTTCTTCCACGGGCAGAGGTTCCTCAATCCAGCGAGAAAGGCCGGGGTGACGCAAGCCAGTCGTCGAGCGGAAAATGCCGGCCAACGCGTAATAGTCACGCGTCGGAATGGGGTCAAACTTGTGATCGTGACAACGTGCGCATCCGATGGTTTGACCTAGAAAGGCCTGGCCAAGGACGTCGAGTTGCTCGTCGATAAAATCCATCTCGAGTTGGGTTTTGTCTGCGCGCTCGAGATTCGTATTTCCCATCACTAAAAATGCGGTGGCGATCCGTTGCAATTGACGTTGGTGCAGATCGTCCGACTCAAGTAGATCGCCAGCGATTTGTTCGCGGATCATCTGATCGAAAGGACGGTCTTCGTTGAACGCTTCGACAAGGTAGTCGCGATAACGCCAAGCCTCAGGCAGCACGAAGCCACGCAGCGTGATCGATTCCGCATAGCGAGCGACATCCATCCAATGTCGGGCAAATTTTTCGCCAAAGTGGGGTGACGCCAGCAGTGCTTCGACGGTTTGCTCGTACGCTTGGGCATCGTATGTGTCCGCGTTTTCATTGGCTGACCGATCGCTTTGCTCGCCCGCTGCGATCGAGGGCGGCACCGGCGGCAGTCCCGTCAAATCAAAGTGGATCCGCCGCATCAGCGTGGAATGCTCGGCCACCGTCGTGGTCGTTAACCCCGATGCACGCAGTGGTTCTTCGAGGAAGCGGTCGATCGGTGAGTCGGTGGTGCGTGCGGACGAAGCGGGAGGTTGCGGATTGCCAAGCGGACGGTACGACCAATGTTGTTGTGCTTCTTCGGCTAGCAGTCCCGTCGCGGGTTTCGGTCGCGGAGCATTCGCGAGATCGGATTCGCGAGGATCATGGGCGCCCGCGGCGATCCATTTTTCAAAGGCGGCGATGACGTCGTCAGCCAACTTGCCTTCGGGAGGCATTTGTAAATTGGGATCGTCATAGCGGAGTGCCACCATCAGACTGCTGGCATCGGGATCTCCGGGATGAATTGCAGCGCCGGAGTCTCCGCCCTTTTTCCAACCCGGCTTGGAGTCCAACAGCAAACCACCGCTGGCCTCCGTTTCAACGGAGTGACACTCCACGCAGTGCTCCAGTAACGCCGGACGAATCGCCGTTTCAAAAAACGCGTTATGCTCGGGGGTTGCTGGGTCTTGGCCTGCCAGTGGGTGATTGGCCGCAACCATTCCTAGAACCATGGGGGCGAGGACGATCCACAAACGGGTTCGTGAAATAGGAAGACGTTGGTACATCGATATTTCGGCGAAACAGGGGGATAGGGTGGGGGGGGAGGTTCCCATCGTAGCCGAAACCAAAGCGTGGAGTGGCGATTGCTGAAGACTTTCGAGGCCGCAGACCAAATTTCTTCTCTTGACCCCAGCGGCGCTGACTGATTATTTCATCTCTAGGAAATCAGTCCCTGACTTGGCCTTAGCCTCCGAATATTCGTCGCCGCTTTTTCCAAGCCTCCCTTTTAATTCACCTGTTCAACCATGGAAGGTTGCTCCTATGGCCGATGCTGCTCAAGGCGTCCCCTTGCTGGACGTCAATCGTGATAACCGCCCTCACCGCGAAGAATTTCTCGAAGCGCTCACCGAAGTGCTCGATAGCGGGCGGTTCCTGTTTGGTCCCGATGTTACCGCACTTGAGAACGAAGTCGCTGCGTATAGCCAATCCGAAAACGCAATCGGTTGTGCCTCGGGAAGCGATGCCTTGCTGCTGGCTTTGATGGCATTGGAGGTCGGTCCGGGTGACGAAGTGATCGTTCCCAGCTTTACCTTCTTTGCTTCGGTTAGCTGCATTACTCGGCTCGGTGCGACGCCGGTGTTTGTCGACATTTGTCCCGATACGTTCAATGTGGATCCCGAGGCAATCCGAGAAGCGATCACCGATCGAACACGTGCGATCATTCCAGTCCATCTCTTTGGCCAGTGTGCTCAAATTGACCGCATCTGTCAGATTGCAGGGGATCGCGATATTCCCGTGATTGAAGATGCCGCCCAAGCGATCGGGGCTGCCTATCATTCACGTCCCGCAGGAAGTTGGGGAGCCATCGGGTGCTTCAGTTTCTACCCCACCAAGAACCTCGGTGGCATGGGCGACGGTGGGATGGTTACCACGGGTGACGCCGGAACCGCCGATCGCGTGCGTTTGTTTGCCAGCCACGGGATGCGTCCTCGCTACTATCACCAAGTCGTCGGCATCAACAGCCGGTTGGATACATTCCAAGCAGCCGTGCTCCGCGTGAAGTTGCGGCACTTGGACAAAGCCGTCCAATCGCGTCGAGTCAACGCGGATCGCTACACCCGTTTGTTGAATGAGTCACAGCTTGTTGCCGCGGACCAAATCGTTTTGCCAGCGACCGATCCCAATGCGTTTCACGTTTGGAATCAGTATGCATTGCGCGTCGGCGAAGGTCGTCGCGACGCACTGCGTGCGTACCTGTCCGAGCGTGGCATCGGATCCGAGGTGTACTATCCGGTCCCGATGCACGAGCAGCAGTGCTTCACCCAGCTCAAATTTGACCGCGACGCGTTGGTCGAAACCGAACGGGCGAGCAAGGAAGTCTTGAATCTGCCGATCTTCCCAACGCTGACCGAAGCGGAGCAACATCGAGTGGTCGAGTGCATTGCCGGTTTCTATGCCTCCGGAGCGCGATCGGCTGCTGCGTAGTTACGGATGACCGAAACGTTACGGATGACCGAAACGCACTGACAAAATTAGTCCCAGGGACGCGGTAAAGCCGCGTCCCTTCTTTTTTTATTGCAGACGCAGCCCCTCTACCCCATTTGGGCTGCATTTGGCCCCTTCGGTTGGTCTCGGTCATTTCGTGGCCGGGCCGGGCCGGGCCGGGTTGAGCAAGCAAGCGAAGCGGTGGTTCTCGAACCGTCGCTTAGCGGCCGTCTGATGGAAGCGGTGGCCCCCCTGGGCGTCTAACGCTCTTATATTTAAGCGTTGTCAAATGCAAGCTTAGAGGGGGAATCTGAGTCGCATCAGGGCACATCGCGTTCAGCGATTGGGGCGAGGGAGGAGGTCATGGCAAGCCAGAATGCCCGTCGAACAGCGAGTCAGGCACTGATTTGTCTGCCAATTCTGATCACATGCATCTTGTCGGATCCAGGGCATTGCGAATACCATAAGGGTGACGGGTTTCTGGGCGGCTTCGGCATTCCCATAGTAGACCTGAGAAGTTTACATTTCGAAACTCACCAGTCCGAAAGGACGTCCGAAGGAGTTTGACCAACGATGGCAGTAAAATTAACCGAACGAGCCGCTGAAGAAGTAAAGCGGTTTCGCCAAGAGAATAACTTTGATGAAGCGACTTCGTTGCGAATTGGCGTGGCGGGCGGCGGTTGCAGCGGGTTCAACTACACGCTTGGATTCGACGATAAGTACGATGAAAAAGCGGACAGCAAGTACGACTGCCACGGCGTCGAAGTGATTGTCGACAAGAAAAGTGCGTTGTACCTCGATGGAACGACCGTCGATTGGTATTCCAGTCTTGAAAAGCAAGGTTTCACCTTCGAGAACCCCAATGCGGTTAAGAGCTGCGGTTGCGGTAGCTCGTTCCAGGCTTGATTGGCGAGTTCGCCCCATTTTTTGATCCACAAAACGCCCTGTTGCCTGGCAACAAGGCGTTTTCTTTTTGATCAACAGGCCGGAACTGCGTGAATCACTGGGCGAAACCAAGGTTAGCGGCCTGGAAATCCAAATAAATGAGGTTGATCGCCCTCGGCGGTGCCGAATGCATCAACACTCTCTGTTCATTCGCCAGCACGTATGTTTAAATCCGGCACTGATTCGAAATCGGCGCGGGCTTCGTTTGATCCTGGCACGATTGTTGAACGACACCTCGATAGGTATCTGGCTGAATGAGCATGGCAGCATCCAAAAAATGGTCCGGAGTTGACTCAGCATCGCTGTACGAAGTTGACCGTTGGGGTGACGGGTATTTCCACGTCACAAAGGACAGTCGATTGATGGTTTCGCCAAGCCGAGACCCTGAGCAAGCGATCGACATGAAAAATCTTGTGGATGGTTTGACGCAGCGTGGACTCGATCTGCCGATCCTGATTCGCTTCAACGGCATTTTGCGAGACCGGTTGAAGCGGCTCAGCGAAAGTTTCGCCGATGCAATCGCGGAGCATGAGTATAACAACACGTATCGTTGTGTGTTTCCGGTCAAAGTGAACCAACAACGCGATGTCGTTGAACAATTTGCCAAACATGGCCGCGAGTTCGGCTTTGGAATCGAAGCGGGCAGCAAGCCTGAGATGTTGGCGGTCGTGGCGATGACTGATTCCGATACGCCAATCATTTGCAATGGTTTTAAGGATGATGATTTCATTCATCTAGCGATGCGGGCTCAGCAGATCGGTCGCACGGTGATTCCCGTGGTCGAGAAGGTCAGCGAGCTCGACCTGATCCTCAAGCACTCCGAGGCGCTCGGCGTACGGCCGACGATCGGAATGCGAGTCAAACTTGCCACCCGAGGTTCGGGGCGTTGGCAAGCCAGCGGTGGCTACCGCTCGAAGTTTGGTTTGACGGTCGCGGAGATGCTTCGCCAGCTTCAAAAGCTCGAAGATCGCGGCATGGCCGATTGTTTCAAGCTGCTGCATTTTCACGTTGGTAGCCAAATCACCCACATCCGGCAATTGAAGGCGGCGATTCTCGAAGCCGCGCGGATTTATGTTGACTTGCATCGCCGCGGTGCGGGCTTAGAAATGTTGGATGTCGGTGGCGGGTTGGGCGTCGATTATGACGGATCCAATAGCGATAACGAATCGAGTATGAACTACTCGATGCAAGAGTATGCAAAGGATGTGGTCTACTTGGTGCAGACGGTTTGCAACGAAGCCGAAGTGCCGCATCCTGAATTGATTAGTGAAAGTGGCCGGGCCGTCGCAGCGCATCACAGTGTTTTGGTGGTCAATACCCTTGGCGTCACCCAGCAGGGGAGCGTTCAAGATTTGCCCACGGACATTCCCGATGATTTTGAGCAACCCGTTCAAGATTTGTGGATGACGTACAACGCATTGACTTCGGTAAACATGCTTGAGTCATTTCATGATGCTCAAACCTCACTCGACTTGGCGATGAATTTGTTCAGCGGAGGCTATCTGCCTCTTGAGCAGCGGGTCGTTGCCGAGAATCTATACTTTGCGATTTGTCATCGGGTGCGTGAATTCGCGAGCGAGATGGATCATGTGCCGGACGATGTGAAGCACTTGAATCGATTGTTGTCCGATATCTATTTCGCCAACTTTTCGTTGTTTCAATCGGTTCCGGATTCTTGGGCGATTGATCAATTGTTTCCCGTGATGCCCATTCACCGCTTAGATGAACAACCCACTCGCCACTCGGTGATCGGGGACATCACCTGTGATAGCGACGGGAAAATCGACAAGTTTGTCAGTAGCGATGGTCCGCAGCGGACGATCTTGTTACACGAGTTAGAAAAGAACCAACCGTATCAAATCGGGATTTTTATGGTCGGGGCGTACCAAGAGATTCTTGGTGACCTGCACAATTTGTTTGGGGATACGCATGCCGTGCACGTCGATTTGAACGGAGATTCCGTGAAGATCGAGTCGGTTGTCAAAGGCGATACCGTCAGCGAGGTGCTTGGTTATGTGCAATACGACGACAAGGAATTGATTCGTCGTTTGTTGGACAGTATCGAGGCGTCGGTCAGCAGCGGTAAAATCGACAATGGGCAAGCGGGCGAGATGATCCGGTTCTACGAACGAGCGTTAGCGAGCTACACCTACCTTTCCGAGAATGGCCATTCCTTGGACCATCTCAAATCATCGACGGGCGCGACTCCTAGTTAACGGAGCTCGACCATCTTTACTCCGTCGCGATCGGCGGTTTACGCTTCAATCTCCTCTTTTTAAGAAACACTTGCATGATTACCTATCCCGAAGATGCGGATGGTGCGGTCCTCGCAAATCTTCAATCGCTTGGTGTCGACATGTCGGCCCCCTTGTTGATCGAATTTGCGGTCGACGCGCCCGATGAAGCGACCGCTCACGCCATTGAGAAGGTGTTGGTCGCGCAAAAGTATGACACCGAGGTGTACTATGATTCGGGCGAGCCAGACGACGATGATGACGAACTCGAAGATGGCGATGAGGAATTCGGTCCATCGTGGACGGTTTATGCCAACGTGACCATGGTTCCTCTCTATGACGAAATCATCCGTATTCAAGCAGAGCTTGATCAGCTCGCTAAGCCGCACGGGGGACGCGGCGACGGTTGGGGCGTGATGATGGACGACGACTCAGACGACTCGCTACCCGACGAAATGTAGTCTGGTTCGCAATCGACGTCGGCCTTGGAATCAAGGTCGACGGATGTCTCCGACGTCTGTGTTTGCAGACGTGTTTCACAATGCAGGGTCAGGCTTCCAGCGTGTCGAGGATGCTGATGACAGCTCGGAAGCCCACCCGACTTCGTTTGCCGACGTCGAGCGGCGCTTGTCTTGTCTTAAAAGCCACCCGGGCTACTGAACTCGGCGTAGTCGTCGAATTCACTGTGGCGGTCAGGGGCTCGGTCGCTAAATCGCGTGAAGTCACCTTCCCACGTGAGCGGCACGTTACCAATCGGCCCATTACGCTGTTTCGCCATGATGATTTCAGCTTGGCCAGCAAATTGAGCCTTGTCCTCGCCACGATGGTAGTACTCTTCGCGGTGCACAAACATGACAACGTCGGCATCCTGCTCGATTGCACCAGACTCTCGCAGGTGGCTAAGTTTGGGTTGGTGATCCTTGCTGTCTTCGGCTTGCCGGTTGAGCTGCGACAAGCAGAGCAGCGGGGTGCTCAATTCACGAGCCATGCCCTTCAACCGTCGCGCGATCTTAGAGACCTGTTCTTGCCGCGGGTCACGCGAGTTATCGGGTTCAATCAGCTGCAAGTAATCGATCACAATCAAGCCCAGTGACTCTTCACGTCGCTTGATGCGCCGCGCCGCCGCCGCGATTTCACTGACCGTTCGACTGGGGGAATCGTCCACGTAGAGTGGGGCTTCGCTGATCTCGTTGGCTTTGCGGATCAGCCGTTCTCGGTCGTCCGATGAAATGGTGCCATTGCGAAGGCGATGGCCATTGACGCGCGCGAGTGAGCACAGCATCCGGTCGGCAAGCTCGATCCCGGACATTTCCAAGGAGACGAAGAGCACAGGCAAGCGTTGATTGATGGCGACGAATTCACCAATATTCATGGCCAGTGCCGTTTTGCCCATGGAGGGGCGTGCCGCGAGGATGATCAGTTCGCCGTTGTGCAGGCCGCCGGTCATGCTGTCGAACTCGGTGAATCCCGTTTCACAGCCTCCATCGGTATGTTCGCCACTCATCCGCGCTTCCATGCGGTCCATCGCGGCGTGCAACACGTCGCTGATACTGTGGACCGAGTTTCCGGAGCGGCCGTCCATGATTGCGAAGATCTTTTGCTCTGCCTGAGCGCACATTTCGCGTGCTTCGCTCGTCTGTTCATACGAGTCGCGCAGGATTTCGGTGCTCGCTTCGATCAGCCGTCGGTAGACTGCTTTTTCCGAAACGATGCCAGCGTAATAGACCGCGTGAGCGGCATTGGGAACCGCGCCGGAAAGTTGGGCAAGGTAGCCTGCCCCGCCCACCTTTTCGTAGTCGTTGGCGGTACGCAATCGCGATACCAGTAGCGTGATGTCGATCTTTTGGCCTTGATCGTGCATGTCGCGAAGATGCTCGTAGATCTTGCGGTTCGCGTCATCGAAGAAGTCTTCGGCGCGCAGCGAGGCAATGTCGTCACAAACAATCGGGAGTAGCAAAATACTTCCGATGACGCCCATTTCCGCTTCGAGATCAAAGGGCGGTTGTCGCTGTAGGATCTCGCTAGCGCTCGCTTCTTTTTTCTTTTTGCGGCCTTTGAATTCGTAGTCGTCTGCGGTCAAGGATCCAGTCCGTGGCGTTCAGGAAATGATGGATGTTTGGCTGCGAATTGGATCCAAGCGGTCCAGGAAGGTGCAGCCTGAGGCAAATACGCGTCATCCCCTAGAGTACACGACTCTTGCGGTTTGCGACTATGCCGTTCTCAATTGGTTTTCGATGCGGTCAACCGCTTCGCGAGCGGAGACCGAGGTGGGACCGCGGCCGATCGCTTTTCCGCTTTCCAGCCACTTTTTGACGTTCTTTTCCGCAGCGATCGCCGTGCTGTGTGAACGGCCGCCGAAATGGTGGGCAATTTCAGCGTACGCCGACGACGTCAATTGACGTGACAAGTACATCGCCAGCATACGTGGTTCGCAAACCGCTCGAGCTTGAGACGAACCGCGAAGGTCTTCGATCGGCAATTGGAATGCCTGGCAAACCGTTCGCTCGATCGTGCTGAGCGTCACCGAAGCCTGGCCGACCCGGAGCAAGTCGCCACCGAATTGACGAATTTCGTCCATCGTGGCCATGCGGCCGAACATCTTCTGCAGCGTTGCGACCAAGTTAACGATCCCGCTGAGCACGCGTCCGTCACCGGCAAGGTGAGCATTGACTTCCGCGATCATCTCTTCGGGCCAAGGGATCGAACATCGCTGTTCTACCAATCGGCGAAGCACGGTTCCGCGGGTGGTGGCGTCGAGCGAATGCATTGGACAGACCAGACCGCTAGCCATTCGTCCGGACAACTCTCGCGACAATCCTTCGATCTCCGACGGTGCCTGGTTGGCGGTGAAGATGATCGGACGCCCCGCTTCGATCAAGGCCTCGACGGTGTATAGCATTTCACGAAGGGTCGCACTTTTCGCACTCAGGAATTGCACCCCATCGATCAGCAAGGCGTCGACTTCGCGATATCGTTTGCGAAATGCAGGGAGACCGGTGGTACCCACCGATTTGCAGAAATCGTTGGTGAATTTTTCACCCGACAATTGCACGACGCTTCGCATGCGATGTCGGCGACGGAATTGTTCGGCGATCGCATTGATCAAGTGAGTCTTGCCGATTCCCGAAGGACCGTACAGGAACAATGGTGTCGCGCTACCAGGGCTCTGGCACGCCATCATCACGGCGGTATGCGCGAGCTGGTTTGACGATCCTGCGACGAAGCTGCTGAGCGTCATCGAATCGCGAGGCAACGCTGGCTTGCCGCTTGGGGTCGAGGCCGGTTTACCCGCCTCGGAGGTGGCAATTGCGGGGCTGTCCGCGGTTTCGAAGTTGGGCAGCGCGGGTTGCAAGCCATTGTCGATAGGGCGTGATTTCTTAGGCTTCGGTGACCGCGCCGATCCATTGGCGAGCAGCGAAGAAAGGGATTGCGCGGGGCCTCGTTTACGCGAGGACTTGGCGTGTGCTTTCGGAACCCGTGAGGGGCGAGTCGTCTTGCTCGCGACCGCTGCGGATTTCGCCTGAGCTGCCAAGGTGTGTTCGCGGGCTGGCTGCGGGAGGACTTCGTCGGCGTCATCCGAATCAAGGGGTAATTCCACCTGAGTCGGCTCGGGACGACCGAGTTCAACGGCAACGGCCAACGTCGAACCACACGCCTGAGCGGCCGCAGCACGAATCTGTTGAAGAAAGTTTTGACGCAAACGATCGAGCGCGAATTGGCCACTGACCAAAACCACCAAACGCATGCCCGAGTCGAGCAGCGAACTGGGGTAGGTCAGCTCACCGGGCACGCCCTCGACTTCGCCGCTGGCTTCGTCATCGTCCGTCTTGGCGATGGGCGAAGGCTGGACCGCGAAGGCGACTCCGTGGGTGAACCACATCCGGAACCGATCTGCACCGATGCGCTCTTTCAAAGCTTCCTTGAATGTTTCGACAACAACCTTGTCGTCGATGCAGCCGTGCGGTGCAGACATACGGGTAGCGCAATCCTCCTTCATGGATATTTCGCGGTGCAGCTAACTCGCCTTCACAAAGGGGATCCACCTCAAGCGGATCGGCCATGCGAGGACGTGTAAATAGAATGTCGTTGAGGTCGAGTTGAGATTACAGCCTAAGCGTCGGCGATCTGAAATCGTGCCAACCTAGCTCCGCCGGGCGGCAACATTGCCATCCCAAACTCGAACGTTCACTAATTGCTTCTCGCGACCAACAAGACTCTATCGTAGAGCTCGCTTGGCACCTTTTGGGGACGCCCTGTTTCGATCGCGTGAGGCCAGATTCTATGGTTGCTAGCAACGAAGTCAAATGCCTCTGCCGGTTGTCGAAAAATAAATCTTTAGCGCACTGCCTTCTGGCCCTCACAATCCAAAAAAGACCACGATACGGCACCTCGATTTCACCGTCCCTGGGACCGACCTGAACGGTCATTCGACTCGGCACGTTTGTGGAAAATATGTCGGTAACAAAATCGCAACACGATCTTCATTTTTGTCGTGCTGTCGTAACTGTAGTTACGCCAATGGCTTAGAAGTCACGTTTGCCCGAGGTTGGCATTTTGAGGAGGGTGTTCCCTTGTTGGAACGATTTTGAAAAACATTTACAGCGACTTCACCCAGACCGATTCTTCGAGCATCGCTCGCAGCCCAAATTGCTCGTAGAGTTCGCTTGCGAAATAGTTCTGTTGGTCGACCGCCAAAATCAAGCGGTTGGCGTGAAGTCCCTCTGCAATCTTTGTCACCGCAGACATCAGATCTTGCCCCAGGTGCTCGCCACGCGCTGACGGCACTAAACCCATGTAGACGAGTTCCACGACCTCATGCGACTCAGCGGGGGCCGGTGGTGCTCCGCTAGCGGTGGGGGGACGGTGTCTCCCCAAAATTACCACTCCGATCCCCTCGTCGGCAGCTGTTGCCGTCGCGGCGGTCTCGGTTGTTCCCGCGATGTTCTTTTGTGGGGCGGTGGCAGGCAGATTCGGTAGCGGGGTTCGGGAAACCGTAAACCAGCACTCTGGAGCGAAGGAGGCGGTCGTTTGGTAACCCGCAATCGTTTGCTCCGTCGAGCGGTAGTTCAGCAATACGGGGCAATCGAGCGTTTCTGCATAGGTTTGCTCGACCAAATCCGAAAACGCCCGCAGCGACGTTTCACTGTGCCAATCGATTGGCGTTAGCGTTAATCGCTGTTCAGCAGTCACGGGGGGGGCTTCCGCGAGCGATTGAGTCATGTACTGCAGGTCTGCGACCCAGTCGAAGCCCAGGCCTTCAAACCAAGCTTCCCCAATCTCCGATAGGCTGCTCTGATCACTCGACCACTGTACAAAATGAACACCCCGTTTGGAAAGTGTCTCGTCGAGTTGCTTTTTTATTGCGCTGATTATCAGCGGTCGGCTGGCTTCCGAAACGTCGGTGACCCAGCCCGCGTGAAGCAGGGTCGCTGAGTCATGAGAAGACGCCGTGGAGGTCTGTTTTCCTGTGCCAGAAATGGCACCCTTTTTCGCCGGCGGATGCGTTGCAACCGCCGCAGCGAGCGGTTTTTCCGTTGCGTTTTGAGCGTCATAAGCGGCCACAACGAGCACACAGTCTTGGTTACCGTCATCGAGCAGGCCTCGGATTTGGTCAACGACGATCTGAGCACGCCCGATCGACAAATCCTTCAGTAGGTCGGGCAATATGGCGGGCAGATCTTGGAGCTCAGCGAGTTGGCAACGAATGGATTTCACTTTGGGTCTCTTTTTTGCAACGGTTCGGCTTTAGCGTCAGCACATCGTAGCGAAAGAGCGCAGACCCTATGAGTTTAAGCCTTCCCTACGTATGATGCTGGGTCGACTAACTCGTTTTGTGGAACAGCCACCAGAGGGGATCCATGGAGTTCAATCATCAACCCAAACCGCTTTTATTTATTGCGTTGGTGGTGGGGTTATCGACGTTGGGGACGAGTCACTCGGCGGATGCGCAGTTGTTTCCGCGTCTTCGCGCCCGCTTGAATGAACCTCTGTTCAGGCCGCCACCGAGCAATGTCCCGCAACCGCGGGTGCGTCCATCCCAGCAAGCTCAACCGCGAGCATCGTTGCCGTTGCGACCCATTCAGCCCGTTTCTCGAGGTGGGGCGTCTCCCCCTGGCACGGCTGATTCCTCCAGAGGCGATTCTGCGACCGCCGCTGGAAGCGGTTCGCTTGGCGTCGATGTCGAGCCCTACCGAAGTCCTGCGCAGCAGGGCGCTGTCCAGGGATTGATTGTCACTCGTATTTCCGCTTCTTCGTTGGCCGAGGAGGCGGGGCTACGCCCGGGGGACCTTATTGTTGCGATTAACGGCCAAAGTACGCCGACCATCGAATCGGTCATCGCGGTACTCCGTGACCGAAATGCGGGCGAAAGGGTCGTTGCGCGTGTCGTTCGAGGGCGCCGAATAGGCGATCTTACGATTCCATTGATTGCTAAACAGGTGGTTGCGGCCAAGCCAACGTCCCCATCCGCGTTGGCTCAGGCAGGGGTGGCTCAGGCAGCGGCGAGCGGCGAACCGGGGGGCTCCTTCGTCAAGCCGACTTTGCCCCCCGGCAATACGCTTCCAGCCCCTCCTGATGCGTCTGGAGCGTCGATCTCGCCTGAATCCATCCAGGCTCGCTTGGGGATACGCGTTGAGGACGCAAAAGTCGTTCGTGGCGCAGTCGTTACGGAAATTGAACCCGACTCAAGTGGCGCGAGATTGGGGGTTCAGGTTGCGGACCGAATCGTCTCGGTCGACGGCCAGTTCGTGTTTACGGCAGATGCGTTTGCCGAGCGTTTACAACAGTGGAGTGGTGAGCGACCGCTCAAGCTGCAACTCATTCGTGACGAGAGATTGTTGACCCTCTCGTTGGATTCGTTCGCATCAACGGCAAACGAGCCGGTTGCGAAATCAGGCGTCGATGAGGGGAAAGCAGCTCCCCATGGTGAAAAAGAGGCCTCGCTGCTTGAGGGCATGGGGGCCGTGCTGGGAGGCGTCTTTGCGGGCAAAGGTACCTCAGCCCAAGATGAATTGGGGGCCCGCCTCCCGCAGCGGCCGAGTGTCCCGTCGCTGCCGAGGGAGTTGCCCCCAGCGATGCCGGCTCCCGATGCCAAGGGGGGCACCGCAGCGGCGATCGATCCGTTGGCATTCGGCGATGACGGCTCGATCGAGCGAGCGAAGTTTGAAGACGAGGTGTTGCCAATGCGGATTACACCGACCGAACGCTCGTTGGAGGCGACCCCGGCGGCTCGTCACTTGAATGAGTCGAAAGGCCCGAGTCATTCAACAGGCCCGAGCGAGTCGAAAGGCCCGAGCGAGTCGATCAAGGAAGTGGATCCGCCTTCCATTGAGGCATTGGAATTGCCTGGCGCGGAGGACCAGGAGGGGAGTTCGCCCACCGCGGCGACAAAAACCAAGCGGGTGAAGGATCTAGAAGCCGAAATCGAGCGATTGGAGAGCGAGCTAAAAGCAATGAAAACCAAGCAAGAAAAGAAAAAGTAGCGGTTTATTGCCATCGCTAGTAAAGATGTAGCGGTTGTTTGGTCGATATCGGTTGTGACGAGACTTTATGCAAGTTGATTTGCAAGGTCGATTCGTCGCCAAATGCACCTGACACATCGCCGGAAATCACGAAGGCACATCAATGAGCCGCACGTCGAAGCAACAACGCCTGACTCGTTTGGCTGTAGCCACCGTTTTATCGGGGGCCTGTGTCATCTCGGCTACGGGATGCCAAGTCGCCTTGAACGGGCAAACGCTGCCAAGTCCTTATTACTTGCAGGACGACGTCCAATACTTCCCTGCTGGGCCTGAGTTCAAGCTGCCTCGCGAAGCAGCGGCATTAAAGGCCGCTCGCGCCGAAGAGAAGCTCAATCGGCGATAATTGCTGAATTGGCAGCGAAAATGAAACCCGCGGTCGTTCGAGCTCTGTTTGAAGCTCGTGTTTAACGTGCCCCGATTTTGGGGTGGACCGCGCCGTTCAAAGGCAAGCGACATTGGCTGCCTTTGAATCGGTTTGTTCATTTCGTGAGGCTGCGGTTTCTTACTCGTCCGCAGCTCATACTCGACTGCCGTTCTTACTCGTCTGCAGCGCGCATGAACGACATCATGACCGAGTCGAAGTCGCAAAGCTCTTCATCACGGAAGTACAGTTTCAGCTCGCGCTGGGCCGCTTCCTCCGAATCGCTGGCGTGAACGAGGTTCATTTGACGGCTGCTGCTGAGGTCTCCGCGAATGGTTCCCGCAGCCGCTTTCAATCCGTTTGTGGCACCGAGCATGTCGCGGACCACGCGAATCACGTCGAGTCCGTCGATGGCAAGTGCCACAACGGGAGCCGAGGTGATGAATTCTTCAAGTCCACCGTAAAACGGTTTTTCGACATGTTCAGCGTAGTGTTCTCGTGACAATTCAGGAGTCACGCGAAGCATTTTAATGCCCACAACGTCGAGCCCCTTGGCTTCGAATCGAGCGATCACTTCGCCCATCAAACGTCGTTGAACACAATCAGGTTTTAAGAGTACCAATGTACGTTGCATCGAGCAGCAGACTCCGCGCCGGCCAGGTTTGCGCGCCGGCAAAATCGAGGAACAAAATAGAATTTCTCGAATTATCGACGCCATCCTCCAGGGCGCGAAGCGGGGGCGGCCCCGGATTGTCTCGCCGTCGCATCCCGATCACCCAATCACGCCCACTCCGTGTGGCGGGGTTTACGATTAATTTCGCCGCGGACGCCTTGCGAGGTCGCTTTCCAAAACCCTCAAAAACGCACGCCCACGCTCTATTCCGCGGCGATTCGCAACAGGGTGATGCGTTTCTCGCTCGCATCGATTTCGAATTTGAAACGCCCCAGGAAACTCAGTCCCAACAGCGGTTGAGCGTCGCTGGCGACTGAATCGAGCACCGCGGCCTCGACGTTCTCTGCTTCGAACTCGCCAATCCGAACGCGTGGTAGCACCACCGCGCGGGCAGAAATGGTGCGGCCGTCGGCCAGCACCAACGTGAGTTGGCGTGCGTCCAGCGGAACGTCCACGCCAAGTTCGATCGCCGTTTTTGCCGGCAACGTGACAAGCGTTGCACCGCTGTCGACGATCATCGTGGTCGGTTTGCTCCCGACCACGACGGTGATGCCAAGCGAACCGCCGGCGCTCGCTTGGAGCGAAATGGTTTCGCGAAAAATTTGCTGCTCAATCCGTTCGAGCCGCTTGTCGAGCGGTTTCAGGATTGCCGCAGCCGATAACCCTAGGGGCGTTTCGAAGTTGGTGGCCATCACACGCAGGGCAATTTGCGTTTCTTTTTTCTGCAACGATTTGGAGAGCGTTTCCTCCAGGATTTCGTAGTCGGCTCGAATCGCCAGTACGGTTTCGGCGTAATCGGTTTCCGCGGCGGTCAATTTGGTTCGTTCGGCCGACAATTGTTCCTTCAGCGTTTCACGGTTCGCCATCGACGAGCGAATTTGGGCGCGCGTCGCTTCGATCAGCCCCACCAAACGATTGTTGGCTTGCACGCTCACTCCCGCGACGCGTGCTAATTGAAGGTTCAACTCGCCGGCCTGGGTATGGAGGGCTTGTAATTGGGCACGATTGGCATCGACCTGTGCTGCGACCGCTTTCCAGGATTGTTGGATCAGTTTCAGTTCACGCTGTTGGCGAGCCAGACTCGTTAACGCTCGGGAAATCTCGCTCGTATGGGTGGATTGGATCGACTTTGCGCTCAGACGAAGCCCTTCGTTTTCCAAGATTTTCTCGGCCTTTTCGACCACATCGGGGCTGAATTTTGCGTTGTTTGAGTCTTCTGCAAACAGCAAACTTGGTACAACGAGTGAGACCAGAAAGGCGGTGACGGTCGATCTCAGCGACCCGTGTCGACTCAAATGAGGCCGTAAAACGAGCTCTACGTAACAAGGGACTGCCATGGGAATCCTGTTTAGGTTCTGCGATATTGGCTGGGGGGGCCGGCAACCAAAGCCCATTGTAGTCGCCACACCTCCTTGGCGAGACCGCCGCAGAGTGATGACGCTTTTCTTTCAGGGCTTGGCCGCGCTCAGCCTGTTTCTGCCGAGTGTGGGATGGTGTGAAACGCCATCGCTCACGTCGCTCAGCCGCCGGGCAACGGAACTACTGACAGCTCACGCGACGGCGAGGGAACCCGAGGCGAGCGAGTCGGCGTTAACGGCGCTGTGCGACTTCTATGTGTTGATGCACCGCGACCCTCGCTATGCCACGAGTGGAATGCTGCGTGGGGATGCCGCCAAGGTTCGTCACCGATTGATCAAAACGGCCCATCGGCTCAAACATCGCTTGCTTCGGGCTGACGTGCCGCGGCCAGACTCTTTGTCGTCCAAGGTCGACGACATGCTGCAAAGTACCGCTCGCGACTTTGAAACCGGAACACTCAAGCGACTAAGCGATCTGGATCGCTTGCATACCGATACTGCAACCGAAGGCGGCAGTCTCCCGAGCGACACGATACAGGGGGGCGAAGGGGGCGGCGCGGCGATCGATAACGGATGGCAATTGGTCGAATTGATCGAACGAATTGTCTCACCCGATTTTTGGGATAGCCGCGGCGGGGTCGGCACGATTCAATATTACGCCATGCGGCGTGTCTTGGTGGTGCGAGCGACATCCGATGTTCACGAACAAATTCGCGACCTACTGATCTCGCTGGGGTGGTAACCTCCGTCGGTCGTGGCGTGTGGAAAAATAAGTGTCGGAGGTTTAAGTTAGCCAAGGTGACGGCGGACTGCGCTGCGGTGCCCGAACGGAAGTCGCCAATCCCGACGAATTCTCAATGCAAAAATGATGAATAAAAAATCGAATCCCATCGACCATCCCGTCAAGAAAATGACTTGTCCGACCTGCAGTCGGCGGTTCCTGATTGACGAAACTCCCACGCCACCCTTTTGTTGCAAACGATGTCAAATGATCGATTTGGGACGGTGGCTCGATGAAGACATTGGTCTTCCTTTTGAAGGAAAGCCGGAAGAGACGCCGGTTGAGTTTCGCGACCATCCGCAGTGATTGTCGCGGTGACCGCCGCCTGGGTTTTGGACGCTAGCAGCGTCCCCCTGCGGTGAATGAACCCGACACGCTCTTCCACCGCCCCGTTTGCCGTCACCCGCACGGTTGTCGCAGGAATCGTTGTCTCCGGTGTCGTCATCTCCGGAATCGTTGTCTCCGGAATCGTTGTCTCCGGTGTCGTTGTCTCCGGTGTCGTTGTCTCCGGTGTCGTCATCTCCGGAATCATCGTCTCCGGTGTCGCCACCTGCGCATCCGCTTCGGTCGAGGGTGCGAGGCTTGTTTTACTGGCTCCCGTGTTTTGCCCTGCTTCCGCTGTACCCAAACACATTCCCGCCCCTGCTGGGGTCCCGAGAGTAGCGAGTTTTAGCAGGTCCCTTGGACTCGGGAGTCAATTTTTGATTCGGGATGAATTTCTCATCCCCGCCCCTCGCATCGTCACTTGCATCTTTACAAGAACAGCAACAGAGGCGAAACTGTTGTATTGCTAACGACTCGAACCTTTCCCTGCCGGTGCGGCTTGGGGAAGGTTTTATTTTGGCTGTTGTGGATTCGATCGGTTGATAGCGTTTCGCTCACTTCGAATCCTTCCAATCTGTTTTTGAATTTAATCCTTCAAACCCATCTCACAAGGAATTCCCACCATGCATGACACAGTGCCGATGACACGGGAGGGATACAACAAGATCAAAGCGGAAATCCATCGACTCGAGTACGTCGAGATGCCCTTGATCACGGAAAAGATCGCCGAGGCGCGCGAAGAAGGTGACTTGAAAGAGAACGCCGAGTATCACGCCCAACGTGAAAATCAAGGGATGGTGATGGCGAAGGTCAACGAGTTGAAAGACAAAATTGCGCGTGCTTCGATCGTGGATGTCTCCCAGCTTCCTAAAGACGAAGTTGTGTTCGGTTGCACCGTTACGGTGGAAGATTTGGCCTATGGTGACGAAGAGCAATTCACCCTCGTCGGAGCTGGAGACGAAGACTACGACAAGGGGAAGATTCTTGTCACTAGCCCCTTTGGGCAGGGCTTGATTGGTAAAAAGGTTGGGGAGACTGCGGAGATCGAAGCGCCCGCTGGAAAGCTAAAGTTCAAGATCCTAAAGATCGAACTGGATCTTTAATTCACGATTCGCTGCTCGTTTCGGCGAGAGCACACCTCTAGGCAAAGCCCTCATGCCCGATTCCGATCCGTCCGAACCAAATCCAGCAGCCCCTGAGCTCACCGCTTCCCAACCGGCGGATGCTCAGGGCCCCGGTTGGATGCCGGCAATTTTGGCGGCAACGTTGCTGATGGGCATGGCGGGCTTCATCTTCTGTGGCGTCTCGACGTGGTTCTTGTTTCAAAAGCGAGGCGAATTGGCGGTGCGTACGATCCGGGGCAGCTATATTCCCGCGATCGAACAGAGTCGACTTTCACCGACAGAAAAAAAATTGTTGGTGAAGCAACTTGAGTCGTTTTCAGTGGGCGTTGAACGTGGCGATTACGAGAATTGGCAGGCCTCCGGTGTAATGCAACGTTTACAGCGTTTGCCTGTTCTGCAGTGGGGCGAATTGGCCGCGGTCGAATCCTTTCTAGAGCAGCATGGCGGTGAATCAAAAGAGGAGTCGTTGAAGCAGCTCTCGCGTCTCCGCCGCGCCGCAGAATTGGACAAGGCAACCTCGTTCGACTTCGAGGATGTGCTAAGCCCCGTACACGAATCAGCGGATAATTCTCAGGGACGGCAACTGGTCCAACCATTAACCGAAGCGGCGGTCCAAGCCGTCGCCGATCGGGCCAAATTGGTTGCCGATCGCAGCGAAGTTCCCGATCAAGTGTTCACCGATATCCCGCTTGACGCCATCGTCAAGCATCAGATCGAAGCCGGGGTCGCCGAAGGCGGCTTCTGAGAAACGGTGCGGAAATGACCTCCCTCACTTGCCCTCACTTGCTTGCTCGCCCTGTTACGAAATGAGCGGCGACTTCGAGGGGGGGGAACGGTAACATCGTTTGCTTCTTTGGCGTTCCGCCCGGGGGCTGTGAGGCATTCAATGCGTGCGATGACACGTATCGGCACCGCCATTTCGTAATGCGAGCCTAGCGTCTGCGTTGCCCGAGCGTAGCGATTCGGAGGCATCACGCGGATCCGACGACAATGGCCCGAAGGTAGTTCGTTGATATTCCGGCCACATGACAAAACGCCGGTCGATGGGGGACGTAGCGAACGAGCGTGGCCTCTCATCGAAGTACTGCATCTGCACTTTGCGGTCGGGGGGACACGCATATATCGTGGATGTTGGTGACGCAGATTTGTCGTGCAGTCCAAGGTTTTCGCATTCCGCGTTTGCCGGCACGAGTCAAGCAACGCTTTCGATTAGCTCTGGTTGACGGCTCCGGTGCTCTGTTGTGTTCCGGGGGGGTGGGGGGTGGTGTCAATGAGAGGGTTGGAATCTCCAGGGTTAAAGCTAGAGTAAGATCCAAAGTCGACCTGCGGCTAGAATTTGACGCCTGCAACGGTCGGAGTAACACCATCGTGAATGGCTGGTTGCCGGATCGTTAATCGTTGCCGATTCGCCGATAAACGATAGCTCCCACGCTACGCTCCGTTGTCTGGGGGCGTCCCTTTGGGGGTTACGTTCAACTTCAATCGAACCACTAGTCGTTGTCGATTATTCGCGAATCAATGGTTCGCTAACTGAAATACTGCCGGAGGCACTTTGGAGCTTCCGTTTTTCTTTTTTACTTTCAAGTTTCACGAGTATTCAATGGCTCTTGTAAAAGACTGGTCATCTTCCACGAAGTTGATCGGGGGACACCTCTATACTGCTGTGGCCGTTTTGCTGCTTGGATCCATTAGCGGTTGCACTCCTGATACGGGGGGGCGAGTTCACCTTGCTGGAACTGTGACCTTGGGCGGGACAATGCTCGATCAAGGGACGATTGAGTTTCATCCGCTTTCGGAAGGCTCGATTACCGGTGGAGCGATTCGTGACGGCCGTTTTGAGATACCGGCCGCGACCGGAGCCTTGCCTGGGAAATACGAAGTCCGAATTTACTCAACGGCGGTTGATGAAAACGTCGACGCTAATGTCCTGGCGCCCCCTGGCGAGGAATCCGAGTTGCCACCTCCGTCGGAGCGGATCAACAAGCGTTACAACGTCGAATCCGAGCTGACCGCGGACGTTCCTGAAGGGGGCGCGAGCGATCTTTCCTTTGAATTGGATGCCTAGCTTCAGGCCGCGTCGCGAGCGGGGGAAACCCCGCGGCTAAGTCGCAGCTAGTTTTTTAATGGGACTTCTGCACTTTTTGCTGTGCGGCTTTTTCGATGTTACGACGCTTTTAGTCCAGCGTTCACGTTACTCAACAAACGACTTTCAATGTGCAGGTCATTTGGAGTACCCGTTCCCCTCGAACGCCATCGCTTGTCGATGGTTGGATCTCCTGGGGCTTCCTTTCGTTTTATTCTTTGGAGTATTAGCAATTAACATGAATCGTAGACAAGGTTTTACACTGGTTGAACTACTGGTGGTCATCGCAATTATTGGAGTTCTGGTTGGCTTGTTATTGCCGGCGGTCCAAGCGGCACGCGAAGCCGCGCGGCGAATGTCGTGCAGTAACAATCTAAAGCAGGTTGGACTGGCAATGCATAACTACCATGACTCATTGGGTAGTTTTCCTTCCGGGGCGTACCCATCCTGCTGTTACGGTACATGGCTTCCGCTCATCCTGCCTTACATGGAACAAGGAAACCTCGCGGATTTGTACGTCGACTGGGGCAACACCAGCGGAGCTCGCTATAGCCACGATCCCAACTTGGCCAATGTGACTAGCAAACGCATTCCGGCATTTTCTTGTCCGAGCGACTTGGATAGCACACCTACCGGTGGCATGACCAGCCATAGCTATGCGGTAAACTACGGCAACACCGGGTTCCTTCAGCAATCAACGCTTAATGGTGTCACGTTTCGCGGTGCTCCGTTCGCACCGAATATCGATAAAAAACTCAAATTCCGAGATATCATCGACGGAACAAGTTCGACCTTGATGGTGGCCGAAGTGCGGCAAGGACAGGGAAGCGACCTTCGCGGATTCCTGTGGTGGCGAGATGCTTCGGGTTTTCAGGCCTACCTGGGGCCAAACAGTTCACTTCCCGATCGAATCTACACCTCCAGCTACTGTAATCCTGTACCAGGAATGCCCTGCGATGTTTCCTCTACTTCCAATCCGACGATGTTCGCGTCGCGTTCGCTTCACCCAGGGATCGTTCAAGCGGTCAACTGCGATGGTTCTGTGAATACTTATTCTGACAGCATCGATTTAGAAGTGTGGCGGGCTCGCAGCACGACTCAAGGTTCCGAAGTGATCAGTTTGGATTGAGCGTGGAAGCTTGATCGCTATCGGACAACGTTACCAAGGCTAGAAGAGTTTTCTCTTCTAGCCTTTTTTTATGAGCATCGATGGATGCCATGCCTCCGCCCAATGCGGAACCCATTGCTCCGGCACGCTCATAACCATGTGCTAACTATTAGTGGCCCTCCACGTCCCCCCCATCTTCGCTGCGTTGTTGATGGGGGGCTTGAATGGTGTGTCATGGGATTGGTCAGATAGGTCACGTGGGGGTGTCACGCTGTGCGAGGTCCTCGAGTTCCGCGTTCCACAGCACGAGCCAAGTTTCGCGGTGGGCGAACTCGGCTCAATCGATCCAATTGTCTGGATAGGATATCTTTTGCAGTCAATGTAGGGGTTGGAAACTCTGCGACTGAAGCTAGATTGTGACGTACGGTCTATGGCTAGGGCCAAAGGTTACTAACGTTGGGTGTCACCGAGTGACGAAAAGGTTAGTGAGCGATCACCGGTTCGCCGCATCTCCACCTAGTGGGGTGCGTGGTTGGTCCTTCGCTGTTGCCGGGGGGATGGGGTAATGCCCATCCCGACTCGGTGCGGAGATGCAGTTGGTTGAGGGGACAGGTTCCCTTGGTCGTTGCCTCGGCGTCCGCCCTCGCCCCTACCCCCTCCCCACACGCAGTTGCCGGTGATTGTGCTGGCATCTTCCCATTCGGATTTGGTTCACTTGCGACTTCAGATGCACCCTGGGGCGTCATCAATGCATCGCAAATTGAACCACTAACGGAGGCGTTTTGGAGCTTCCGTGTTTCGTTTCCATTTTCAAATCACACGAGTTTTCAATGGTTCCTGTACAAGGCTGGACATTTCGCAATCGGTTAATTGGGGGACACCTCTACATGGCAGTAGCCGTGTTGCTGGTTGGATCCATTAGCGGCTGCAATCCTGATACCGGGGGGCGAGTTCATCTTTTTGGGACCGTGACCTTGGGCGGGACGATGCTCGACCAAGGGACGATTGAGTTTCATCCTCTTTCGGAAGGATCGATTACCGGCGGAGCGATTCGTGACGGCCGTTTTGAGATACCGGCGGCGACCGGAGCGTTGCCAGGAAAATACGAAGTCCGAATTTACTCAACGGCGATTGATGAAAACGTTGACGCTACCAGCGTGGCGCCCCCTGCCCCGGGATCGGAATTGCCACCTCAGCCGGAGCGGATCAACAAACGCTACAACGTCGAATCCGAACTGACCGCGGACGTTCCTGAAGGGGGCGCGAGCGATCTTTCCTTTGAATTGGATGCCTAACTTCTCGGGGCATCTCGAGCGGGGGTAACCCCGAGGCAAAATCACGCCCCATCGGTTTCAGTTTGGCGGTTGGTTTTGCGGCATTTTCGATGTGACGACGTTTTCGTTATTGAACAAGCGGCTTTCAATGTACAAGTCATTTGTCATACCCAATCCTCTCGCACGCCATCGCTTGTAGGTGGGCGGATAGCCTGAGGTTTCCTTTCTTTACATCTTTGGAGCATAAGCAATTAATACAAATCGTAGACATGGTTTTACACTCGTTGAACTCTTGGTGGTGATTGCCATTATCGGGGTGCTGGTTGGCTTATTGCTGCCGGCGGTCCAAGCGGCACGCGAAGCTGCGCGACGAATGTCGTGCGGAAACAATCTGAAACAGATTGGGTTGGCAATGCACAACTACCATGACTCATTGGGTAGTTTTCCGACCGGGGCGTATACGTCCTGCTGTTACGGTACCTGGCTTCCGTTGATCCTGCCTTATATGGAACAGGGAAACCTCGCCGAGTTATACGTTGACTGGGGCAATACCTCCGGATTCAGCTATAGCAGCACTCTCAACAAAACCAATGTGACCACCAAACGCATCCCGGCGTTTTCTTGTCCAAGTGATTTAGATAACGCGCCACTGCAAGAGATTACGAGCCATAGCTATGCTGTGAATTACGGCAATACCGATCTCTTGCAGGTCGCAACGCTCAACGGGGTCACTTTCCGCGGTGCTCCATTTGGACCTTATACCGATTCGAAAACTAAGTTTCGGGATATCCTGGATGGGACAAGTTCAACTTTGATGGTTGCCGAGGTGCGACAAGGCCAGGGAGCCGACCTTCGCGGATTCCTGTGGTGGCGAGATGCGTCGGGAATGCAAGCCTACTTGGGACCAAACAGTTCTCTGCCTGACCGGCTTCCTGGCACTTGGTACTGCGAGCCAGTCCCAGGATTGCCCTGTGAGGTTTCTTCTACCAGCAACCCGACGACGTTTGCTTCGCGTTCGCTTCATCCAGGCATCGTGCAAGCGGTCAATTGCGATGGATCTGTGAATACTTATTCCGACAGCATCGATTTAAATGTGTGGCGGGCTCGCAGTACGACTCAAGGTTCCGAAGTGATCTCGATGGATTGATCGATGAACGAATCATCGAAGCTTGATCGCTAACGCGACAACGTTACAAAGGCTAGAAGGGGTTTCTCTTCTAGCCTTTTTTTGTATCTTGCGATGCGTTTTTGTCCTGTTCCACCCTTTCTACGGCTTAAGCCTCTTTCCAACGTGGCCGTTCCCCCTACAGTTTCCCTTCGCTCGGCGGCGAGTGTTTTGCCAGGATTAAAGTGAGTGCTGGGGGTAGCGGAAGTCGTCAAGACTTTCGTTGTACTCGCTGAATGATTCGGACCTCGCGGGACTCGTCTGCTATCCTACGTTGAAATTAGACAAAGAAAGGAACACGGGTTTGTCATCACGTAAAGTTGTCGTCGTGGGTGCGGGGCCAGGCGGGTTGGCTGCGGCGATGCAATTGGCCTACGCCGGTTGTGACGTGACGGTTCTCGAACGCCGCCATGTCGTGGGAGGCCGTACATCGGCCATCGAAGCGAATGGATTCCGTTTTGATTGTGGCCCCACCTTCTTTCTTTACCCTCGCGTGCTCGCGGAGATCTTTCGTAGCGTTGGGTTCGAGCTGATGGATGAGGTTCCGATGACCCGGTTGGAGACTCAGTATCGGTTGACGTTTGGCAACGGGGGACAGCTTGATTGCAGCGCCAACATCGCTGCGATGGACCGACAAATTGCCGAGCTTAGTCCCGTCGACGTGGGCGCGTTTCGACGGTTTCTGGATGACAATCGGGTCAAGCTTGAAAAGTTTCGCCCGATCCTCGAGTCACCCTTTCGTTCACCCTTGGATTTGCTGCGGCCCGCGGTGTTGTCCGCCCTTCCCTATCTGCATCCCAACCGCTCTCTCGCCACCGAGCTACAGCGTTATTTTAGCGATCCCCGCTTAGTCATCGCGTTTGGGTTTCAGGCAAAATACCTTGGGATGTCTCCCTTTCAATGCCCCAGCCTGTTTAGCATCTTGTCGTTTTTGGAATACGAATATGGGGTCTGGCATCCGATCGGGGGCTGCCATCGTGTCAGTGAACAGATGGCGAGCCTCGCCCGCTCGCTCGGAGTGAAGATCAAACTTGCCGAGCCGGTCGAGTCGCTTGAACTCGAAGGACGCCGCGTCAAGGCGGTGCACACCGAACATGATCGCTACGAAGCGGATGCGTTCGTCGTCAACGCTGACTTTGCCGATTGGATGACGCATCATGTGCCCAATCAACTTCGTCGGCGCTGGAGCGACGCGTCGATTGAGAAGAAGAAATTCTCGTGCAGCACCTTCATGTTGTACTTGGGGATCGAAGGCGTCTACGACGACCTTCCTCATCACAACATTCACATTAGTCGCCAATACGAACAGAACCTGCACGAAATCGAAACGACGCATCAACTCAGCAGTGATCCCTCGTTTTATGTTCAAAATGCATCGGTAACCGATCCTTCCTTGGCGCCACCCGGGTGCAGCACGTTGTATGTGTTGGTGCCGGTGACGCATCAACACAAGAATGTGGATTGGGCTACCGCAGCGGACGGTTTTCGCGACCAAACGCTTGAACGGATGTCCCAGATTGGACTGGGCGATGTGCGCCGGCGGATTCGCTTTGAACATCGGATCACGCCTGATGATTGGAAAAACGATTACGCGGTGCATCGTGGTGCGACGTTCAACCTCGCTCACAATCTTGGGCAAATGCTGCATCGACGTCCCCGCAATCGCTTCGAGGAACTCGATGGCGTGTACCTCGTCGGGGGCGGAACGCATCCCGGTAGCGGGTTACCGGTGATCTATGAATCGAGCCGAATCACCAGCCGGTTGCTGTTGAATGATCTTGGCGTGGACGCGCGTTTTATCGATGCCAACACCGCCCAGGATGGCGAAGCAGACCGCGAGAGCGTTTCCTAGGACGCCGTTTCCGCACGCGTTGAAGATTCACGGGACACCACCTCGGTCAAGATCTCGAGCACGCGTCGCGATTTTGCTTCCCAGCCAAAGTAATTCCCTTGCGCCCGTGCGACCGCACCGGCGGAAAGCCGCTTCCGCAGTTCCTCGTCCTCGGCGATACGCACCATTGCATCGGTCAGTCCATCGACCAAGGCTTGTTCCGAGGAAACATCGATACGAATACCACAGCTGTCGTCGACATACTCGCCGGGCGCCATCCAATTGCAAGCGATCACCGGCGTTCCACAGCCCATCGCTTCGAGCAGCGCCAGTCCGCCGCATTCACGCAGCCCGGTGGCCATGTAGGCGTCCGCTTTCTTCATGATCTCAATGCCTTCGGCGAGCGGTAACCGTCCGTAAAAGTTCACATGGTCGCTAATCCCCAGTCTGCGGGCTTGCGCTTGGGTGGCTTCGAGCAGGTCGCCATCTCCGATCAAGTCGAGCACCGCATCGGTGCGGACCAGGACTCTGGGAAAGGCATCGACTAAGAATTTGACCCCTTTCCAATCAACAAAACGAGCGAAATAGACAAACCGAGCGGGCTCCGATTTCGCCCGCCGCGGGAACGGTGCGGGAGTGACCGTGGTCAGATCCACTCCACTTTCGACGACCGTGTAGCGGGTGCCCCGGGTTCCGTTGGGGAGCGCCCGGGCCGCACGATCATTACCGACGATCAACGCTTTTGCATGCAGCTTGCCTGGCGAAATTCGATTTGCGGTTTGAGCCAAAATTCGCCCCGCCGAGACTCCCAACTTAACCCACATGGGATCCATGAATCGAAACGCGGGCGGAAAGCTGAGCCCGCCACACATCGGACCGATCACCGCCGGCACACCGACCGAGTACATGCAACTGACCGACTTTGGCGCAATGGGCGTTGGTTCAAATACAACGTCGATCAAATCGTTTGCGGCCATCTGCTTGACGACGCGGCGTGCTTGAAGCCCGGTCAGCCAATGGATCAATTGGGCGCCGATCAAACTGCGGATGCGATCGGGGGAGTATTGGAAGAGCCGATGGGTGAGCTTCATCAGCGACGTGTCGTCGAGGAACGTGAACACCGAGATCTCCTCCGGCGACAACGTTTCACGCAGCTCTTGCTCACATCGGCAATGCACGACCAAACGCGTATCGACACCCCATTTGCGGAAGAAACGCATGTAATAAAGCGGTGTCGAGGTTTCGCCACTCATCTGCATCGATGCGTTGTCGACAACGATTGCGACACGCGGCGTCTTGGCGTTCGCCGAGGATACAAACGGTTCAGGGGGGCTCATGTCCAATGGTTAAACCCTTTCAATGCATCGACAACACGAGCGGCTTGTTCCATCGACAATCCGGTATAGAACGGGATGCGTAATAAACGTTCCCCCGCCATTTCCGTCACAGGGAAATCACCCGATTGGTATCCGTAACGATGCCCCATGATCGAACAGTGCAGCGGTTGATAGTGAAATGTGGACTGGATTTTCAACGCGGTCAGATGCGACGTTAATCGCGATTGGATCTCAAGCGAGGGTAGCAGCATCCAAAACAAGTGATACGCCGATTGGCAATCTGCGGGAATCGAAGGCAATTGGACGTGATGTTCGTGTGCCCATGTCGAAAGTTCGGTGATATAGAAATCATGCAACTTACGCCGATGCTGTTGCACAAACTCGTGTTCACGAAGTTGCACCCATAGATGAGCGGCGAGAATCTCCGACGGCAAATAGCTCGATCCTTTGTCACACCATGAGTATCGATCGACTTGGCCGCGCAAGAACATCGCGCGATTGGTTCCCTTTTCGCGAATGATTTCCGCACGCTCGGCGAACTCCGGAGCGTTGATGAACAATGCGCCCCCTTCGCCACACGAGTAATTTTTGGTTTGGTGAAAACTTGCCGCACCGAATTCACCAAGCGTTCCTAACGCTTGCCCTTGATAATTGCCGAAGATCGCATGGGCGACATCTTCGACCACGGCGAGATTGTTTCGTTTGGCAATCGCAGTGATCGTCGCCATGTCGCACGACACTCCTGCGTAGTGCACCACCACGATCGCTCGCGTTCGCGATGTGATCAACGCCTCGATCCGCGTCTCGTCAATATTCAGGGTGTCGCTGCGGATATCGCAAAACACGGGGCGAACCCCAAGGTTGGTAAATGCGTTTGCCGTGGACACAAACGTGAACGACGGCATGATCACTTCGTCCTCCGATCGCAATTCCAACAGCATCGCGGACAACTCGAGCGCATGAGTACATGAGGTCGTCAGCAGCGTCTTGTTGCATTTGAGTCGTTCCTCAAGCAACGTATGGCACTTGCGGGTAAAGGGACCATCGCCGCAAAGGTGTCCCGACCAAAGAACCTTCGAAATCATCTCGATCTCGTCACCGAATGTATACGGATGACAAATCGGCAGCGTCTCCGGTTCAAGTTGTTTTCGTTCGTAAGGGTGGGGTCGACGGTCTAACGTCGGTGATGAGTTCGCCGATGACTTGTCGTGGTTGATCCAAGAGGTGTCGCTGCTGCTTAGCTCGGTGCGCATGAGAGGTGCCATCGATCCAGGAATGAAAGGAAGAAGTCTTCGCTGTCGGACGATCGTGAAGCTAGGTAAAGGCAGAGGCATGAAACGCCTCGCAGCATTTTTCTCCAAAGAAGAGGAACCGTTCCCAAGGTCAGGCAGGAACCGCAGCGAGCGATATCCGGTTTTCGGTCCGGGACGCTGATTGATTGAAGCGGCTCTTTAGGGTTGGATTGTACCCCCGTCGGGGAGGGTGTGGCAAGCGCCGTTTTTGGGGCGTGAGCAGAACGTGCTATTGATCGCCGCCGACGGAGACGGTATCGCGGAGCTGGCGATCCTTCGGTGCGACTCGTTCTCAGGCCATCGATTCGCGGTCGTTTGCCAAGCATCGCTCCGATAACCATTGCTGGTCCTCGGGGGTGTCACTGACCCAGCGATTGACAAGGTCGGCCCACTTCACGGGAAGTCTCAGACGATCCCACGTTGCGTGAGACGCCGCCGAGATTGCTTCGTACAGCGAGGGAGTCATCAACGCCTCTTCAATGCAGTCGGCCATCGCCGATGCGTTTTTTTGAGCAAAAATCATCGAGTTTTCTCGATGCTTCAAATGACGGGTGAACATCGGATGATCCGATGCGACCGTGGGGGTGCAAGCGCGAAGTGCGTGGTGGATTACCAGCGGAAATCCTTCAGGATATTCGTGTCGGCTGGGGACAATGACCAGGTCACATTGATGCATCAGGGGTTCGATTAGCTGATTCGGCAAGATCCCCATGCGCTCGACATCGTCTTGGACGCGGTATTGCTTGCATTGATGCAGGGCAACGTTTTCAGCGTCGTCTCCCACAAGTTTTAGCGTGACCTCGACCGATTTAGATTTCAGGATGGCAATCGCATGGATCAGTTCGGGGATCCCTTTGCCGGCGGAGATCGATCCGACGTAACAGAGTGTAAATCGCTTTCGACTGGCCGGGCTTTGTTTTGCGGAAAAGGAGCCTGCGTTTGAATCGAGCAGGTAGTCCCAGGGAATGATTTTGGCTGGATCGACCCCAAGCCGTGCCAGTTCTCGGGAAGAATTAATGCCGTAGCTTCCCACCCAACGAAAATTCGCTTGGTTCAGTGATTTTGCCGTCCAACGGTTTCTTGTTTCTCGCACCAAGTTGCGTGGAAATCGACTCGCTTCTCGGGCGAAGGTATTGGCAAATGTGGTGATCGCGGGGATGCGCTGTTTGGCTGTCCAGCGAATGATGTCGCGATCGATCGTGTGCAGCACCAAGTGGCTAGGAGAGTACCGCACAATCATTTGGATCATCGCGTCCGCGCAAGCTTGGTTGCAAAGTCCGCCACCGATCACCCGGACCCCATTGCCCAGCACTTCGTCGTAGGCTTCTGCGGTGTGATAGGTTAGAACCGCAAATTCGTCGACCGATTTGCAAAGTGTCGCATACGAATCGATCGAGTAACGCTGGGCATGGTACGTTTCCTGGCCTCCATTGCAGAGACGATGATAGGCTTCACGCACATCCCCGGCGTTTTGAACATACAGAAGTCGCATCGATATTACTCCTGCGTGAGGTGAGCGAAGAGCATCAAGCGTTCAATGCCTCATCCGCAGGCTGGGAGTCTTGCAAAGGCTTAGGGAATTAGGCTTATAAAACCTTTGCAGGTTTTCCCGACGTTTCACGAATCATTCGCAAGATCAAATCGTCAACGGTGATCCCATCCGCCTCGGATGCAAACGTAGGCACGACGCGATGGCGAAGCACGGGCAGCGCCAGCGTTTGGACGTCCTCAATCGCCACCGTGGGGCGACCATGCAACAGGGCGCGTGCTTTTGCCGCGAGCACCAATTGTTGGCTGGCCCGCGGCCCTGGACCCCATTGGATCAACTCTCGTGCCCATAGTGCCGAATGCTCATCCTGAGGGCGTAGGGTTCGGACCGCATCGAGAACCCAGTCCTTCACATGAGGCGGCAAGGGGACATTGCGAACGGTTTGTTGGAATTGGGCGATGTCCTCTCCCGAAATCACTGGCTCGACGGTCCCTGTGAAGGTCGACGTGGTGCGATCGACGATCTCCGATTCTTCCTCTCGACTTGGGTACCCCACCACAACGTGGAACAGGAAACGATCGCGTTGGGCTTCGGGAAGCGGATACGTGCCCTCTTGTTCGATCGGGTTTTGGGTCGCGAGCACAAAGAACGGTTCACTGAGCCGGTAGGTGGTGCCCGCTGCGGTAACCTCGTGTTCTTGCATCGCTTCGAGCAGGGCGGCTTGGGTCTTAGGCGGCGTGCGATTGATCTCGTCGGCCAGTAGCATTTGTGTGAAGATCGGGCCGCGTTCGAACTTGAACTCGCGCCGTCCGGTCGCAGGATCTTCTTGGATGATTTCCGTTCCCGTGATGTCGCCGGGCATCAAATCGGGCGTGAACTGAATTCGTCGAAACGTCAATTTCATCGATTGCGCCAAGGTGCGAATCATCAGTGTCTTGGCGAGTCCCGGGACGCCTTCAAGCAAACAGTGGCCGCGCGCCAGGATGGCGATCAACAACTGCTCGATCACCTCGTCTTGTCCGACGACAATCTTCCCGACTTGTTCACGAACTTGGTTGCATGCATGCACGAGTCGGGTGGTCGCCGCAGCGTCGCTCGAAGGTTCAATCGGGGGTGGTTGGACCAAGGCAAGGTTCCTACGGAGGTGAAACGGCGATGCGGAAGGCGGAAAGTCCGCATGCCATTGTAGCCAAACCCGATCGTGCAATGGCACAACGCCAAAAGACATTTTGTTGGATTAGAAAGACATCCACGACGCCCCTTTTCGCAGGGAATCAGGCCAGGAGGAAAGTGATGACGTTGCGATATTGACGTTTTCCTAGCAAATCATCACCCGAAGCGTCCGCGAGGGACCGAGTCAAGAATCATATTCCCTCGCTGACGCTTCGGGTGATGAAAAAAACGCAACTTTAAAACACGCCAGCGATTTACCGAGTCGAGATCGATTTTCCCTTGGGGGTGCGTTGGCTTGCGAGCAATACGCGACTGCAAAGAGAGCGTTGAAATTACGATTCACAAGCTCGCGTTTGGGCGTTCAGCGTCGAAGCCCAGGATTTTTTGAGCCAACAGCTCAATATTGGCAGCGGTTTCAATTTACTTGAATTTTCCTATCATGGAGGCCGCAGCGGAAACGCGATGATGCCTCTTGAATGTTTAGGCTTAGGCACGCGGTGGGGTTGATGAAAGCTGCCAACCGCGATCGTCAACCCAACAACGGTCATCATCCCACCGCGGCCACAGGAATGTTGTGCTCCCGGATTCAATTCTCCCGACGTGATATTTTATGGCTTCTCTGTTCGTGGTCCGAGGACGTGATCAAGGAAAGCATTTCCAACTGCAAGGAAGTGTCGTACGAATTGGCCGCGACAAAACCAATACGATTCAGTTGTTGGATACCGAAGCGTCACGCGTCCACGCCGAAATTCAGATTGACCCAATGGGCGGCTGTCGATTAGTCGACCTGGAGAGTAGCAACGGCACGCTGGTCAACGGAATTCCCAAACGTCAGCATCCTCTTGCCAGCGGCGATCGGATCGAAATTGGGGGATCGATGATGATCTTCACCGGCGCGGGGCAACCGGGCGCTGGGCAAGCCGGTGCGATGGAAGCGGCGCACGGCGTCGATATCGTTCAGCAAAGCCACCGCAATGATGGCAGCCGGATTATTTCCTCGATCGCCCCTTCCTCAGGCATCTTTCACTCTAGGTCCCTTGCCGAGGCGGCCGATTCAAGCGGTGCTAGCGCCAGTGGAATGGGGACGTCCCGTATCCTCACACCGACGGTGACCGACGCCGATCGCTCGCTCGAAGTCATGTACTTGACTGCGATCGCAGTGGGACGCACCGACGATTTGAACCAGGTGCTCAACCGCATCCTGCGGCTTGTGTTTGATTGGATCGAAGCGGATCGTGGCTGCGTGATGCTGCGTGATAACGAGTCGGGTTTGTTCCAGCCCGCCGCTCGCGTTGACCGCCAAGGAACCTCGGATCGCAAATCAGGGACTCATCGACGAATTGAAATCAGCCGCACGATGCTGGACTACGTGCTCGAGAAGAAGGAAGGGGTCCGAACCAGCGATGCACGCGACGATGTCCGCTTCGACTCAGCGGCATCGATTGTCAGCGCAGGCGTACGCGAAGCGATCTGTGTTCCGTTGCAAGGTCGTTATGACATCGTCGGTGCGCTGTACGTGGACACCTATACCGACCCAGGGCAAATGATGGCTCGCGATCATGCTCCGCGATTCACCGACGATCACCTGAGACTGATTACCGCGATCGGGCACCAAGCGGCGTTGGCGATCGAAGATACGTTCTACTATTCGGCGCTGGTTCAAGGCGAGCGGTTGGCTGCCATGGGGCAAACGATTGCAACCCTCTCGCATCACATCAAAAATATTCTGCAAGGCATTCGCGGCGGCAGCTATCTGATCGAAGCTGGCTTAGAGCGTGATGACACCGACGCGGTGCGGCGTGGTTGGCGAATTGTCGATCGCAACCAAGAGCGGATCTCGAACCTCGTGCTCGACATGTTGACCTTCTCGAAGGAGCGTGAACCCCAGTGCGTTGATGCGGACTTGAATGAAACGGTCAGCGATGTGGTTGAATTGATGCAGCCTCGCGCCCAAGAGTTGAATGTGTCGTTGGTTACCGAGCTGGCCGAGGGGATGCCCGATGCCTTCTTTGATACGGATGCACTTCATCGCGCGATCTTAAATTTGGTTACCAATGCGGTGGACGCGACCTCGGATCACGCCAAAAAACTAAGCGAGGCGAACCAGAATGAAGGAGCCCTCGAGCACGTTGAAAACGAATTTGTTGCCCGCGTAACAGTGAAGACATGGTTCGATCCGGCCGCAGGTTGGGGCGTGGATGTCGTGGACAACGGGCCGGGAGTTCCTGAAGAAGATCGTCTAAAGATCTTTTCGCTGTTCGAGTCTCGCAAAGGCGCACGCGGAACAGGGCTGGGCTTGCCCGTCAGTTCGAAAATCATGATCGAGCATGGGGGTGAGATTCAGGTCATGACGCCCGCCAACGGAAAAGGAAGTTGTTTTCGTTTGCGGCTGCCGCCGCGTGGAACGGAACCAGGCGAGCTGAGTCGCCGCGATACAATCGCCTAGCGCGGGCGGACATTGGCAATGGTCGAAACCTCGGTGCCGGCGTGGCCGTTGCCGATTCCATGCTCGACGCACGCGTCTGGCTCGCGATTGGCCCATTGCACACGACGCTGGGGTATGCGTTTGATTGTCGTTGCGCGATGCCTGCGGAAACGGATGCCTGCGGAAACGAATCCGTTGCGACTACATGCGACTTCGCTGCGTCCAATTGCTTCGCCGTGTCCAATTGCCTCGTTGCGCCCAATTGCTTCGCTGTTTCGTGTTGAATGCGGGCAGAGTCAGCGCGTTGGCGGTTTGTGGCTCAAGGTGCCGGTACGTAACTTGCACCGCCACTGGATCGTTTTCAGTGAGCGCAGTGGCGAGGTCTCGCGATCCGTTGGTCTGTGCCTATCTTCGCATGGAGAATAAACCGATGTTGAAAAAACTGATTTTCGTTTGCGTGTTTGCTATCGCAGGCATGGTGATGACCAGCGACGCTAATGCGCGCCACGGTCACGCTTTCGGCCATGGGCATCATGTTGGCCACGGACATCACTCTCATCATGGGGTTCACCACAGCTATTATCGTGCTCCGCGCGTGGTGTACCGCCGTTATCGCACCGTCCGCGTCTATCGTCGCGTTTATCGTCCCAGCTACGTTCATCACCATGACTATGATGCATCGTACCGCTCGTATGATGGAGGCCATTACGGCTACCCAACGTACGGGCATCACGATTCTGGGTATGAATGGTAGGGCGATGCGAGCGACACGGGAATTTAGATCCGCTGCAGCGGGAGATTGGTGCTCCAATGAATCCCGCAGCGTGTGAGGCACCGCAGGAACCGTAGCTGGCTCCTTTAGTGGACCGAATCGGCAATTTGTCGAAAAGCATCGATCACGAATGCGATTTCTTGCTTCGTCGTTTCGGCCGATCCGCTAATTCGTAGCGTGCCCTCGGGGGCGCTTCCCAGAAACGAGTGAATCCGTGCGGCACAGTGCAGTCCCGCTCTGGCCTCAATCCCAAATTCTGCGTCGAGAATCGCTGACAAATCGGAGGGGGGAAAGCCATCGATCGTCAAGCTGACGATCGGTAATCGAGCGGGGGATCCAAGCACGGTGACCGACGGGATCGATCGCAGTCCGTCGTTGAGTTGCTTGGAAACAGCGGCCAGTGCCGCGGCGTAATGCTCGTCATTTCGAGACGCTAGCTGCTCGATTGCCACGTTCCAGCCAGCGATCGCGGCAACGTTCAAATTGCCGGGTTCGAGTTTCGCTGGCATTGATTCCGGCATTTCCATCGACTCGGATTGGCTACCGGTACCTCCAAAAATGCTGGCGGTGATGCGGTCGTGCCAAGCGGGCGAGACGTATAAAAAGCCCGTTCCCTGGGGGCCACCGCTGCCTTTGTGTCCCGGTGCTGCCAACAGATCGATTTCCGCAGCTTCGACGTCGATCCGAAGGTAGCCAAAGCTTTGCGCGGCATCGCATAAGAAGGCAGGCGACGAAGGGGTTTGGCTTGCTTGCTTTAGCCCCTGTCCAATTTCCTGGATCGGTTGCTCGGCTCCCGTCACATTGCTCGCCGACGTCACCGCCACCAATCGCGTCGCGTCCGTGACAGCGGAGAGGATGTCGTTTGCACAAACGACTCCGTCACGGTCGCAATCGACGATCGTCAGGTTGACGTTGCGAGTGCGGGCCAGATGCGACAGCGGTCTTAGGACGCTGTTGTGTTCCGCGGCGGTGGTGACGACATGGTCGCCATCACGAACAATGCCTGCGATTGCCGCGTTGATTGCCTGAGTGCCATTGCTGAAGAACGCGATGCTATTCGGAGACGCACCGTGGATTAGTCGCGAGATCCCCCGTCGTGTGGAGTGCAGGATCGCATCCGCTTGATTGGCCGATTGATACTGGCCACGACCCGATGCCGCACCACATTCGCGTGCGTAACGATCCATTGCATCGAGTACGTCGGGGTGCTTCGGCCATGACGTTGCTGCGTGATCCAAATACATTCGGCGAGAGATCGTCAATTGCTAATCCTTAGGTCGGGCTCATCCGAGTCAAGTTCACTTGAGTGCGATGGGGCCGAGGGTGACTCGTTAGGATGCATCCACTGGGTGGATCCATCGGTAAACGTTTCGCGTTTCCAGATCGGAACATCCGTTTTGAGTTGATCCATGATCCACGGTAGCGCTGCGAACGATTGTTTCCGATGAGGGCTGCTGCATCCTAACGCAACGCTCGCTTCGCCCACAGGGACCTCCCCGAGTCGATGGACGATCACCAGCTTGGTTAACTCGAATCGCTTGATCGCCTCGCTCGCTAAGCGACGAAGCTCTTGCGTCGCCATCGGCCGGTGAGCTTCATAGGAAAGCAGTTGGGTGACTCGGTCGCCCGTCGTGCGACGCGTCACGCCCAAGAACCAAGCGTGGGCACCGACATCGGGATCCGCGATCCACGCCATCAAGGGGACGCAATCAATCGCGTCGTCGGTCAATTGGACCAAGTGGTGGGGAGACATGATCAACCTCCGCTGACCGGAGGAATGATGGCGATTTCAATTGCCGATGCAATCGGTTCCGAATTGGGAACATAGCGGTGATCAAGGGCGACGCGGCACGAACCGAGAAGCGGTGCGATCGTGGGAAAACGATGGCTGAGTTCGTGAAGCACATCCATCGCCGTCGCATCGTCGGCGACGTCGATCGCAACCGAATCGCTTCCGGCGGCGTCGCGGACGGCTGCAAACAAGAGAATCTGTCGTTGCATCACGCTTGCGGGGCCTATCGAGGGTGGCAGGTAAAAAGGGCGGAGAGCTGCGGCAGGTACCACTTTAGAACGGATTCCTCCGATGCTAAAGCCTACTCCCTGCGTTGAACGAGTTCGCGCTGCGAGTGCGGATGGATATGGTCCCCACGCTCGGACGTTAACCGAGTGATGACGCGCTGTAGCGATGTACTGCTGCGGCAGTCAAATCCACAACGTATTGGAGGTCATGAGCATGTTTGGCCAACAAATGATCCGCCCCGCACAGCGAAACCAACGAGCACAAGGCCTCGCTTTGCTTGGTGAAATCATCCCGCGATTGATTGATTAGCGACATGATCCGCAGGGCATGGTGATACCCCACCGTTTCGTCATCAGGCGAATGCAACACCATTGTGGGGACGTTGATCTTTGCGATCAAATTGGGCAAGTCATGGCTGCGAAAGTCGTGGATCATTTGGTCACGTATCTGCCAGCGATAGCCGCCGATCGTCACATCGCCTTCGCCGGTGGCGGCAATCTTGGGATTCAACCGCAGCAACAAATCGGCCAAATGCAACGTGTCGCTGGGGGCCGCTAACGCGATCACACAGCGCAGTTTCGCTAGTGCCGTCGCCTCGGAAGCGACCAAGGGGCTGGACGATTCACCGGCCACAGCCAACGAGGTTGCCCCTCCGAAACTGTGCCCCAACAATGCATGCACCGCGCCAAACTCGGTTTGAGCGAACGCGATGGCCGCACGCAAATCGGCCTTATTGGTCGAGAAGTTTGTCTGCGAAAAATCGCCACTGCTGCCGCCCAATCCCGTCATGTCATAACGCAGCACCGCGATCCCTCGCTCGGCCAGCGCTCGCGCGATTCGCACAATTGCCTTGAGGTCTTTGTTGCAGGTGAAGCAGTGACTAAAGACGACGGCGGGGACCGCGACGGTCGTGTCGGGGCGGTCGACAATTCCCGCCAACTCGGATCCCGATCCACCTGGGAAAGTGACGCGATAGGATTTACGACTCACGTGCGAAACAGCCTTCACATAATGCAGGAAAAACGGTTGGAGATTCCACCGTATCCTACGGCTGCTCGTCTGGGAAGTATCCCACCCAAGCTCGAGACGATGCCCCCCAGGGGCGGCAAGCCCAGTGAGTCGAAGGCCCACAGTGAGTTGAAGGCCCGCAGCGGATTAAAGGTCCAATCAAACAAAGGCCCAACGCCCCAACGGCCCAAAGGCCCAGCGTCCCAAAGGCCCAGCGCCCCAAAGGCCCAACGCCCCAACGGCAGCGCTCGGTACGAAGCCGCGATGGCTAGTGGTTGGTGGGCGCGGAGATGCGTCCGCCGCGGAACGCCTCGGCCATCGCCATGGGGACTTTGGCTTCGGCCAAAACCAATTGAGACCGATTCTCGGCCACCTTGGCCTTCATCTGCTGCTCCTCGGCGATGGCTTCGGCACGTCGGCTTTCCGCCTCCGCTCGCGCAACACGCGTGTCCGCTTCGGCTTGATCGCTTTGCAATCGAGCCCCGATGTTCTCGCCCACATCAATATCCGCGATGTCGATCGAAACAATCTCAAACGCCGTTTGCGCATCCAATCCACGAGAAAGCACGACGCGCGTGATCATATCGGGATTTTCAAGCACTTTGAAATGGTCCGTGGTCGAACCAATCGAACTGATGATCGCTTCACCGACACGCGCGATCACGGTGTCCTCGGTCGCACCCCCAATCAATTGTTCGATGTTGGTGCGGACGGTGACGCGTGCACGAACGCGAAGCTCGATACCGTTCTTGGTGATTGCGCTCAACGTGGTTTTGCCGGTGCGACTTGGATCCGGGCAATCGATCACTTTGGGATAGACACTCGTTTGTACGGCGTCCAAGACATCGCGTCCCGCCAGGTCGATGGCCGCGGCTTGATCAAAATCCAACGGGATCTCGGCGCGATGGGCCGCAATGATCGCATGGATCACGTTCATCACGTTGCCTCCCGCCAAATAGTGAGCTTCCAAACGCCGTGTGCTAATCCCGTCACGACGCGAGATATTCAATCCGGCTTGAGCTGACATCACTTTGGCCTGGACAATCACATTCGGGTTGACCTTGGTGAAATGCATCCGAATCAGGCTCATCAAGCTGACGTCGGCTACCGACATGTACGCTTGGAACCACAGTTTTCCATAGCGAACGAAGAAGAAGCCAAGAATGGCGATCAGGAAGAGCACGAATAGCGTGATTGCCAACCAAAGTACATTCATCGGCTTTTGCCCAAGCAATTGCCAACTTGCCAACGGCAAGGCAACATGGGCGGCTTCTGCAGCGATGGAAAGGACGGGCGGCAACATCATGACGCTCACAATTTTGTGATGGGGAGACAAATGACTCGTTCGTGCGAGTCCGTAGACCCCCTTGATCATAAAGCGCCCCACGTCGTGTGCAAGTAATGGGAGCGGCGTAGAATGGGCGGTTTTGACTAAAAGCCTGGATTTGACAAGGGTTCTCTGGGCGAGCATGCGTCCCTGGGCGAGCATGCGAGAAAAGGCAGAGAGACAATCGGATTGCCGACCCGCCGCTTCCTTCGACTTTCGCACTTTTCGTGGGCGAAGCGGCGAAGGGTCCAGCCATGATCCCCTTCGTTTCACCTGGACCGCGAATCGAGCGTGCCCAGCCCCAGCGTGCCCAGCCCCAGCGTGCCCAGCCCCAGAGTGCCCAGCGTTTGAGACAATCGTTCGACAATGCGAATCGTAGCGGTGTCGCGTTACGGGAAAGGGGCGAAAGTCAAACTTAAACGTTTGTCGTCCACAATCTTCGGAGATTCGGTCTGCCGCGGCGGACCGTCGCGAGTGAGCTAAGTCGCCCCAATCACGCCACACGCTGGATGGCGGTTCAGCGACCTCCACTTGGGCAAACGCCCATCTCCCTCACCTGCGCCGTCATGCGTTACCGCAAACGACCCCCTGCCGATCTTGCTCGCGGGCCCCAGATTGTGGGTCCCGGATCGTTGCCGACTGTCGATTACATCCGAGGCCCGTCGAGGGTTTCCGCCAATCGGTGCATCAGTTTGCTTCTCTCGTGCGTATCCTGCAGCGATTGGAGTTTGTCATCTAAATCGAGCAAGAATTGGACATAGTCATTATTCCAATCGCGAGCGATTTCGGATTCGTCCAAACGCGGCGTGGGATGCGACACGAGCACGGGGGCGTTGTGTGCTTTGAGTTCGAAGGTTTCGTCGAAATGCGGCAGGAAGATTTTTTCGCGATCCATTCCACGCTTGTGCAATAAATCACGCATCACGCTACGCGCTTCCTCGTCGCCGTGATTCAAGAACAACGCTCCCCGTACGGGGCCACGCTCCTTCACCCAATCCACCAGCTCCCCTTGATCGGCGTGTGCAGAATAGTTGCCCAGTTTGCGAATCGCCGCGTCTACTTTGTACTCCTTTCCATAGATTCGAACGCGTTTCGCACCGCTGGTGATGATGTGTCCGAGTGTCCCGGGGGCTTGATAGCCGACAAACAAAATTGTCGATTCATGCCGCCAAATATTGTTCTTAAGATGATGTTTGATCCGTCCGGCATTGCACATGCCGCTGGCGGAGATGATGATCGCTCCACTCTTGATGCGGTTAATCGCCTTGCTTTCCTCGACACTTTGCACAATATGAAAGCGTCGATGCCGAAAGATCTTTGCGGCATCGACTTCGATATCATCCAGTTCGTGAGCATGTTGGATGAAAACCTCGGTGACCTTGCGAGCCAGCGGTGAATCGATATAAACCTCGGCTTCGGGGATTTCGCCGCTGGAAATCAAAACGCCGATGTCGTGCAGCAACTCTTGGCTGCGTTCGACCGCAAACGAAGGGATAATAATATTGCCACCGCGTTTAAGCCCGAGGGTTAATTCCTCACGCATCATTTCTCGACGCTTTTCGAGCGTATAGTCATCGCGATCACGATCGCCGTAGGTGCTTTCGCAAATCACGTAGTCGTATCCCGTCGGTGCGTCGGGAGCGAGGTGGAACGCCTTTTCGTCGGGACCTAAATCACCCGAAAACAACAGGTGAATCGTATCTCCCGTTTCATCGACTTGAACTTCGACCGATGCAGAACCGAGCAAGTGACCCGCATTCCACAAGCGACTGCGAATTCCCTCGTCCGGAGTGAACCATTCTTCGTATTCGATTCGCTCAAGTTGACGGAACGTTTGTTCGGCATCCTCCATCGTATAAATCGGTTCAAGCAAATCTTGGCCTTTCTGCTCACGTTTGACGTTCAAACGCTCGGTGTTGGATTCTTGAATCCAAGCGGAATCACGCAGCATGAACTCAAGCAAGTCACAGGTAGCGCCGGTCGCAAAAATTTTGCCACGAAAGCCCGCTCGGACTAACTTTGGCAGTAACCCCGAATGATCGATGTGGGCATGGGTCAGAAGTAAAAAGTCAACCTTCGATGCATCGAATGGAAACGGTTTGTAGTTCAGACTCTGGGTTGTTTTCGTTCCTTGGAACAAGCCACAGTCCACTAAGAATTGCTTGCCGCCACTTTCGATCAAGGAACAGGATCCCGTCACCGTGCCCGCTGCACCACAAAACGTCAGATTGGCCATAACGCGTATTCACCCTTAGAGAAGATAAGTCGAAGCAAGGACGGTGATTGTAAATTAAAGCGGGTTCGCCGTTTTCAATTTGCGGAGAATTTTAGTGCGACAACCGCGCATGGCGTCTCGTTCGCCGCAGCGTTCCGCTGAGCTCAAGCCAGGGCAAAAGGATGCCTTTGCCCGAGCAAAAAAGTGCCAATTCAAACCCATCGGCTGATCGGTTGGGGATGGAAGTCCCCAACCCGATCGCGCCGGTCGAAGGGTTAAATCAAACGATCGAGTTCTTCGGTCAAGCTTCGGAATCGTTCGAGCGTCGTCGCGACCGGTTCGGGCTGGGTCATGTCGACTCCGGCGTCACGCAACAAATCGAGCGGATCTTTGCTGCAACCGCCCGACAGGAAACGTAAGTAATCGTCGAGTTCCTGTTGCCCCCCTTCAAGCACGCGGCGTGAAAGGGCCACCGCGGCACTCAAGCCCGTCGCGTATTTGTACACGTAAAACGCACGGTAAAAATGTGGGATTCGGAAACACTCACGTTCGAGTTCTTCATCGATGACGAATTCGGGGCCAAAGTAGGCAAGCAACAGTTCGCGATAGACATTCCGGAATGCGGCTACCGTCAACGGTTCACCCGCTTCGGCCATTTCATGAGTGATCTTCTCGAACTCCGCAAACATCGTTTGTCGTACCACAGTGGCGCGGATGCCATCGAGTTCATTGTTGATCAAGTACGCGCGTTCGTTGTCATCGGCCGCGTTCTTGAGCAAGTAATCCGTCAACAATTGTTCGTTAAAGGTGCTGGCCACCTCCGCCACAAAAATGGTGTAATTGTAATACTCGAACGGTTGGCTACGAGCCGAATGCCAACTGTGCATCGAGTGGCCCGCTTCATGGGTCAACGTAAAGACATCGTTGAGCACCTCTTCTTTGAAATTCATCAAAATGTAGGGGTCACCATCGAACGTTCCACAGGAAAACGCACCGCTTTGCTTGCCACGGTTGGGGTAGCGGTCGGACCAACGGCCACGCAGTCCCGCCTCGAGTACACCCGCATATTCGTTGCCTAGCGGTGCCAACGATTCTAGGATCACGTTGACGGCTTGGTCCCAGCGATGATGTTTCTTGACTCCGCTCAGAATCGGCACATAAGTGTCGTAATGGTGGATCTTATCGATCTCCATCTTGCGACGGCGAACGTCAAGGTAGTGATGCACATTGGGCAATGATTCACGCACCGCGGAAATCAGATTGTCGTAAACATCCACAGGAACGTTGTCAGGAAATAACGCCGCTTGCAAACTGCTTTCGTAATTCTTCGCACGCGCGTAGTACACATCACGTTGGATGCTGCCGCTCAATGTCGCGGCCAGTGTGTTTTCGTGGTTACAGAATTGTTCGTAGTACTGGTGAAACGCTTTGCGGCGAACCTTGCGATCGGGGCTGATCAACATTTGGCTAAAGGTGGCATGGGATAGTTCGACCTTTCGACCCTCGTGATCTTCGATTTCACCGAATCGTAAATCAGCATCATTGAGTTGGCGAAAGGCATTGCCCGCGGCGGAAGCCATCTCACCCTGCATCGCCAGCAAACGTTCTTCGTTGTCCGTTAAAGTATGAGGTCGGTAACGCAGCAAGCGTTCGAGTTGCAAGCGAAACGGAGCTAGTTTTTCATCGGCGACCAGTTCGCTCATGCGTGATTCGTCGATGGCCAACAATTCAGGCCGCATGTAGCTGGCCGCTTGTCCGGCTCGCACCGCCAAGTTTTGAAATCTCAGTTTCATCGCTTGCGAATCGCTGTTGCCTTGATCTTCAGTCGTCTTCAAAAACGCATACGTACCAATTCGCTCGGCAAGGCGGTCAAATTGACTGTCGAACGTCAACGCTTCGGCAAGGGTTGACGACGATTCGCCCAGCCGTCCGCGAAAGCTTTCGTAAATCGCAATTTGGTCGTCAAGTCTCTTGAATTCCGCTTCCCACGTAGAATCGTCTTGGCAAAGACTCGAAAGGTCCCAGCAATCGCTGGGGTTGACTTGGTCACGAGCGGGCAATGTAGCGGTGGTCATCGAATGAATCGTCCTTGGCTGAAAGAAAAGCGTCCCAACGTCAGCGAAATATCAAACCAATGTCTCGCTGACGAACCGAGGCGATATTGTAGCGGATCAATCGCGAATGAAATGCCCCAGCTCGATTGGACTGCCCCACCAGCTTAACCCGCTCTCAAGCAGGCCTGTTCCGCTCTGCGAACGGTACTGCGATTCGGCTGAGCCGCTACGCCCCTTCGGGGGTGTTGTGTTTGGCTCGTCCGTTTTGCGAGCCGAGGCCGCGGGGACGCAATCGCCAGCTTTGTTGGGGGCTGGCGTTGCTGGATCGATGATGTTCGGTGGCCACTGAAGGTGGCTAGTGCCATTTGACAAATGATGTGGGGTGCTGTGCCGCCGCGGTGATCGCCAGCACGTGGTCCACCGTCGGGCGACGTTAGTTACATCCGAATCAAAATGCTCTAGCCCACGGCAAGGGGGGGAGCCGTCGCGGGTTGATGGGGCCTTATTCGTCGGGATCGATCCGGTATTTGCGTAACTCGGATTTCTTCTTGGCTTGGTATCGGAGCGTGCGAAACGCATCGGCGCCGGCCAAAATGATGATCGTGAATAAGCCCACCACCACGCTCATCCAACACCCGATCCAAACTCGTCCTGGGCCTGCAAAGGCAGCCACGATAACCATCACACCGCACACCGCGAACAAGGCGTGAACCCAGCGTCGTGATCGCATTCGTGTCCTAAGATAATGGTGGTCCAAATCGCCATCGAGCGACTCATGCTCCCAGCCGTGCCGTTCATTCCAGTGCAACCAGAACGCAAAACAAAGCAGTGTCACGCCGATAACTAGGCTGCCAGAGAACATCGAATTGAGATTTCCTTCGTCTCGCCTCACGCTTTCTGCATGAGCACCAAAAATACCAATTTTGCGGCCATAGCCGACATGATTTTGCTTTATCGCTTCGTTTCGGATTGGCTCAAAAGCCATTCGTGAACGACCCACACGACCGCGACCAGCGATTCGCCGCTACAGTTCTCGGGAATATCGTTTTCGGTATGCCAATACGATGTTACCCCGTATCCAGGACGCGGGTAATCGAAGTCAATGATGTCGATCGTCGGAATTTTGGCAATCTCATTGAGCGGCAGGTGGTCGTCCTCGATCGTGTGCCGACTGCGCGGTACGAACGCTCGCACCCCGAGTCGGTCCGCCACATCCCAGACGCTACGCGCCAAGCTGCGGGCGTACTTCAAACTGTTGTTTTCGTAGTAGATTTTCAGTTCTTTGTCGCCGACCATGTCCAATAGAATGCCCGCTTGGTAAGGCTGTGGCGGTGGCGCTGCAGCATACTTCTCGGCAAAGAACGTCGAGCCTAGAAAGTAGTCGTCACGACCTTGTTCAAAAACAAACTCTTCGGCATCAAATAAAACCAGATCGACGCCGATGTCCGACGGGAGGTCGCTCATTTGATTTGCCAGTTCCATTAATGCCGCCGTCCCGCTGGCGCCATCGTTAGCTCCGACGAAGATTCCCTTGGGGTTTTGGGCGTCACGGTCGGGAAAGGGACGCGTATCGTAGTGGGCGCAAAACAAGTACCGCTTGGCTTGGTCGGCATTCCAGCTGGCAATTAAATTCGCCAGCGAGACATTCTCGCCTGACTCAGGATGCCGGATCTCAAACGTTTGCATCGAAACCTCCGCACCCGCATCGCGAAAGAATCGCGTTAACAATTCTTGTTGCTGACGCATTCCCGCGGAGCCCGACGGGCGAGGCCCAATGTCGCACAACGACTCCAGGTAGCCGAATGCGCGATTGGCGTCATAGCGAGCTGGAATCGGTCGCGCCGACGGAGCTTCGGTCCCTTCGCCCCCATCATCAAACCAACCAAGCCCGATCGCCGCGACAAGGAGCACAATGGCCAGCCCCAGAACGATGATGACGCCAAACAAGACCGAACGTAATAATGCATCTTGAAGGGGAGCAGTGGCGTGTGCGTCGCCAGCTTTTTTAGGAGGGGCCACGTCGTTGTGATCCTGGGGGGAAGTGGAAAGGGGCGATTCCGACGCATGCTCACCTCTCAGACTAGGCCGGCGGTGAGTTTTTTGAGTTTCGATCTTGGCGGTTTCTACCATCGAGAGGTCTCGTGCGGGGGCCATTAGGATAGAACATCGGAATCCGAATGCCTATTGTGACGAATCCGTTCGAAATGACCTACCGGGCATCGCTTTGTGGGGATTCCTTGGACGCGCCGGCATTTTGCGAGGCAGCATGGGGGCAAGTTTTTTCGTAGCACACGTTTTTCACGGCACTCCTTCGGGGTAAATTGATTACCCCGGCGAGGCGTTCATCAGTCAAAGATCGCTGCGACGAGTTTCTCCCCCTCGCAGGCTTTCGGAGACGCAAGGTGGTTGAGGCTTGCCGCAACCCATGGCCACACCTTTTTCCGTTTTCTTCACTGAGACTTTTTCACCGAGACATCGTTTTGCCCGACATTCGCTTTCGAGGTCAACTGCGGCCGTCTCAAGTCGAGGTCGCCAGGATCGCGCGTGAGCAACTCGCCGCAGGCAAACGGCGATTGCATATCGTCGCTCCTCCGGGAAGTGGCAAAACGGTGATGGGCCTTTATATCTGGGCCCATTTGGTTGGCAAACCTGCTCTGGTGCTCTCACCGAATTCCGCCATTCAAGCTCAATGGGCCGCTCGAACCGATTGGTTCGAGCATCGCCACGGGATGGATCTCTCGCCGCTGATCAGCACCGATGCACGGGCTCCAGGAATCTTGACGTCGTTGACCTATCAAGCCGTCACCTTGCCCGCTCGTGCTACCGAGTTCACCGAGGAACGGGCAACCCAGTGGTGGATGCAATCGTTGGTCGAAAAGGGGCAAGCAAGTAGCGAGGCGGAAGCGGACGCGTGGATCGAGGGGCTGCGTGTTCATAATCCTGATTTCTATAAAGATCGACTCGCTTCCTTTCGGCGACGAATTCGCAAAGATGACGCCCTTGGCGGCCACGCGATGGCACTTCTTCACCGCGCGTCGCTCGATGCGCTGGTTCGACTGCGTGATTATGGAGTCGGTTTGTTGATTTTAGATGAGTGTCATCATTTGATGGGGCACTGGGGGCGCGTCTTAGAGGAGGTGAGCGATTATTTAGGCGATCCCGTGATCGTTGGTTTGACCGCGACGCCTCCCGATCGCGACTCTCGAGAGAGTGAGGACAGCCAGCGATACGATCGTTTTTTGGGTGAGATTGATTTCGAAGTTCCGGTCCCTGCGGTCGTCAAGGACGGCTACCTAGCTCCCTATCAAGATCTCGCCTATTTCGTTCGCCCGACCGAAAAGGAGCTTCAGTTCATTGCGTCCGCAGACCAACAATTTGCAGAACTCGTTGAAAAACTCTGTGAACCGTGTGCGGTTTCCAGCGAACCGGGGGCTTTGATACTGCGGCCGCCTGAATCGTTGATCGATTGGCTGGTTCGCGTTCTTGGTGAAAAGCAGCTTCCCACCTATCGAGCGTCCGATTGGCGAGGCTTTTATGTGCGTGACCCTGGGTTCGTCACCTCGGCGGTGTGGTTTTTGAAATCGCGAAAGATTGAGCTCCCTGTCGATGTGCCAGAGTTGTTGCCGTCCGAGGATCCTGAGCCGCAGCGTTTGATCACGTTGATCGATCGCTACACGCGACACTACCTTCGCCGCTCGCCCCACAGCGGAGACCATCAAACCGCCATTCGTGCCGTTGATCGATTGCGGATGCTGGGCATTCAGATCACGGACGCTGGAGCACGTGGGTGTGCATCCCCGGTCTCACGCGTGATCGCCTATACCCGTAATAAGACGCGAGCGGTTGTGCCAATCTTGACTCGCGAGGCGGAGGTTCTGGGTTCCGATTTGCGAGCCGTTGTGATCGCCGACTTTGAGAAAACGTCGGCGATTAGCTCCGAGGTGGCCCACTTGTTGGACGCAGAGGCCGGCGGTGCGGTCGCGGCGTTTCGAATGCTGCTTGAGGATGCCAAGACGAATTTGCTCGATCCGATCCTGCTAACCGGTTCGTCGGTGCTGGTTGACGCCGATCTGGCGGACGCCTTGATGAGCGAAGCGAACCGTTGGCTTGAAGATCGTGCAATCCATGTTGAACTTTCCTATTCAATTCAAGGCGCGTTTCACGAATTAAACGGTCGCGGCAGCGATTGGTGCCCTCGAATTTATGTGGAAATGATTACCGAGCTGTTTCAGCGAGGAACCACGCGTTGTTTGGTCGGCACCCGCGGATTGCTGGGGGAGGGTTGGGACGCCAACACCGTGAATGTGCTGGTGGATTTATCGACCGTGACCACGTCGATGACGGTTAACCAATTGCGTGGTCGTTCGATTCGTCTCGACCCCAAGCGGCCTCGAAAGCTGGCTAACAATTGGGACGTTGTCTGCATCGCACCGGAGTTCAGCAAGGGCTTGGATGATTATCGCCGTTTTTTGCGCAAGCATGAAACGTTATTTGGAATCTGCGACGACGGGGCGATTGAAAAGGGGGTCGGGCATGTGCATGCCGCCTTTACCGAACTGAAACCTGAGCTCGTCGATGGAAGCGTATCGGAATTGAACACCGACATGCTCGCCCGCGCCGGGCAAAGATCCGAGGTGTACGAGCGATGGCAGATTGGAAGGTCGTATGGTGCACGGCCAATTCGTGCCGTTGAAATTGGGGCGTGTCGAGCCAAATTCGCCCACGGATATCCACCCTTTGAAAAGTCAGCGACGCTTTGGGACCGGCACCGTTTGGTGTCGGCAATCAGCGAAGCGGTGCTCGCTGCCCTGCTTGAAACCTCACAACTTTCTAGAACGCCGATATTGCGCGTCAACGAGCGAGAGGGTGGTTATGTGCGAGTCTATCTCGCCAATGCCACCCAACAGGAGGCTGATGTTTTCGCTGTCGCGATCCGTGAAGTGCTCGGTCCGTTGTCGAGCCCGCGGTACGTGATCCCGCGAGCGGTTGATGTGCCAATCAATCGTTTCGCTCCTCGCTGGCTGCCACAGCCGATTCGCCAATTCTTTGAACGCCGCGAGCGCCAACAATGCATGCTGCACGCGGTGCCAAGTTCGCTGGCGTCGAATCGCGAACGGGTCGCCATTTTTGAAAAGCATTGGAACACCAGGGTGAGTCCCGGCGCCGCAATTTTTGTGAAGAACGAGAGGGGCGAACAAGTGGTCATCGAGGCGATACGCAACGACGTCACTCCGGCGACGCTGGTTCACGATAAGGAGATGTTTTTATAGTCCGTTGGATTGGTCGCTCGGGGGGGTGTTTGGGTGCCAAGGCCGTTGCGTTAGGAGGTTCCCATGATGCGAAGGGCTAGGTACGGGACGAGGTTGAAGACGATGATCAAGAGTTTGTAGTTTGCCAGGTAGTTGAAGTAAGCTTTCGGCAGGTCGGTGGGGGGGATGGCGAACAATCGGTGGTGGAATTTTGCTACCGATTTGCCGATCATCAGCAGCGATGCCGCGGCGCAGGCCAAGATGCCAAAGTTGATCAGCGTGCACCAACCCAGGAAGTTTGCTAATTCGGCGATACTCATGGAGGGCTCCTTTGTTGGGTGAGAGTGCCATGACTCTATTCTATATTCACCCGCATCCTGAGTTCGCGTCGCGATGGCGGTCAACCTTGTTCGAAGCGTTGGCCTAGGAGCGATGCCACTGTCTTGGCATTTTTCCTCTCGCCCAGGCTTGTTCGCGGTGTGGCGCCGAAGTGCAATTTTAAAATATTGCAGTGGGAGCTGAGTCGCAGAGCCACTTGAGAAAGTGGGGGCCACATTGATGTCAGCGCACAAAAAAAGCCCGGTCAAACCGGGCTTAGATTGAAGCGACGCGGACGGGACTCGAACCCGCAACCTCCGGATCGACAGTCCGGGGCTCTAACCAATTGAGCTACCGCGCCATGGTTGGCGTTTGGTGCCGAAGCACCTGTGTCGCATGTGCGAGATGCACAATATGACCAGCAAGTTAATTCTTTGCAACCCCGTTTGGGAAAGCTTTTGCAACCCGTTTGGGAAGCGAACTTGCCAAGCAATTGTCGTTGCTTGGCTGGGAATTATATCGATCCAGCCAGCCTCCGCAAGCCACCTTTGGCAAGAAGTTTGACGGACCCAACCGATCACCGGGCCGGCTGTGACGAATAGTCCGATTAGGCTGGAATTTGCTGAGGCGGGGCACGCCGGTTGACCACTTTTTTCCGCTTCGAGAATGCAAGAAAGCTAAGATTCGACCGCGACCTTATTTTTTGCAAGCTAGGTTTTCTGGGGCCCCCATTTCAATCACGATCTCTGTAACTCGGTGCATTCAGCATGCTCAACGAACTTCTTCTTGCATTCTCACTCAGCGGTTGGTTTGTCGATGCATCCAACGAGCTGACTGGCTATTTCAAGCACATGAACGTAACCCAATTGGGGATCGTCTCGGCTTGTAGCGTTGCTTTCGGCTTCCTATGCCTAAAGGGACAGGGCATCAAACGCTAAGTCGCTGAAAAACGAGCGGGCCGACTTCTCGGATACTTCAGAACCGTCGAGCAAACGCCGCCATTGTTTGGCCGCCACGACGAACGTGCCGTTTTCTTAGTTTTGAGCGCAGCGCGAATCATCGCCATCGACTTGGTTCTTTGGCATTTGAGCAAGTAGCAAGCCTATCAAGCGACTGATCGCCAATTCGGGCACCGGCTAATCCTGTCTCCATGAGTTCGGCAATCATGGCGAAGTACGGCGAAGCGGTGATTGCCAAGGTAACGCTAAAGATCTCGATGACGCTGGCGACAAAGCGAACAAACCGTTCAAGCAAAACGCCCCGCTTGCCACGCAGTATTGCAAGGCTCGCCCGCATCCCATGCCAGCGTTCCCCACCCGGTGACGTTGATCCCATTGGTGTACCCGATCCCATTGGTGTACCCAGCGTCGCCTGAATTTCTGGCACGCCTCAGCGCCGCGAGCACTCGGTTTGCAAATCGCATCGAGTGGCTCGGCGGTACGGCATGGCTGCGATGGTATAGGACGCCCGCGATCAGATTCACCTCTATCGTTTGACGATCCGGGCGAGTCGCTCTTTGATCGATCTTCCCAAACTGTCCATCGCGCCGGCGCTGGGGATCAGCTCGCGTGGCGAGAAGTCGTAATCCAAACTGGTTTCAAAGCCGCATGGCAGCGGGATAAAGCTCAGGCCATTGGCGGCGGCTAGCCGCATCGCTCGCTTCATATGAGACGCGCTGGTCACCAAGCCGATTTTCCCTTCGCTCGGAAAATCAGTCGGCGGCGATGCAAAGAACGCCGCCAAATTTTTCATCTCCTCGGACGTGTTGTCGCCAGGGGACTCGAAAATTTTGTCGCTCGGTACGGCAATCGATTCGAGCAGCATACGACCGGCTGCGGCGGGCGGAATCGGGCTCAGCGGTGAACCGCCCGTGCACAGGACGCTTTGCGTTTTCCCGGCATGCCAAAGTTGGGCCGTGAACATGATGCGTTGTCCCGCCATGCCAAGTTCAGGGACTCCGTCGTAGGCGATTCCGACTCCGCCGCCGAGCACCACGACGCAGCGCAATGGGGCGGGCAGAGTCTCGAGGTCCGTGCGCCGCCATTCAATGCCGCTCATACTCGCATCGGCTACGGATCCATTGCCGGTAATGGAGAGGAACAAGAAGAGCATTGCAAAAAGAATTCCGATGCGTCGGAAACCTTGGCCAAAACAAACTAGGCATGCGATCAACGTGAGTGTCCACAGTAGCCCTATCGGCATGACCAATGCGGTGGCAGCGCGGGCGGCCAACCCTGCGTCGTTTTGCACCCAAGTCCAGACCACGATGAGGAGGTTGAAGGCAGCGCCGACGGCGATTCCTACCAACGTGGTGCGCACAAAGGAGGCTCGGTCCTGAGGGCATGCGTCCGCAGGGGCACCGTTTGAGGCATTCTCGATGGGGTGGTTCATGGTTTGTCGGAATCAGGAAGGAGGAGTGAAATGGTGATCGACCGGTGCGGGCTTGCGAGCGTGATTTTGCTGTGGATGTGCGACGGCTAGCCTTGGTGTCGAGTGGATCGACGGTGAAATCGCCGGTGGAAAACGGGGGCTTGATTCGCCGCTGTAGACTACGAGGCTACAATGCCCCGTAGAAAATCCTGCGTGGGTTTCCTAGAACTTGGGGGGGACTCCCTGGGGAGTTTAGTCCAGCGCGTCGCGTGGGGCGTGTTGTTGCGATTTGTTTTTTATCCACTTGGAGTGATGACATGCGCTGGCGTGGACGTAGACAGAGCGAAAATGTGGAAGATCGTCGCGGCGTCAGCGGACCTGCCGTCGCTGGCGGAGGTGCGGGATTGTTAATCCTGGCGCTGATCGTGGCGTTGCTTGGTGGTGATCCACGCAATGTGATTCAACAAGCTCAGCAGGGCCAGGGGCAAGCGGCCGCTCGGGGCGGAGCTGAGTTGACGCCCGCCGAGATCGAGGCAGGCGAGTTCGCCAAGACGATTTTGGCCGACAGCGAAGACGTCTGGTTTGACTTGTTTGAAACGCAACTTGGCCGCCAATACATACCTCCCACCTTGGTTTTGTTTAGCGGGACTGTCCAATCGGCGTGCGGCGGCGCCACCGCGGCGTCGGGACCGTTCTACTGTCCCGGAGACCAGAAACTTTATCTGGACACCTCGTTTTTTACTCAGCTAGCGGATCAATTGGGCGCTCCCGGCGATTTCGCTCAAGCCTATGTGATTGCCCACGAGGTGGGGCACCATGTACAAAACCTGTTGGGATATACCGATCAAGTCCAAGCGGTTCAGCGGACCCGTAGCAAAGGCGAAGGGAATGCGGCATCGGTAAGACTCGAGCTACAGGCGGATTTTTTCGCGGGATGTATGTTGCATCACTTGCAAAAGAAGCGACAGGTCCTCGAAGAAGGCGACATCGAAGAGGGGTTACGAGCCGCCGCGGCGATCGGGGATGATCGATTGCAACAAAAGAGCCGGGGTTATGTCGATCGTGAATCCTTTACGCACGGCACAAGCGAGCAACGGTTGCGATGGTTTTCGCTAGGGCTGCGAACCGGGGACCTCCGCCAAGGCGATACTTTTAACACGAAAGATTTGTAACGGATGGCCGACCAATCAGAGCTAACACAACGCTTGATTGAACTTGAAATTCAGCTCGCGCATGTTCAACGTGCCTACGACCATTTGAACGAGGTGGTCACTGAACAAGCGATGCGCCAGGATCGAATGCACGCCGCTTTGAAGTCGATGAAGGAAAAAATGTCGGAATTGAAGGCCGGTAAGGAATCGACTCAAGATCCGCTCGATGAAAAGCCGCCTCACTATTGATTGGGCTGCGTTGGTGTTCCCGACCGTTGTGTTAGGTGGCGTCCGCGTCGTTGATCGTCGTTGCTAGTTTTTCAGCCGCCCCGATGACCGGCGCAATGCCGACGCCGTCTAGCGAGTTGCTAACCAGATGGATCCCGGGCACCGTTGCCATCGAATCGCGGATGCGGCGAACGCGTTCCACATGCCCAAGCGTGTACTGGGGCATGGCATCGTTCCAGCGGACGACGCGGGTCAACACGGGCGTGCCGCGAAGTCCGATCAGCTCGGCGAGCTCCGCGCGAGCGATTTCGATCAGCGTGTTATCGTCGTGTTGCAGTAATTCGCGTTGCAGCGCTCCCCCGATAAAGACTCGGACGATGACGTGATCGTGGGGAGCGCGACCGGCAAATTTTTCGCTGGCAAAACTGGCCGCTAAGATTTTTCGCTTTTCGATCGGCGGAACGACAAAACCGAACATCGCTCGTGGATCGGCGATGTCTTCACGACGAACCACCATCACGGCGATGGCGGTCGACGCGGCTTGGATTGCCGAAAGCTCGGCGGCGGCGGCCGGGGCGATGTTTTGAAGAAAACGCGCGCTGATCCGTGGCGGCGTGGCGAGCACAACATGGTGATACAGACCCGAACCCCCGCGGGTATCACGGACGAGCCATTGGTTATCGAGTCGCTCGATCGATTGAGCCCCGCACTGTAATCGAATGGTGTCCATGGGTAACGCGTCACAGAGCATCTTGGGCAATTCAATCATGCCGCCCTGAAAGGCTCGGAATTGTTCATAACGAGCGCCGGTGCTATTGCGTTCCACCGAATCTTCGCCCGAGCTGCGACGTGACAAGGTGGCCCGGGTTAGCGAGCCGTACTGACGCTCCATTTCGACGAACGGCTTCATCGTCGCCTGCATGCTGAGCGTTTCCACATCGGCGGTGTAGATGCCTGCGACCAACGGACCAACGATCTGCTGCAGCACTTCATTTCCGAGCCGCCGGCGGACAAAGCTCGCCACGCTTTCGTCATCGTCGCTGGTGCGTTTTGGCACGACGGATTCGGCCAACATCCGCAACTTGCCTTTCAGTGAAAGGAGTCCGGTCGTCAGCATGGGCAACATCTTGGTGGCCCGCATCAAGACGAAGCCATCGGGCAGCGGTTTGAGTTTGCCACGGTGCACGATCATCGCGCCACGCCCTTTTTCGTTTGGCAGGATCAACCGCTCTTGGGCCCCCAAGGTGCGACACAAATCGATTGCCGCCGGAGGATTTAACGCGAACATATCGGCGCCGTAGTCGAGCACGAACCCGTCGATCGTTTCGGTATGGATCACGCCGCCGACGCGATCGGACGACTCGAGCAGAACGATTTTTCGTTCCGGGTTTTTTAGATGCAAATGGACTGCGGTCGCCAGCCCGGATAAACCGCCACCAATAATTGCAACGGCCAATTCAGTTTCTTTCGACACGCTAGAGATGATTCCAATTCAGAGGGATTGCTTGTGGTTAGCGTTAGCCCGGCGATTGCAGCCCAACGGACAAAAATGTCTTCAGCGCTGACTCCACAAAGCATGGCGGCTGTTGAAGGTTGTCCGCCCTCAAGATCATAACCCGAAGCGTTAACGAGGGGCCGAGTCAAGCGTAGGATTCCCTCGCTTGCGTTTCGGGTGGGGGGACGCTCCAACGCTACGGGGCGCCTGCGCTGCCTTCCATGGCCGGCATGGCCGGTTCCATTGCGGGCGAATCCATGGCGGGCATGCCCGGCTCGCGCGAGCGGCGGCCATTGCGATTTTTGGGGTTCGTACTCGATGAGCTGGCGGGTTGCCAAGGGTTCGAGAAGCCAGAGGCGTTTCCGGCCAGGGACGCCAACGTCGAAGCCAGCATTTGGGTTTGCTGGAAAATGGATTCCATCGACTGATGAAACTCTTCGGCGTTGGATGCCGATTCCAGTGACGTCGTCATGGGTTGCAGCATCGTCCCTAGGGTCACCAATACAGGATGGTCGATCAGCGAGGTCAACCCCGACGTTGTCACCTTCTCCTTGCTGGATGCGATCGTTTGGTCCCAGTGGTCGGCCATCGATTTTGGGATCCAGAAGTCATCGACTCGGAGCATTTCCAGAATGATGGACTGTCCATTTTGTGTGACCTTGACTTTCATCGTGTCTGATTCGGGTGCTTCCTTTTTGCCGGCGTCTGGCGTCGCCGCTGGGCTGACCGCGGGACCCGCCGCTGGACCCATCGCTGGGCCGGGCGCATCGGCCGGTCCGGCCATCGGGTCTCCAGCTGGGCCAAGTGGATCGGCGGGACCGACGGGGCCCTCAGGTTCGACGGGACCGAATTCCGGCTCCATGCCATATCCCGAGTTGCCATGTTGTTGCCCCTCCACGTACTCCTCGTAGGTCGCGCCGCCGGTCGGCAGCGCATTGGTCAGGGCGTAGAGATGAGGTGCGATGGCGCTGTCCCGCTGGACTATCCAATCACGCAGCGGCATCCCGCCAAGCGTTTCGGCGGTGAATGCCGTGGGATCCAATGCGTTGCGTAGCGAACCGGCGGCGCTCAGTATCAGGGTCTGCAACGTTTGTTGGGTTTGCTCGTCGAGCATCTGCATTCGTGGATGGCTGAAGATCCAATTTTGGCGGGTGACGATCAAGTCCGCCAGTCGGTACAGCGGTCCGAGCGTGGCATCGATTTTTGCCACGTCCAACGTGTCGGCGCCGGCTTTGACGACCCCGTCGAGATCGGCGCGATACTTTGGTGGCAAGGAATCAAAGTAAGCCAACAAGACATGCCCGGACTGGGATTGATCATCGATGTGTTGCAGGGTTTCGATCGCACCCGCTTTGCTGGCCAAGGGTCGGTAGTCCGGCGCGGCGGGAGGCTCGGGCAGCGTGCTCGGCGCGGGGGCCGCCGCTTCGGCTGCCTGGGCTTTCAGCTCGCTGACCAATTCCGCGCGATGCGTCTCGATCGTCGCGGCCACTTTGTTGGCGCGGATTCGGCTGTCGCTAATCAAGTTGATCAAGGGCACCGAAACGCGTCGGCCATTGGCAAACTTTAAAATCGCGTTGCCTTCCCAAATCCCGAGTAGATCGGCTTCAACGCTGCGGTCGCCACGCAGCCCCGTCCATTTCTCGGCGGTCGCGAGCGAGGGAGTGACCGCGATCGCGGCCACTGCGACGATTGCGGCACGTACGACGATTGAGGCACTCACCGCGACTGGAGTTAAGTCCCTGAACCGGATGACGCGTGAACGCTTCGGGGGGGATCCAAATTTGTCTGTCTTGGCCATGGAGGGAGAATTCATCGGTAGAGATCGTAAGTATGGCAATCGCATCGAACGCCCGTCGGATGGAATACGCGGAGGAGATGGAAAACGCGGAGAAAAAGGTCAATGAAAACCGCGTCATTCAAAAATATTCAGTTTGCGCTGGGATTTGAAGGCAAGTTATCAAGACTTGGCCCACAAAGAACCATTATATTGATCCCACGACAGCTTTATGTCATAGATTAAGGCGTTAAGGCCTTTTTATGGCGTTTCCTTTCAGTATTCACGGTGGAGAGTTCGCTTTGAGTGAGACGATTGACTCGGTACCCCTGACCGCCGAGCAAATCGGAGGTTTGCGGGAAAAACATTACAACGCGACGATCATTGAACGCATCGACTCCCATGCGGAATTGAGCCGATTCCGAATTCGCCCCGACAAGGCCTTCCCCGACTTTGTGCCCGGCCAATACGTCACCCTAGGGCTGGGCAATTGGGAGCCGCGGGTCGCAGGTGCCCAGGCGGAAAATCTGGCCGTGGGCAAGCAATCCAAGGTGGTTCAACGCGCTTACTCCATCTCTTGTCCGATGTTGGATGACGCCGGAAACCTAGCCGCGGTGAATTCCATTGACTATCTGGAGTTCTACGTCACGCTGGTCCGCCAATCCGATTCACCTGACAAGGCGGCGCCCGCATTGACCCCACGGTTGTTTTGCCAAAACGCGGGGGACCGATTGTTGATCGGAAAACGGATTGTCGGGCACTACACGCTTGGCCCCTCGGTCAAGCCCGACGAGACGGTGTTGTTGTTGGGCACGGGAACGGGCGAAGCCCCCCACAACGCGATGGTCACGGAACTGTTGGCGAACAATCATCGTGGACGCATTCTCAACGTCACCTGCGTGCGCAATCGCAAGGATCTCGCCTATACCACGCAGCACGACCAATTGATGCAGGCATTTCCGCAGTATCGCTACTTGGCTGTCACGACTCGGGATCCCGAGAACCTTGATTCGAATCATCCCCACTACGTTGGCAAACAATACATCCAAGAATTGTTCGTTTCGGGACGACTAGCCGAGTTGGCCGACGATCCGCTTGATCCCAAGCGGACCCATGTCTTTCTGTGTGGTAACCCGGCCATGATTGGTTATGTGCCGCCCGGGACGGAGCCTCCGGTTAATCCGGGAATGTTGCCCTTGTTAAAGCATGCCGGTTTTCAAGACGCGCACGATTATCACGGACCTGGATCCATTCGTTTCGAGAAGTATTGGTAAAGCCTGTGTGAACAACACTTCGCGCCCACTGGGGCTAACGTTACAAAGCGAGTCACAGCACAAAGCGAGTCGCAGCGCCGATCGGTGTCGGCTCCGATCCCATGCCGGCTCTCAGCGTCGGCCGTGCAATTCCGAAACAGGAATCAGATGCGTCGCCGCACTGCGCTTTCGAGGGCGTGAGCGTGTCGGCGACTTGGAAGCTTTTCTTACTTGAATTAACTACGAGATTTGTCATGGACTTAAAAAATACGATTGCTCTGATTCTTGGTGGTGGTCGCGGAACTCGCTTGTTTCCGTTGACAAAGATTCGGGCCAAGCCCGCGGTGCCCTTGGCGGCGAAGTATCGCTTGATCGACATTCCGATCAGTAACTGTATTAACAGTGGGCTAAACCGGGTCTACGTTTTGACCCAGTTTTTGTCGGAAAGTTTGCATCGCCATTTACGCCAAACCTATCACTTTGATCATTTCAGTGGCGGGTTTGTCGAGTTGCTTGCCGCTCAGCAAACGGTCGACGAATCGACCGATTGGTACCAAGGGACCGCCGATGCGGTACGTAAAAATTTGGTTCATCTCGAAGAGAGTTGGATTGAGCATGTCTTGATTCTTTCGGGCGACCAACTGTACCGAATGGATTTTCGCGACATGTTGAAGACCCATATCGAATCGGGTGCCGACGCCACGATTGCCGGGATTCCTGTCTCGCGATCGGATGCCTCGTCGCTGGGGATCATGCAAGTGGATGACTCCGGACGCGTGACGGGATTTGTCGAAAAGCCTCAAACCGAGGAAGAGTTGGCAACCGTACGCATGGATCCCGCTTGGATTGATTCGCGTGGGGTCGAAAGCCATGGCCGCGACTGTTTGGCCAGTATGGGATTGTACATTTTCAACAAGTCCGTGATGGTCGACCTGTTGAATGAATCGGCGCACGAAGACTTCGGCAAGGGGATCTTCCCGCAGTCGTTGAAGTCGCACAAAGTCCAAGTGCATCTGTTTGATGGTTATTGGGAAGACATCGGAACGATCCGTGCCTTTTACGAAGCGAACCTCTCCTTGGCAGGCAAGGCGCCACCGTTCGAACTGCGCGATCCAGCAGCTCCGATTTATAGTCGCCCTCGCTTTTTGCCGCCCACGATCATGGGCGATGTCAAGATCGAGTCGAGCTTGATTGCCGACGGATGTCGTATCGGTGACAACGTGACGATTCAAAACAGCGTGATTGGATTGCGAACCGTGATCGGGGACAACGTCACGATCAAGGATTCGGTTGTCATGGGTGCCGACGACATCGAGTGCGATAAAACCCCGCTTGCTCCCGGCGTGTTGCCGATGGGGATTGGCAGCGGAAGTGTGATCGAAGGCACCATTCTCGACAAAAATTGTCGGATCGGTGAAAACGTGCGCATCACCAATCAAGCCGGTGTCGATCACCAGGGTGAAGACGAAGCTTTGCAAATCCGTGACGGGATCTCGATTGTGATCAAGGAAGGTCAGATCGAATCGGGCTTCCAAAGCTAAGCGAGCGGGTTGCCCTCAAAAGGGCATGTGCCAGGTGCACCGGTCTTACTGTGGCACGGGCTTATTGTGGCACGGGCTTATTGTGGCTTGGCCGCTTCGCGATTCAGGCACTGGCCCATCGTTTTGCAAACGCTTGCACGACCGGGCGGTCGCCCAAGCGAGGATTGATATGCGGCCGCGCGCGGAGCAGCGTTGTTTGGGCCTCGGCAATCGACTGGCCCCGGTATTTGATCAGCCAACAAATCGCCACGGTCGCGCTGCGGGCGCGACCCGCTTTGCAGTGAATGTAGATTTTGCCCTCCTGCTCCACATGCTTCTGGACAAATTCCACGGCATTGGAAACGTCTTCTAGGGTGGGGTGCGTGAAGTCGGTGGTCGGCATCCATAATTGCTCGATCCCAAACGCTTCGTATGCTTTGAGTGGGCCCGGATACTCTTCACACGTATTGACCACCGCGCGGACTCCCTCGGCGGACAATCCCGGGACATCGCGAGCAAAGGGATAAGCGCCGACGATCACGTTGGGGTCGATGTAATCCCACCAACGACGCACGCGTAGGATTCGCCCGAGAGTGAAATTCCACGCCAACGTCGGATAGAAGACCGACTTGGCGTACAAGCGTTGTCGCGCCGTCGCGGCGATTCGGCTGGCCGTGATCTCGCTCGAATCGGCGGTATCATCCCTCCCATGACTGCGATCGGGCCGATTCTCTTGCGTTGGGTCTGGGCCCTCTTGTGGGCTGGGTAACTCGTTTTCCATAGACATCGCGTCCCGCTTTTAACGCCGAAGACTTAACTGCATGATCGCCACCAAATCGACGAACTGACGCAGGTTATCGCAATGAGCGGTGTAGCGTAACCGTGGTCGGATGTCGTCACAAAGCGCACGGCCCCCGACAAATAACGGAACGCTTTCTCCGAGCGAGCTCGCTAATTTGTTCTGCTTCGCAACGAAGGTCGCTGTGTCCTCGATCGCGGAAACACTAATCCAAACGAGGTCGGCTGCGTAATCATGAGCAGCCTGAGAGAAGCTTTCCAGTGGCAGATTGTTGCCGAGGCAAACGGAACGCCAGCCAAGCTCGCGTAGCGATAATTCAACGATCCCGCTTGGCAATTGATAATGATCGCCCTCCGGAGCGCCACCCACCGCTGTCAATGCATGCGTTTTCGTGGGCGGCAATTCGGCAATCAACTCGCCGATCAAACGATGCGAAATCGCACAGGCGCGACGCTCTTGGTAGACATCCAGTTCGTTGCATTGCCAGGCCTCGCCAAGTCCATGCATCGCGTCAGTGATCAGTAGCTCGGCGGCTTCGCTGCGAGTTTGTCCACCCTCGATCTGAGCGCGAAGGATTTGGCGGCATTGGGGTTCTTCTCCCGCAGCCAATGCTTCGCGAAATCGCCGCTGGTGATCGGTCTCGGCTCCAGGTATCGCGGTTCTGCGGCACGCCATCAGGGCGGGCAAACCGAGCACATCGGGGTTTGTAAGCGTTCGCTCCGTCTGTTGCAGGAAGCGTTGCAGCCCCTCGAAAGTGATGCGGCGATGCCCGCCCACGGTGCGGATAGTGGGAATCACGCCCCCGTCACACCAACGTTTCACGGACGACTCGCTGACCTGCAAGGCATCGGCAATTTGCTTGGGCGAATATTGAGGTTGTCGAGTGGCCAACGATCACGCTTCGAAAGGAGAGGAGGGGTGTGGTGAACAAAAATCGCCGCGTATCAAATGATTCAGCGGGCCGAAAGTCGAACTAGCGGATGTCGTTTTGAACGTTTCGAACGATTTTGTCCATCGTTTCCAACGCCAAGCGATTGTAGGGCGATTCGCCCATTCGCCAACTCAAGAAATCGATTTCAGTCGATTAAAACGGTGGTTTTTTCACTTGTTGGCACTCGGTTAGGGAGATTCGGCGTGCTTCTTGGATCTTTTTTGGTTGTCTCCAGTAAGCCGCAGCGGTATAAATGGTTGAACGATTTGGTTGTAAAAAACGTTCATGTCGTGCTTTTGTTTGGCCCGCGCTTTGCCCTGTTCCTTTGGGGGGGGCTGGCGCCGTCGAGGCTCGCTGGCACGCATTCTTCAACCTAAGAGAAACTGATGACCATCGTAATTTCAGGCTCGACGAATCGACCCAGTGAAGCCCATTTGCCCCTTCAAGCGACCGCCGATCGTTCAGCCGCCGATCGTTCAGCCGCCAAACGCTTGGACGATAAAGCGCGGCTCCGCAAAGGTGCTCCCTCGCTGTCGACGTCCCGCACGCCACCGGAGCCGACCTGGGGGCCCGCTCGAGCGGGCAGTTGGATCCGGATGGCGGAGTTGACCGCTGCGTTATCCAGCATCGAGCCGTATTGGGTTGATTTTGAAACGATGGAAAAGGACGAGCTTGTGCGGCGAACCAAAGCCCGGCTGCGCCAACCCATTGAGTTCATCACGAACCCGGATTTTGACAAAGCGGAGATCGGAGCCGTCATCTTTTCATCGCCCCTGGAACTGGTGGCTCCTCAGCCAAAGTCGGTCGTGAGAAGTGTTTCCGAAAGTGGCTCGGGTTTGCCAATTCAACTTGGCCGCTTGTGTGAAGCAACGCTCTTGAAGCCGGAGCAAGAGGTGATGCTGTTCCAAAGGATGAACTTTTTGCTGCATCAAGCGGCGGTCCATTGCCGCATGTTGAACCCCAAGCGTCCGTCTCGAGTCCGGTTGGCGTTGGTGGATCGCTTGATCGCATTGGCGCATTGGCATCGGGATCGCATTGTTGAGGCGAATTTGCGGCTTGTCTTTTCGATCGTGAAAAAGTTTGCCAACGTCAACAACGCATTCGACGAGTTGTTAAGTGATGGCATTGTCGCCTTGATGCGCGCGGTGGAAAAGTTTGACTATGACCGCGGATTTCGTTTTAGCACCTACGCCACGCAAGTGGTCCGCCGAAACGCTTACCGCACGGTGGTGCATCGTCAAGAAGAGCGTCAGAAGGTGCTGGGGGGATTGCAGAGTATGAACCTCGAGATCAGTGACGAGGGGGCCGAATCATCGCTTAGTGAATCTCGTTGGCACGAACTCCGTCGCCATCTTGCGGAGATGCTCGACCAGCTTGATCGTCGCGAAAAATTAATCATTCGCGCTCGCTTCTCGTTGGGGCCGCATCGCAAGGTCCGTACTCTTCAAGGGTTGGCCGATCGATTGGGGATCAGCAAAGAACGAGTCCGGCAGCTTGAAAGTCGAGCGATGGACAAGCTGCGTTTGATGGCGGACGATGTCGCCTTTGCGGAATTAGACGCCTAAGCCCCAGAGCGGGCCACGTTTCGCGACGTGACGCGTTCGTTTTGGAGCTGCGTTTTTGTCATTGTTTTAATCACATCCTCACTCCAAGTGTCAGTGAGGGACCGAGTCAGCGACGATTGTCTCTCGTTGACGCTTCGTGTTAGGAAAAACTCGCTACGGTAAGGCTTGTCTCACGAGTTGCGAATCATCGCCGCAAGCTCCCGTTGTTGCGGGACCCGCAGCTAACGCCATTCAGTTAAATTGGCGGAAAGACTCCTGGCGATGCGACTAACGGAGGAGCGGAGACAGGTGAAACGGCAAAGGCCAACCGCCGATGGGTCGGCTCTCCATTTCTTAGGAGACCGATCGTCAGCATGCCGCTCACGAAGAAAATGGAAAGCGATCTATGAGCCAAAAACATCGGTATCAAGTCACGACCCCGCTTGCCGTCACTGTGGAAGACGCGTTTGCGTACCACCAACGCCGCGGAGCACTGCAGCGATTGATTCCGCCTTGGGAATCGGTGGCCATTGAATCGAGCGATGACAGTCTGAGCGTTGGCAGTCGTGTGGTTTTGACCGCGAAGATTGCCGGGCTGCCGCTGCGTTGGGTAGCAGAGCACACCGAGTACGACCCGCCCCATCGGTTTGCGGATACCCAAGTCTCCGGTCCCTTCGCAAGCTGGGATCATCAGCACGAATTTCGCAACCTCGATCCGACGGCGTCCGGCAACCTTTCCTCGCTGACCGACACGGTCGAATATCAATTGCCCGCCGGGGCGCTCGGCAATGGGGTTGGAAATGCGATGGCGCGAAAGAAATTGGAGTCGATGTTCGCGTATCGTCATCGCATCACGTCTGATGATTTGCAATTGATGAGTCGCTATCGGTCAAGCCATTTGCAAGTTGCCATTTCCGGTTCGAGCGGATTGGTGGGCTCGCATCTCGACAATTTGTTGACGTTGCTCGGTCACCAGACCGTTCCCATTGTTCGGTCCCCAGGCGATCCCCGAGCGATTGCGGCCTGGGATAGCCCATCCGAAGTTGAGAAATTCAATCATGTGGACGTGGTCGTGCATTTGGCGGGCAAATCGATCGCGGGCAGTCGTTGGAGCGATAAAGTTAAGCAAGAAATTCGTGACAGTCGCGTGATCAAGACCCGCCAGCTTTGCGAATCGCTCGCCAAGCTGGAGCAAAAACCGAAGGTGTTGATTTGTGCGTCGGCGACGGGCATCTATGGGGATCGCGGCGACGAGGTGCTCAGCGAAAGTTCCACCGACGGCGATACGTTCCTCGCTGGGGTCGGGGCCGAGTGGGAAGCCGCTTGCCAACCCGCAGTCGATGCCGGGATTCGCGTGGTCCATGCTAGGTTTGGCTTGATCCTTTCGGCGGCGGGGGGCGCGTTGGAGCAAATGCTGTTGCCTGCGAAGTGCTTGGGGGGAAAGCTCGGCAGCGGGAAACAGTGGTGGAGCTGGATTGCATTGGATGACGTGCTGGGGGCAATCTACCACTGTATTTGTCGCGACGAGGTCTCAGGCCCCGTGAACTTCGTGTCGCCTGATCCGATCACGAATGCTGGGTTCGCGAAAACACTTGGGCAAGTGTTGAATCGTCCGGCGATGTTCCCCGCACCGGCCTTCGCGTTGCGTTTGGCGCTCGGGGAAATGGCCGATGCATTGTTGTTGTCGAGCGCGCGGGTCGTTCCCGAAGTCCTCAAACAGTCAGGTTACTCGTTCCGCTTTGTCGAGCTCGACGCAGCCCTACGCTACTCGCTCGGGTTCGAACGGTTGCGTTCCGAGACGGAGTGATCCATGGATCGCGTCGTGCAGCACCGCTGAATCGAGGGAGCTTAGCGTTGATCCGTCGCTAGAATCATTTGACAAATGAGGTCGGATTCAAGCCGTAGCTGCGTTCGCCAAAACGTGGATCACCGCCTGGTGACGGTAGCGATATTAGGCGTAAAAATACGCTAGTGGGGCGTGATTTCGGAAATGGTAATGGCGCCTGCAAAGCATTGTTCGATATCGAGTCCTGGTTTTCGGGGTCGCGCATGGAAGTCGCTTTCGAAGTGAATTTCCGATTCGCGATGAAATGCCTTGCGCACCATCGGTTCCCAGTCGACGTCGCACCACACTCGAGCGGGTTGATCGGTCGCCGGATCGATCGCCGGTAGGTTGACATTCCACAGCAGCGGAGCGGCGTTGCTGCGTCCTATCCTTTGCACAAATTCACAAATCGTGCTGTGTGTCCAACGCGGCACGTGGTCCCACGTTGCGGGGACATCGGGACGGCGGTAATGCGAAAGGGCCAACGCAGGCACTCCTGAGATGGCGGCTTCTCGCGCCGCCGCATAGGTGCCGCTGACGTGCAAGTCGACTCCAAGGTTAGCGCCTGCGTTGACCCCCGAGATCACCGCGTCGACCCCCTGGGCGAGCACGCCCAGTCCGGCGCGGACGCAATCCACCGGCGTTCCGTCGGTTTGGAACCATTGGGGACGTACCGCTTTGACCGCTAATGGGCGGCCCGTTGTCACGCTGTGCCCGCATTCGCTTCGTCCGCGATCAGGCGCAACCACAATCAATTCGATGCCATCCCCCATCGCATGCTGTACCGACTTGACCAGTGCCGCCAAACCGGGGGCGTCGATGCCGTCGTCGTTGGTGATCAATATCTTCATGGCTTCCCTTGAGTTGCGAGTTTTTTCTCGGCGCCGTAGCGGGGCGAGGGGTTTGATGGGGGGGGTGGTCAAAACCTCAAGCGTAAGCGAGGGAGCATCACTCTTGGCTCCGTCTCTCGCTTACGCGTCGGGTTATGAAAATGCTCTAGCGGCCGCAACCACGACTGCTTTCGAGCAGCAATTCGCAAAGCTCGCCGACGTCCGCTTCATCGATCAAGAGTGCGCGATGATCGAGCACACAGATTTGATCCGCCAACATTTGGGCTCGATCAAGCGGAACAGGCTTGCGGCAACGGCGGTCGCTCAGGCGTGACATTGCTCGGAAACTCTTGCCGAGCGGGAGATCGTGTTGCGTCGCGGCGGCCACCATCGCGTCGCGAATTGCCACCGATTCGGTCTGGAGGGCTAATTTGTAGTACGCGGGGTCGACGGCAATGTTCGTCTCGCAAATGCATTGCAAGGACGCGTCGCGTTTCTCGAGCTGCTGCTGAATTTGTTTGGCGATGCGATTGCGATGCTCGTTGTCGGTTTGTAACCGGGCGATTTGGGGGACCAGCACGCTGGCTTGTAACGCGCTCAGCGGAAAGGCGTCGCTGGGGCGGTCGAGTAAACCTCCCAGCCGAGCGGCCAGTCGGTTGTCGGTGGCGAGAATTGCTCCGCCGTTGCCTGACGACAGCGGCTTGCTGCCTCCGAAGCTGAGCGTTGCCAAGTGCCCAAACGTTCCTGCCGCCCGTCCGTCGATCGTCATTCCAGGCGATTGGCAAACATCTTCGATCAATACCCAGTCGTTTGCATCGCATAGGTCGCGTAGTGCCCCGATGTCGCAAGCCCGGCCATAAAGATGGGATGCGATGACGGCGCGAACCTGTTTACTTGACGCCTTGGTAACCGACTCGAGATCGGGACCAAAATTGCTCGGCGCTACGTCGACCAGTACGGGCTTGGCTCCGATCAATTCGACACAACGCAGATTTCCAGGGTAGTCGAGTGCACAAAGGATCACCTCGTCCCCATCGCCCACTCCGGCGACCCGTAGCGACAATTCGATCGCTGCGGTCCCGCTGCAGCAAAGGCGGACGTGCTCGATCTCGAATTTTTTTTGCAAGCTCGCTAGCAAGGTTGCCTTGGATTGGCTTTCGTAGCGTCCCCAATCGCCGTTTTGCATGCATTGCATCAAAGCAGTGGCGATTTCGGGGGTCTGGGGGGGCCAAGGGGGAATGGCAAGTGGCATTTGAGCTAAATGGGACGGAGGGGAGGCCGATGACGTCGCGGATCTTTACTGTCAGGGGGTTTGGAACGCCAAATTGGCAAACTTAGTGAGCTCGTAGAGCTCACTAAGTCGGTGTTCATGACGCAATAACCGCTGTGCTGGGCTTGTGACGTTTTTTTCGCTTCCATATCATGCCGCATTCGTTGACCCAACCCTAGTGGAGGCTGCGCGGCCCTGCTGCTGCTTTTTTCAGTAGGGTTACATGATACCGCTGAATGCGTAAAGGACGAGTTTTTGTTCGCTGAAATCTACCTCGGTATTGCTTGCCAATCCCTCGATTCGATTGTTTCGACAATCAGCATTTTGGCGCAGGAGGCTCCTGCGGCAGAAGAATTGACATGGTTTCAGCAGCTATTTAACAATCCTTTTTTGCCTTTTGTGATTCTATTTTTCCTCGCATTCCAGATCTTTATTGCTCCGGAACGTCGCCGAAAGGCAGAGGAAGCGAAGATGTTGTCCACGTTAAAGAAGAACGATCGCGTCGTGACAGCGGGGGGGATTCATGGGACGGTCGTTTCGACATCGTCTGAGACCAACACCCTGATGTTGCGGATTGACGACAACAATAACACTCGAATCAAAGTCAATTACACCGCAATTGCTCGTGTGACCGACGCCAGTAAAGAGAAGAAAGAATCGAATCCCAAGGATTCTGATTCCAAAACGAAGAGCTAACTCCTAATTTACTTCTGCGGTAGCTCATGATGCGCTACTCGCACGACTGACGAATCCCTCCTTCGATTCAGAAACTTACGATGGACTGCAATTTCTTTTCCCAATCGTTTTTCGATTCCTTCGTGATGCCGCTTGCTCAAGCGGATGGGCTCACCGAGCCAGTTCAGGAAGGGATTTCAATCGATCAGTATGTGTGGCTTGTTGCCGCCCTTGCTGTGTTGATTGTCCCATTCATCCTTGGTGGGTGGTTGGCGAAGATGTTGAAGATGCCCAACTATTCCACTCGCTTGGGATTGGTGTTGTTGGCTGTCATTGCCAGCGCGACCGTCTTGATCAACAAGCGTCCTACTCGCGGTGTTGATCTCCAAGGGGGGACGATCTTGGTTTACGAGATCGACCAGAGCAAAAATATCGGTGAAGACGTCAACACAGGGCAACGCATCACATCGGATGATTTGGTCGAGCCACTCGCACGCCGAATCAATCCTAGCGGTACCCAGGAAATCGTGATTCGACCGTACGGTGAAAGCCAGATCGAAATCATCGTGCCGGCGAAGTCGAGTGAAGCGGACGGCGACGGAGGAGGCAGTGGCGTCGATGAACTCGATCGTATCAAACGACGCGTCGAAGAAGCTGGGATTTTGCGTTTTGCGATTCTTGCCAATCGACTCGACCACCAACGCATCATTGACTTGGCGAAGGAGCAATCGGAGTCTGACAGCCAAAGCGAGCGGACCAGCAGTGTCGTGCTCGATGTCAACGGCAAGATCGTTGGCCGTTGGGTGCGAGTCGACCAAGAAAAGGTTGAAAAGAACGGGGTTCGCCCATTGCGAGTCAATGTCGGCAACGCCATCGTTCGCAATCCGGAAACCGGGCAATTTATCGATCTGCCGGCAAGCGTGCAGGGCGAAAACGGTGAAACGAAAACCGTCTTGTGGATGAAGCAACAGAATCTGGATGACATCGAAACCTTGATGATTGTCGACCCTGATCTCGACATCAAAGGGGACGATTTGGCGTTTGCCGCTAGCACTTTCGACCAACACGGTGCTCCAGCAGTCGCGTTTAACTTGACCGACAAAGGCTCGGGACGTTTTTACACGTTGACGGCGAATAACGCCCCCGTGGGAACGATGCAGCGACAATTGGGAATCGTCCTGGATGACGATTTGTTGTCAGCGCCGAATATCCTGCAGCCAATTAGCAAAGAGGGACGCATCACCGGTAGCTTTACCAAAGAGGAAGTCCAAGAGCTCGTAGCGGTACTCAAGGCAGGCCAGTTGCCGGCGGCATTGACGCCACAACCGATCGCGGAAAATCAAATTGACCCCACCCTTGGGAAAGACACGATCAACAAGGGGTTCTTTGCGATCGGTTTGTCGTTGAGCCTCGTGTTGGTGTTCATCCTGTTCTATTACCGATTCGCCGGTGTGGTCGCCTGTACCGCCCTGGTTTTGAACCTGGCGATGATCTTGGGCACCATGGTCCTGATCAATCAACCGTTGACGCTGCCCGGGCTCGCGGGGCTTGTGTTAACCGTCGGTATGTCCGTCGACGCGAACGTGTTGATTTTTGAACGGATTCGCGAGGAATTGAAAAAGGGCGCAGCGACGCGGATGGCGATTCGCAACGGTTTCGCAAAAGCGACCGTCACAATCGTCGATGCGAACTTGACCACCTTGATCACTGCGATCGTGTTGTACGCGATCGGAACCGACCAGATTCGTGGATTCGCGGTCACCTTGATCCTCGGGATCTTGTTTTCGATGTTCACCGCGATCTACATGTCGCGAACCTTCTTTGACATCGCCGAACGCCAAGGCTTCTTGACCCTTAGCATGTCGGATGGCGTCAACTCGTTACGCAGCATGTTTTCGAACGGTGACAACTTTGATTTCATGGGCAAGGGAAAGATCGCCTTTCTCGTTTCCACGCTGCTTGTCGTGACTGGAATTGGGTCGCTCTTTGCTCGTGGCCAGGGAATCTTTGATATCGACTTCGCGGGGGGCTCCTCGGTTCAATTCCGAGTCGACCAGCCAACCGAAACCGATACGATCCGCGACATTGTCGGCGCGGTGATGGTGGGCGAAGACGGCAAGCCGATTCAGTTCACGGTCAACGGCGTCACGATGGACTCCAGCCCGAACGGAACGGTCTACAAAGTCGACTCGTCCTACGAAAAAGTCGACCAGTTGAAAGAAGCCATCTCCGCAGCGTTTGCCAAGGAAGATACCGTCAACCTTGTCACTTACAAAATCGATATCGCTGCGGACGATGCAAAAGCTCCAGTGGATCCGAAAGCATCTTCGCTGAATTTGCGAGGAAGTGAGCGGCTCGATAATGGGACCATGTTGGCTCTGTTTTATCCTCAAGATGAAGCGGCAACCGATGTCGTCGCGGACACGGCGGCCGAGGCAGCTCCGGAGACCGAGGCCGCTCCGGAGACCTCAGCGAACACGCCTGCGATTTCGAATCGTCCTTCGCTCGTGTTTAGCACGCGGTTGGTCAAGCTCGGTATCGAAGGCGAAGATGGTGGTGCGGGCATCAATGCTCCCACCCTTGTCGAGACACTGCTCAATGCCGCCAAGGCGGTTAATGTGCCGCTCAACGAGCGAGCCATTGAACTGCTTCCCATTGGCGAAGGTTCGGATAAGTGGAACATGAAGTCATCGTTATCGTTCAGCGATTGGACGGTGAAATTGCCACTTGAATCAGAGCAAGCCGATGCCGTGATGGAGCAAATCAAGCAGAATCTTGGCAGCAAACCGGTTTGGATTAGCAGTAGCAGCGTGGGTGGCCAAGTTGCCGGTGACATGATCGGTCGTGCATTCGGAGCGTTGTTTGGCAGCTTGTTGTGCATCATCGGGTACATTTGGTTCCGCTTCCAACGCGTGATGTACGGTCTCGCTGCGGTTGTCGCGTTGCTTCACGACGTGATTGTCACGCTCGGTGCGATCGCGATCAGCTATTGGTTGGCTGACGTGTTTGGCTTCCTGTTGATCGATCCGTTCAAGATCAGCTTGACCGTGGTGGCGGCGCTGTTGACGATCATTGGTTATTCACTCAACGATACGATCGTCGTGTTTGACCGGATTCGGGAAACGAAGGGGAAATCAACTCACTTGACCAGCGAAATGGTTAACACCAGTATCAACCAAACGCTCAGCCGTACCTTGTTGACTTCGTTGACGACGTTGATTGTGGTCGTGCTGCTTTACGCGGTCGGGGGAGCGGGGATCCATGCGTTTGCCTTCGCATTGGTCGTCGGCGTCTTGGTGGGAACCTATAGTTCGATCTTTGTCGCCAGCCCTGTTTTGTTGTGGTTGATTCAGCGAAACGAAAAGGTCAAAACCGCGTAAGACCCTCCATGGGCGAATTCCTTGCGGCGGACGCCCTTGTCCGCCGCGGTTCGAATCAGTGACAACGGATGTCGAGGTGCTTTCGCCGAGGAGAGTGTGGGGTCGCTAACATGCCCCCAACGCATCAATCGAGTGCCTCAAACGCGATTCAGATCGTCATGACAACCGGAGTCCAGTGATGCGCATCATCGGAGTGATTTGTCTTCTGCTTGCACTCGCGGGCGCTTCGGCGGCCCCGCTAACAGCGGAGCAGCCTGCGGCACTCCGCTCTCGCTCGAGTTTGCAAACCCAGCTTCGCAAAGATGTGGAGTACCTTGCGAGTGAAACGATGCTGGGACGCGGCGTCGATAATGCCGCCATTCATCAGGCAGCGGATTACATCGCCAAGCGGTTGGCCGAAGCTGGGGTGAAAACCGAGTTGTTCGGTGGCACCCCGTTTCAAACGCTGGAGGTGCCGGTGGGGGCGAGGGTCGGTGCCGCTGCGAAGAACTTTGTGCGGATCCATCGAGCGGCGAGCGAGATTTCCGGTGCCCCGGCCACCGATGACGGTCAGTCTGGGGAGGCTGATTCTGGGGATGCTAATTCTGGGGCGGCTAATTCGGAGGAGCAAGCAAATTCGGCTGCGTCGAATTCATTCCGGATTGATGAGTCGCTCTCGTCGGGCATGAGCCCGATGTCCATCGGCAAGACCGCCGGGGCGGCCCAAGGGGCTCTCGTGTTTGTGGGCTACGGGATCACCGCACCGGAACTGGACTACGATGACTACGATGGTATCGACGTCCAGGGGCACGTTGTGGCGGTGCTTCGCAAGGAGCCTGGGATGGGCGATCCCGCCAGCCGGTTTGAGGGCACTAAGACATCTTCACACGCGTTCTTCCAAACGAAGATCGAAAACGCGATCAAGCATGGCGCAGCAGCCGTGATTCTGATCAATGACCCGGGAAGTATCGAAGCGAGCGTTGCGACAGCCGAGAAGAGGCTCGCGTCGGAACTGTCCCGACGCGAAGCCGTCGAGCGACAACTCGAGGAGTTGCCCGTCGAAGCGGATAAGATCCGCGAGTCGTTGCGGAATCGAATTGCGGGGATCGATACGATCGTCCAAGGGCTTCGCAGCGATGTCCGCCAGAAACGACGTGGCGTGTTACAGATCGACGAAGCGGGACGGGCGCTCCCCGTCACTCAAGGGGGAACGGCTGTTTCCGATCTCGACGAGGCGTCTGCGGAGGATCCGCCGACGATCATGAAAACGGTACCGGTCGTCTCGCTTGCTCGTGACGCATTCGATTCCGTGTTGCAGCATGCGACGGGACGAAGTTTGGGGGAGATCGAGACGATGATCGATCGCACCTATCGCCCCCAAAGCATGATGCTAGCCGATACCGTGGTCGAGCTGAGTGTGGAACTACAACCCTCCAATGCTAGCACTTCCAATGTGATTGGCGAACTGGCTGGGCGTGGCGTGCTGGCCCACGAGACCATCGTGGTGGGGGCCCATTACGATCATGTTGGGATGGGGGGCTACGGTTCGCTGGCTCCAGGAACGGTCGCGGTTCACAACGGTGCCGACGACAACGCAAGCGGGACGTCGGCAATGCTTTCGACCGCATCGATGCTCGTCGAGCGACTTGGCGGGATGGAATCTCACCGCCGAGTGGTTTTTATTGGTTTTACTGCGGAGGAACGCGGGCTGCTTGGTAGCAAGTATTACGTGCGTCATCCTCGTTTTGCGTTGGATTCGACGGTGGCGATGATCAACTTGGATATGGTGGGTCGGCTGCGGGATAATGAATTAACGGTTTATGGAACCGGTACGGGGGAGGGGTTAGAGCAGATCGTAGACGACTTGAATCGCAATTACCGTTTTGATTTATGGAAGATCCCAACGGGGTATGGGCCGAGTGATCATCAATCGTTTTACGAGGTTGGGATCCCGGTGTTGTTTTTCTTTACGGGGCTTCATAACGATTATCATCGTCCAAGTGATGATTCCGAGAAAATCGATTACGGTGGTCTAACCCGAATAACCGATATGGTTTGTGATGTCGCGTTTGAGTTGGCGACACGCGAAGTGCGTCCGAGATATGCCGCAACCGAGAAGCATGTGCAGATTCGCCGTCAATTAACGGCGTTTATGGGCGTGACTCTTCAAGATCAAGCGGATCACGTGGTTATTTCAGGGCTTGCTTCGGGTGGACCCGCGGAGCGATCCGGTTTGCTAGCAGGCGATCGATTAGATCGTTTGGATAAGAAATCGGTGCGAACGGCTGTCGACGTGTTGGATTTGTTGCGAGATCGTTCCCCGGGCGATTCACTCAGCGTTTTTCTGACCCGCGACGGGCAACCGTTTGAGTTCAAGCTCCGCTTGGATGTTCGACCCGGCGGATAGGTGGGTCGGCGCGGCAAGAATAAGTAAAGTTTTTTTTTCGGTGAAGGTGAGAAGCGTGTTGATTAGTCTTTACGGCGATCGATGCGGTTGGCACAATTCCGAACGAGTCAGTACTGCAAGTCGCGGTTCTGATAGTATCGGCACAGATGTCTCAGCGCTGGCGATGGACGCCACGTAAACGAGTGTTTGCATTTGTGTCGAGTCAAGATCTGCGCACCCATAACGCAAGGAGAGCGGACGTGCGATTTAACTGTGTAGCGGCCATTCTAGTGGCCATCCTTACCATGACAGCCGTCGTCCCTAGTGTCGCTACGGCCCAGGAAGCATCCGCATCAAGCGGTCACCGCGTTGCCGTGGTCGACGTGGCATTCATCTTCAAGAATCACCCCGGCATCAAAGCTCAAGTGGAGCGAGTCGAAGGCGATTTGAAGAGTTACGACGCTCAACTTCAGGGCAAGCGTGAAGAGCTAAAGCAAGCGGCCGAACGACTGAAAACGTTCAAGGTTGGCACCCCTGATTATACCGCTCAAGAAGAGCAAGTTGCATCGATGGAATCGAAGCTTCGCTTGGACATGGCGCGTAAGCGTAAAGAGCTTGCCGATGCCGAAGCACGAATCTATTTCGAGAACTATCAACGCATTGCATCGGGCGTTCAATTCTTGGCTCAACACTACAAGATCAACATGGTCCTTCGTTACAACAGCGAAGAGATGGATCTTGAAAAGGGTGATTCGGTCATCCGTGGCGTGATGAAGAACATTGTTTATCACGACGATGCACTGGACATGACCAAGGGCGTGATGCAGTACTTGGACAAAGCGATGCAAGAAGACATTGCCAAGCGTGGCGGAGCTGCTGGCCAGCCCGTTAATCGCTAGTTGAGTGACGCTTGGTCAACCTTGATTGGGCGACCATCATAAACCGCTCCGTGGCTCCTGAAATGAATCAGTAGCCGCGGCGTTGGGGATTCTCGCAGCATCGAGTTCGCAACGAACATGCATGCCGCGATTTTTTACAAACAAGGCTCTCACAGGATGTGAGAGTGGGTACGGCAGGGGAGGCCGAAGCGTGACACCATCACGCAACGAACATACAATCGCGGTTTCGTGTGAGGTCCGTGGCCGAGGCTACTGGAGCGGTCGAGACGTGCGTGTTGTCATGAATCCAGCACCGGTAGGTACTGGCATTCGCTTGGTACGAAGCGATTTGCCATCCGCACCGTCGTGCCTCGCTTCGGTCGCGAATCGACATGATGCCAATCTTCGCACGATCCTCCAAGACGGTGCCGCTCGGTTCGAAATGGTCGAGCATTTGATGGCGGCAATGGTCGGACTCGAGATCGATAATTGCCTCGTTGAAATCGACGCCGAGGAATTGCCAGGGCTCGATGGCAGCGCCGCTGCCTTTGTCGAATCCTTGCGAACCGCAGGGCTGATTATCCAATCGCAACCCAAACGTCGCTTGACGGTGCGTGAGCGCATCTATGTGAACTCGCAAACCGGATGGATCGAGGCGACCCCACCGATAGATGGACACACTTCGTATGAGTATCGCTTGAGTTTCGATGGGCCTTCGCCGATCCTTGACCAAGCCTACGCTCTGCGGATGTCCCCTCATCGTTTTATTCGCGACGTTGCTCCAGCTCGAACCTTTGTTACCGAGTCGCAGGCCGGCCTGCTTCGTGAACAAGGGGTTGCGTCTCACGTCACGAACCAAGACTTGTTAGTGATCGGCGATCACGGCCCGATTGAGAATTCATTGCGTTTTGCTGATGAGTGTGCACGGCACAAGGTCCTCGATTTGATCGGTGACCTTGCCCTGGCCAACGTTGAACTCGTCGGCACCTTTGTTTCCTATCGCGGTGGACACAACCTAAACGGCCGGATGGCTCAGCAACTCGCTGAACTGGCGGCTTCGCAGATTCCCCTAACCCAAATGACGCAATCGCATCACAAAGCTGCTTAGCCACAGGAGTTTAGTTGTCATGCGATTTTGTTATCACAACCAAGAGATGTTTGGAGCCGAAACATGAGTACCCAGATTGCTCAGACCGCGGTGGTTGATCCACGTGCCAAGTTAGGGACGAACGTACGTATCGGGCACTTTTGTGTGATCGGTCCGGATGTCAGCATTGGTGATGATACACTGCTCGAAGACCATGTCGTGCTGTCGGGGGTGACCTCACTCGGTGAAGAGAACCATTTGTTCCCAGGCTGTGTGATCGGTGCGGAACCGCAAGACACCAGCTACAAGGGCACGCCGACGGAGGTTCAGATCGGTGACGGCAACGTGTTCCGCGAGTACTGCACCGTCAACCGCGCCACCGAGAAAGAAGATGGCGTCACGCGGGTCGGTCACAATAATTATCTGATGGCACACACTCACATCGCTCACGATTGCAAGGTCGGGGACCGCAATGTGATGGCCAACAATGTGATGATCGGTGGCCACGCCCACATCGGGAATGACATCACGATTGCCGGAGGTGTGGGGATCGTGCACTTCGCATCCGTTGGAAATCTTAGCTTCATCAGCGCGATGGCGCGGGTACTTCATGACGTCCCCCCCTACATCATCGTGGACGGTCAGCCCGCCAAACCTCGCGCCGTCAACACGATCGGATTGAAGCGACACGGATTTCCAAAAGAGGACATCGAAGTCCTTACCAAGGCATATAAACTTATTTATCGGTCCTACGTGGGACTCGATGCAGCCAAGGAGCAGTTGTTATCGACAGGGCCCATTCGCCCCGTGCTACGAGAGCTGTTCAATTTCATGGATACAACGGTCAGCGGCCAAAAGGGCCGTGGTCGCGACCGAAGGAGAAAAGCAGCGTGAGTCGGTTACGAATCGCAGTCATCGGTGCAGGTCATCTCGGACGCATCCACGCAAAATTGTTGCAACAAGTCGACGGAGTCGAGTTGGTGGCCGTCACCGATCCGTTTGAGCAAGCGCGGGTCAATGCAAAGGCAATGTTCGGCGTGCCGACCTTTGCGGACTATCGGCAATGCATTGGCACGATCGACGCTGCTATCGTGGCCGCGCCGACCGATTTGCACGGGGAAATCGCAACCGAACTGCTTACCGCAGGGAAGCATGCTTTTGTTGAAAAACCCTTGGCTGCCAATGGTCCCGATGCACAACGGCTCGCGAATCTGGCCAAAAGCCGCCATCTGACTCTGCAGGTCGGGCATGTCGAACGCTTTAACCCTGCCTTCGCTGCACTCGGTGACTTGGCCGTCGACGCTAAGTACATCGAAGCGGTTCGCGCCTCCCACTTCCCAGGACGCTGTCTCGATGTTGGCGTCGTGATGGATTTGATGATTCACGACTTGGATTTGGTGTTGTCGCTCACCCACTCGCCGATTCGCTCGATTTCGGCGAGCGGCATGTCGGTGATTAGTAGTCACGAAGACATTGCCGAGACGCGGATTGAATTTGAATGCGGACTGATTGCCAATCTCAAGGCATCTCGTCTCAGTCCCACCCCGGCGCGGCAGATGCAGATCTTTGGCGCCAACGGGTTTGCGGACATTGATTTCGGAAAACCCTCGTTAACCTCCGTTTGCCCAAGCGAAGCGGTTGTCCAGCGTCGTTTTGATCTCGACAGCGAGGTAGAGAACCCATTGGGGTGTGCGGACCAAATTTTCAGTGAATCGTTGAAATGCGTCACGAAAGAGCTTGAGCCACGAAATGCCATTCTCGACGAACTTCACGACTTTGTGATCAGCATCCAAACGGGAGTCGAGCCGGCCGTCGATGGCCAAGCTGGAGCACGCGTCGTGGGGGTTGCCGATCAGATTCTTGAGTCGATCAAAACGCGGCGTTGGTATCTCGATTCAACGACGACCGAGACGGGGCCCCATGCGATGGTTCGCCAGCGGATTGAATCGCGAAATCGTGCGGCGAACCCAGGCAAACGGGCTGCCTAATTCGCGACTTCTTGCTTCGCGTTCCCTGCTCAGCCGAACCGCGTCCCTGTTCGCTCACAGGGATCGGGGTCTTCTCGATCCGCTTCCTTCCCGCGGTAACCCCCGGGAAGCGGTAGGTTACGAAAGGCGAACGGCAATCCGCTCCTCCGAAGTTTCGCGAGCGTGATCGATGCGGGCCAGTCGTTGATTCGGGCCAGTCGGCAATCGCGGGCCAATCCAATATCGGGGGGGGATTGACGAAGAAAAGTCGGCTCCTGGCGGATCCCAATCGAAAGGTTCGGCTCAAACTCAGCCGTCAGCAGGCAAGTTTCTCGCATCGGCCTGCGGCATTCGTTACACTAACAGTCTGAAAGTGGCGCCGGAGATCCCGGCCACTGAAAGGCTATTCGATGACCCATGCCCTTGAATTCTTGTCTTCGATTGATGACCCCACTTCGTTTTTGCTTGAGTCAATCAAAGCGGCGGTGACCATTGACGACGTAACCGAGGTGACCGCTCAATTGCGAGTGCTTCGCGATTCGGGAGTCACGTCGCTCGCTGACGCAATCAAAGACGATGCGGAATTATTGAAAACGCTGCTCGCGGGCATTCATACCATTGGTTTTAACCAAAGCGCGATTGCTTTGTTCGAGGCCAATTCGATGGTGGAGTTAAGATCGCGAACGAGCGAGATTTTGCTGCCTGAATCGCTGCCGTCCCTGGTTGGCTTTCTGCAATCGTTGCTAGATCAGGATCCCGTCCATGCTTCGGACGTTGGCTTGTCAACGCTCAAAGGGAACTGGATTTATGTGCGCGCGGATTTCCGTGTCGTCCAGCACGGCGAGAAAATCTATACGATCAATTCGTTCACGGATATCACCGACTGGTACAACGATCGCCAATCACTTGCCGCAGTGCGAACCCGATATGCACTTGCATTGAAGGGCAGTCAGTTTGGGGTGTGGGACTGGGATGTGCAGAAAAACCAAGTCACTCGAGATACCGAGTATCACCGCATTTTGGGGTATGGCGAAGATGAGATTGATTGTTCGGCGGAGTCGGTTCAAGCGTTGATGCACCCCGACGACCAGCGTCGGGTTGCCGAGATGCCCTCCATTCCCAACGTCCTCGATTTTCAATTCCGCATTCAGCAGAAGACGGGCGGTTATCGCTGGATACACCTCGAAGGTGCCGTTTGTGAGTGGAACGACTCGGGAGAGCAACTTCGCGCCGTAGGGACGGTTCGCGATGTCACGGTCGAGCGACAGCAATTGGAGTTGATGGATCTTGAACGCGAGATTTTCAAGCTGGCTTCCGAGGGAACTTCGTTGAAAGCGTTGCTGAGCTTAGTCGCCAGCAAAGTTGACCTTGCCTTTCCCGAACTTCGCACCATCGTGCTGTTGCTTGACGATGCCCGGCAATCGGTTGGCTTCGCCGCAGCTCCCTCGATGCCGAAGGATGTGTTGCAATCGTTGATCGGGTTCCCGGTCATGGCCGAGCCCACGGCTTGTTGCAACGCGATGAAATCGGGGGTCTTTCAATTTGTGCAAGATCTATCGGCGGGCGAAGGATTCCCATCGGCCGAAGCGTTCTATACTCCGCTTGGCATCCAGGCGACCGGATCGATGCCAATCGTCGATAGCACTAGTACGACACTGGGAACGATCTGTCTGACATCAAATACGCCGTTTTGGAGCCCACCGGAGGATCTGATCGGACTCGAGCGTGTGGCACGCTCGTTGGCGCTTGTCATGGAGCGGATGAAGCAGAAAGAGCGTTCGCGGCGACGCGCGGTGCAAATGCAGAATCAGCAGAAGTTTGAGAGTCTGGGGAAATTAGCGGGCGGCATTGCCCACGATTTTAATAATCTGTTGTCCGTGATCCGAACGAACGCCGAACTGTGTCAGTTCAATAGCGGCATGGGGGCAGCGAACACTCAGGAGAGCCTCGATCAAATCATGCACGCCGCAGAGATGGCCTCGTCCATGTGTAAGCAAATGTTGACCTTTGCTGGTCAGTCAAAATCTCAGACTCAACAAGTGGACCTTGTTGCGGAGGCGAAAAAAGTAGCCAGCCTAGTGCGGTCGGCGACCAAAGCAAAAATCAAGATCGAGCTTTGTGCCGATCCTGGCACTCCACCTGTCGTTGGAGATTCCACCGCGTTGTCGCAAGTGCTGCTGAATTTACTGACCAATGCTGTCGAAGCGATTGGTGAAGCCGGGACGGTCCAGATCAACGTGGCGATGCGACGCGTTGAGCAAGCGGAGATTGAGGGATTTGTCTTTAGCGGGAAAATTCGACCGGGCGAGCATATTTACGTTTCGGTCAAAGACGATGGCAGCGGCATCGACCAAGAGACGTTACGATGCGTTTTCGACCCCTTCTTTACCACCAAGTCGACGGGGCAAGGCGTGGGGTTGGCAACCGTGTTGGGGATCGTCGAGCAACACGGTGGTGCGATCGACCTGCGTTCGGCCGTGGGACAGGGGACCGAATTCGTGGTGCTCTTTCCCGTTGTGTGTGAGCCGCAGCGAACACTCCAGACGAGTTAGGTGTAACGCCTTGGTGAGGTTTCGCCCGGAAAAAGACCACAGCGAAATACCACCGCGAAAGACCACAGCGAAGCAGGCGGATCGGTGGGGGCGGTTGGCTGCCACGACTCGCCACGCCACATCTCGCCTCGCCACATCTCGCCACGCTCGACCCGAGCGTGGCTTGAGATGCGATGGCGTTGCGATGACTCGAGTGTAATTACTCGATCGGAGTTTCTTTATCGCCGTCGCGTAAGAATGGTTTTCGCACCTGTTCACCCTGAGGCGGTTGAAACTCTCGGACCCAGATGTTGCGAAAGCGAACGGGATTGCCGTGATCTTGCAGCGAGATCGGGCCCACCGGTTCATGGGCACTGTACTGTGGCGGGCGATGGAAGGGAGTATCGCCTTTGAGCTCAAAGTGGTTCAGGATCAACACTCCGTTGTGAACCACGGTCACGTAGGCGGGCGAAACCAGTTTTTTGTCGTCGCCGAATCGCGGAGCGGTCCAGAAGATATCGTAGCTGTTCCATTCGCCTGGGGGACGCGTGACATTGACCGCCGGAGGTGTTTGCTTGTAAATCGCACCCGCTTGGCCATCGGAGTAAGTCTCATTTTCATAGGAATCCAAAACTTGGATTTCATAGCGTCCCATCATAAATACACCGCTATTACCGCGTCCTTGGCCGCTGCCTTTGACGGGGGTCGGCGCGGACCATTCCAGGTGCAGTTGGCAATCACCAAATGTCCGCTTGGACGTGATCTTGCCTTTGCCCGTGCTAGCGGCACCGTCCTTCACCGTCCATTGGTCGCCGTTTTCCCATTCGGATAAGTCGGCGCCATCAAACAAGATGACCGCATCCGAAGGAGGATCGGAGTCGGTTTTTCCCGGAGTGACCACCGCTGGTTTCTGCCACGCGATCCCGTTGAGGTATTCTTCGGCGGAGACGCAGGAGCTTGAATTTACAGTGGCGAACGCGACGCTCGTCAGCGCCGCCAACAGAGTCAGAGACTTGGAAATTGTGCTTTTCATTCGGTTCCTCGGGTTCAATGGGAGTGGGGTCATAGGATAGTCAGAGAGGATAGCGAGTGTGTGTTAGGAGTGGGTTTGGAAACGATTTGCCTGTGTTTTTGTTCCTCCGCACTTAGGCTCTCTCTGGCGGATCGCTTCGCTGTGAGAGTCTAGAGGTAAGTGAGGAAGGCATTTCCGTACACATCCTCCTTTTTGAGGCTTTCTCTTTGGGCACCCAGGCAGGAGTGATTCGGTGAATCGACCTTAGCCGAAGGGCTTGAGGCTCGGTTGTTTCGAGAACCGTGGTTAGCGGCTAATGGCACTTACTTTGACACTCAGCGGGTGGTTTTCGAATGTTTTGCTCGCTGCAACCGGGCGGCTCGCGCCGCACCGCTATTAAAGTAGCTGCCCTTCGGCTACCGCCATGCGGTTGAGTTTTCGGAACGACTCCCGCTGAGGTTCTTCGACATCCACGATCGATTCGTGGCCTTTCGCTTTCTCGGACGATCAGAGTTTACACCTCTGGAAAAGCGTTGACGAGGGCAAGGCTTCCTCTATATTGGCTTAACGGTCTGTTGTGCCTCGCTGCTTGAACTATGGAGTGGTTGGCACCCGGCCCGTTCTCGCCCGCCCATGAACTGGGCTACTCGTACCCTCGCTCGTTCTTGTGGGTACTGGACTGGCGTTGTCAGACTCACGGTTCTCTGAATAGCAACGCGTCACACTTCCGCCGTCTTCATGTCGATCGCATGATTCGAAATGGCAGTTCGCCGTTGGCAATTCTCGGAGCTCTGTGAGCAAACGAACTCCGTCAACACGAGTCATGCCATGGTCTTTCGAACGATCTTGCTCGCTTTCGTTTCACTCGCGTGTGTCCATGGGGGAGCGGAGGAGTCTTCCGAACCTCAGACCCCGTTAAGTTTTGCTCGCGACATCGAGCCGATTTTTCGAAATCAGTGCTTCGGATGCCATCAGGGTGCGAAGCAACTTGGCCGGTACAACATGACCGATTTTGCTTCGTTAGTCGCAGGCGGTGAGAGTGAATCCGCAGCCATCGTGCCCGGCAAACCGGACGAGAGTTATCTGGTCCAACAGATCACTCCGGTCGGTGGGCACGCGGAGATGCCTAAGTCACCGGCCAAGCCGCTCAACCCGATCGAGATTGAGAAGATCCGGCGCTGGATCGCCGCAGGGGCCAAGGATGACTCGCTCCCTTCGACGGAACGGAGCTTCAATCAAAGCAATCCGCCTGTTTATGTTGGCCCCCCCACGCTGCCATCGCTGGATGTTTCACCGGATGCTCAGCAGGTCGCCGTGGCGGGGTTCCATGAAGTGATTTTGTTAAATCGCGAGACGGGGCAAACGATTTCGCGGTTGATTGGAATGAGTCCGCGAATCAATACCGTCCGTTTTTCACCTGACGGCAAGCGAGTCGCCGCGATCGGAGGCACCCCTGGGGTTCAGGGCGAGGTGCAAATCTGGGATGTCGCATCAGGCAAACTCGAGATGTCGTTGCCGTTGACGCACGATACGCTAAGTGGTGGCAGTTGGTCGCCCGACGGAAGCAAACTCGCCTTTGGTGCCACCGATAATGTGATTCGAGCCATCGACTCCTCTTCGGGGGAACAGGTGCTGTTTCAAGGCGCGCACGACGATTGGGTTCGCGACACCGTCTTCACGCCGGATGGGACTCATTTGGTTTCGGTCGCTCGGGATATGTCGTGCAAATTGACCGAAGTCGCCACCGAGCGTTTTATTGACAACATCACCTCGATCACGCCTGGTGCGCTTTCGGGTGGTCTCAATAGTGTCGCGATCCATCCCCAGCGAAATGAAATTTTGATTGGAGGCGCGGATGGTGTCGCCAAGGTTTATCGCGTCTTTCGCGAAACCGCGAGAAAGATTGGTGACGATGCCAACTTGATCCGCAATTTACCGGCGATGCCAGGGCGAATCTTCAGTGTCGCAATCAGCCCCGATGGCTCGCGTTTGGCCGCCGCCTCGACGTTCGATGGCCGCAGTGAAGTGCGAGTTTGGAAGTATGACTTTGTCGGTGAATTGTCCGAGCAAATCAAAGCCATCATGGCCAAGCGAGATTCAGAGCGTTCCGCGAAAGAGAAGGAAATTGTTGCCGCGTATCAATCCAAAGAAACCACCGAGATCGCAAAATGGAGTAGCGACACGGCCGCGGTCTACGCGATTCGTTTTGCCAGCGACAATGCGCTGCTGATGTCCGCCAACGACGCCGTGTTGCGACGACTCGATGCCGACGGCAAGCTCGTGTCCGAGTTTCCGATTGTCACCATCGAAACGGAAAAGAACGTCAAACTCACTGCCTTTGACGCCAAAGCGTGGATGCAATCGCAAGTCGCAGTGGATGGGGATTTCTCTGACGAACTTAGCGTGGATGCAAAATTAGTTCGCAAATTGACGGTCGATCCCGAGACGATCCGGTTGGACTCGCCCTACGCCTACAACCAAATCGTAGTGACGGCAACGCTTGTCGACGACTCGAAAGTTGACGTGACTCGTTGCTGCGAAGTCCAGGTGCCCTCGCTGATCGCCATCAACGAACGTGGTTTGATCAGACCGATCGCCGAGGGGAATGGAGAAATGGTGGTTCGTTTTGGCGAACGAATAACAACGATTCAGGTCGAGGTGACGTCGCCGCACGCTGACGATAACGCACCCGGCGCGGTCGATTACATTCACGACGTGAATCCCGTACTTAGCCGCTTGGGATGTAACCAAGGAACATGTCATGGAGCTCAGAAGGGAAAAAATGGATTCCGGCTGTCGCTGCGCGGTTACGATCCTGTGTTCGATTTGCGCGCACTCAAAGATGACTTAGCGGCTCGACGCATCAACCCTGCCTCGCCCGACAATTCGTTGATGCTGAGAAAACCACTCGGTTTGACGCCGCACCAAGGTGGCGTCGTGATGGTCGACGGAGACCCTAACCATGCGATCCTGCGCCGCTGGATTGCCGATGGAAGCCAAGTGGATTTACAGTCGCCACGCGTCGCGTCGATCGAGATTTCTCCAACCAATCCCACCGTCCAAGCGATCCAGTCGCGTCAACAAGTGCGAGTGGTCGCCACCTATCGCAACGGCACTTCGCGTGACGTGACTAGCGAAGCGTTTATCGAGAGCGGAAACTCCGAAGTCGCCACGGCCGATGCCAAAGGATTGCTGACGGCGATTCGCCGCGGCGAAGCTCCGATCCTGGCTCGTTTTGAAGGTGCCTACGCCGCCACCACGTTGACCGTGATGGGCGATCGATCCGGTTACGAAGATCAGGCGTTGGTGACCCACAACACGATCGATGAATTGGTCGCAAAGAAATGGCAGCGTGTGAAGGTGGTCCCCAGCCCGCTGTGCGATGACGCCACGTTTCTACGCCGCGTGCATCTCGATTTAACCGGATTGTTGCCCACCAGCGATCAAGTCAAATCGTTTTTGGCGGATCCGACTGAGACGGGTGAAAAGCGATCCAAGGTGATCGATGAATTGATCGGCAGCGAAGCTTACATCGCCTACTGGACCAATAAGTGGTGCGACTTGTTGCAAGTCAATCGGAAATTTCTTGGGGTCGAGGGAAGCACCCAGTTCCGAGACTGGATTCGTACTTGCGTTGCGGAAAACCGACCGTACGACCAATTTGTCCGCGAGGTGTTAACCGCTAGCGGATCGAACAATGAAAATCCTCCCGCGTCGTATTTCAAAGTGCTGCGTACCCCCGAAGACACGATGGAGAACACCACGCATTTGTTTTTGGGAATCCGCTTCAACTGCAACAAGTGCCACGACCATCCGTTTGAACGTTGGACCCAAGACCAGTACTTTGAGATGGCGGCCTACTTTGCTCAGGTCGATCTACAGACAGATCCTGCCTCCGGCGATCGCAAAATTGGTGGCTCGGCGGTCGAAGGTGCTAAGCCGCTGTTTGAAATCGTGGCGGACAAAACCAACGGTGAGATCAAACATGGCAGAACCGGGGATACCGTCCCACCAAGTTTTCCCTTCGCCGTCGATCATGAAACGAGTGACAATCCGTCGCGCCGCGAACAATTGGCTCGCTGGATGACGGACGCCGACAACCCCTATTTTGCTCGCAGTTACGTCAACCGATTGTGGGGCTATTTGCTTGGGGTTGGTTTGATCGAACCCATTGACGATATCCGCGCTGGCAACCCGCCGACCAACCCCGAGCTGTTGAGTTTTCTGACCGATCGCTTCGTCGAATCGGAGTTTGATACGCGGGCGATGCATCGTTTGATTTGCAATAGTCGCACCTATCAATTGAGCATCGAGTCGAATCCGCTAAATGAAGACGACTATCTGAATTACTCGCATGCGATGCCACGACGATTGCCGGCCGAAGTGATTTACGATGCGGTGCATCAGGTTACCGGAGCGATCAGTTCGATTCCGGGGGTGGCCAAGGGAACGCGTGCCGCGGCGTTACCCGATTCCGGAGTGAAGCTTGCCGATGGGTTCTTACAGAACCTGGGGCGGCCGGTGCGGGAAAGTGCATGCGAATGTGAACGTTCCTCGGATCTGCAGCTCGGCCCGGTGATGGCACTGATCAGCGGGCCTACGGTCGGCACCGCGATTTCGGATCCTCAAAATGAACTCGCCAAAATCGTCCAGACATGCAGCGAAGACGAAATGCTCGCCGAAGAGATTTTCTTGCGAGCGATCGGACGGCGGCCTACCACGCCCGAAACCACGGCGTTCAAGAGCATCATTGGCCAAGTCCAAGTCGATCATGACACGCTGCAAAAGCAGGTTGAGCAAGCCGAAGCCGACTGGGCGATTCGGCGGTCCGAATTCGAAAATGTTCGCGAAACGAAACTTGCCGAGGTGGTCTCGCAGATTGCCGAGCGAACCGAGGCAATCAAGCCCGAACGAACGCGGCTCGAAGAAGAACGCGCGAAACGAGTTGCTGCGGCTGAAATGGCACTGAGCGAAGCGCAAGCCCAGTTGGTCGCGACCACTGAAAAACGATTTGCCGACGCGTCCAACGTGGAATGGCATCCATTGTCGGCGACTGAGTTGTCGGCATCGAACAAGGCGGTGTTGACGCCGCAAGGGGACCGTTCGATCCGAGCCTCAGGCAACGCCGACAAAGGCATCTACACGGTCAAGATGCCCACGACATTGAAACAGATCACGGGGTTTCGGCTCGAAGCGTTACCGGCCGCGGACCTGCCCGCTGGTGGTCCCGGGTTGCCCGACAACGGCAATTTCGTGGTCACTGAATTGGTGATCCAAGTGCAAGGTAACGGTAAAGATCAAAAGCTGGAAAAGGTCGAAATCGCCAAAGCACAAGCCGACTTCACTCAGGGCGGCTTTGACATCAGCACCACGTTTGATGGAAAGACGAATGATCAAGGCGGCTGGGCTGTATCGCCTTCGCTAGGTGTGGTGCATTGGGCCACGTTCCAACTGAAAACGCCGATCGCGAATCCCAGCGGTTGCACGTTGACGTTCGATTTGCATCAGTTCCACAATGCCGACAAACATCGGTTGGGCTTATTCCGGATTTCCGCCACCACGGCCGAAGGCGACATACCGCTCAGCCAAAGCGAGTCGATCGCCGCCGCGCTATCGACTCCGGCGGAGCAACGCAGCGAAGCGGTCACCAAGTTGATCGTCGACTACGGTACAGCCACGGACAAAGGCATCGCCGATTTACGTACGGCATTGGCTGAAGCTCGAAAACCTGTGCCGCCGGACCCGATGTTGGTGCAGTTGGAACAACGCAAAATGACTTTTTCGATCGCGACGGAGGACGATCCGGCACTTGTCCAACTTCGCCGGGACCTTGCCGAAAGTACGAAGCAACTCGGCAACGTCCGTTTAACCGCAGCCGAAGATTTGGCGTGGGCGTTAATCAATAGCCCTGCGTTTCTGTTCAATCACTGAATTAACCAAGAGAGAGAACGAACGATGTTGTCATTCAAAGGTTTCAAAGCAAAGGATCTGTGCGATCCGCATCTCTCGGCAACGCGTCGCACGTTTTTGCGAGTGGGCGGATGTGGCATGCTCGGTTTGTCGTTGCCGTCGCTGTTGAACATGCAAAGTGCCGCGGCCTCCGAAAAACAGGTCGGTGGGCCGGGATGGGGCAAGGCCAAAAGTATCATCCTGCTGTATTTGCAGGGCGGGCCGAGTCAGTTGGATTTGTGGGATCCTAAAGAGAATCTGCCCGACAATGTGAAAAGCGTCTTCAAGCCGATCAGCACAAAAATCCCCGGGGTGAAGTTCACCGAAAACTTACCGCAGCTCAGTCAAGTGAACGACCGCTTCACGATGATTCGGTCGATGTCGTACACGCCCAATGGTTTGTTCAACCACACTGCGGCGATCTACCAAATGATGACTGGCTATACGACCGATAAGGTCAGTCCGTCGGGGCAACTCGAACCGCCATCGCCCAAGGATTTTCCGAATTTTGGCAGCAACATTGTCAAGATGCGTCCGTTGGAAGAACCGATGCTTCCGTTTGTCATGCTGCCGCGTCCGCTGCAAGAATCCAACGTCGTGGGTAAGGGAGGTACCGCGGGGTTTCTCGGCAAAGCGTTTGATCCGTATACGCTTTATCCTGATGGTGACGATATGGATATGGAAAAGATGAGTCGCATCAAGATCGATGATCTGCAACTGCGACCCGAGGTCTTCAGTGTCCGTCTGCAGCGGCGAGCGAAGTTGCGTGATCTGCTGAATGCCCAAATGCCTCAAATCAATGAAGCGGTCGAATCGTTTGAATTGGACCAGTACTATGACCAAGCGTTGTCGTTGATCGTTTCGGGGCGTGCACGCGATGCGTTTAACTTGTCGGCCGAAGCCAACGAGATCCGCGATGCCTATGGACGCAACACGTTTGGTCAAAGCTGTTTGCTGGCCCGACGGTTGGTGGAAGCCGGCACACGCGTGGTCGAAGTGATTTGGCCCAAGGTTGCCAACAGTGACAATCATTCGTGGGATCACCACAGCGGGCTGAGCAAGCGGATGAAAGACCAATCCGCCCCGATGCTCGACTCGGCGCTATCGACATTGATCACGGACATGGACACGCGCGGATTGCTCGAAGATACGCTGATCGTTGCGGTAGGCGAATTCGGTCGCAGTCCTCAACGGGGTGTCAGTACCAGTGGCAATAACAACAGCGATGATGGCCGCGACCATTGGCCGTATTGCTACACCGCGGTATTGGCTGGTGCGGGAATCAAACGCGGGTATGTCCATGGCAAGAGCGACAAAACCGCCTCGGCGCCGCTAGAAAACCCGGTGCATCCTGCGGAACTATTAGCGACGATTTACCACAGCTTCGGGATCGCACCGGAAACGATCGTCTACAACCACCTGAATCAACCTCGCGAGTTGGTCAAGGCTGAGGCCGTTTCAGCGCTAATGTCCTAAAGCTCCAGCGCCGTATGGCGCCGAGAGGGGGCTCGCCATCGTCGGCCGCTGGAAATGGGCGACGGGGCGTCGATTCACGCTGCAACGGCGCCGATGGAATTTCGCTCCAGGCGTCTTCGAGTTCGGTGTGCGACTTTGCCCCTTCGTGCTCGACCGTGATGCCCGCACCGTGACACCCGCTTAGAGACGCCCGCTTAGAGACTTTTCCAACTTCTCGGGCGGACAAATTTGGCGCTATGGTTCCTGAGTCAGCGTTCCAGACGTATATTTTCTACTTCTCGGAAACGTTTCCCTTGTGCGCGAGCGCGAAAGCACCCTTTAAGTCGATGAAAATTCACGAATATCAAGGCAAGCAACTGTTCCGCAAAGCTGGTGTCCCGGTTTTGGAAGGGCATGTCGCTACGACCGCTGATGAAGCGGCTGCCGCCTATGACAAACTCGGTGGTTCGATTGCTGTTGTCAAAGCCCAGATTCATGCTGGCGGACGTGGTAAAGGAACCATTATCGATAACCCCGAACAGCGGGGTGTCGTGTTAGTTAAAAGCGCCGACGAAGCTCGTGCTGCTGCAAACGGATTGCTCGGAAAAACGTTGGTCACAATCCAGACTGGCGAAGAAGGCAAAGTCGTCAATCAAGTCTTTGTCGAGGCGGGGTGTGATATTGCCCGCGAATTGTACCTCGGCATCGTTGTCGACCGCGAAGCGGCTCGCCCGGTCTTGATGGTCAGCACCGAAGGCGGTGTTGAGATTGAGAAAGTGGCCGAAGAGACTCCCGAATTGATCTTCAAAGAGCACTTTGATCCCGCGGTCGGTCTGGAGGCATTCCAAGTCCGCAAGCTTTGCAAGAAGCTCGGAATTGAAGGCGCCGCGGCCAAGGCTGCGTTCAAGTTCATGCCCGCCATTTGCCGCTTCTTTGTCGATTACGATTGTGCGATGGCGGAGATCAACCCGTTGGTGATCACCGGCAGTGGTGAAATGATTGCGTTGGATGCGAAGATCACCTTCGACGACAACGCGCTGTATCGTCACAAAGACTTGCTCGAATTCCGCGACTTGTCCGAAGAGGAGCCGAGCGAAGTTCGTGCCAGCGATGCGGGACTCAGCTATGTTAAGCTCGAAGGCAACATCGGTTGCTTGGTCAACGGTGCCGGATTGGCGATGTCGACAATGGACATCATCAAATACCACGGTGGCAAGCCAGCGAACTTCCTGGATGTCGGTGGTGGAGCCAACGCTCAACAAGTGACCGAAGCGTTCCGGATTTTGTTGTCGGACCCGAACTGCAAGGGCGTGTTGGTCAACATCTTTGGCGGGATCGCACGCTGTACCACGATCGCATCGGCTTTGATCGAAGCGAGCAAGACGGTCGGCTTTACGGTTCCTTTGGTGGTCCGTCTCGAAGGCACCGAGGTCGAAGAAGGTCGCAAGATGCTTGCCGAAAGCGACGTCAACGTTATCAACGCGACCGACATTACGGACGCAGCCAAAAAGATTGTGGCGGCTGCCGCAGGTTAAGGGAAACCTTTCCCTGGGCTCGTTGCAGCACTACAAGGCAAAACCGCGTCAACTCCGTCGCCCCGGCGACGGATGACCACCCCCAAGTCGGTTCAACTTTCCATTCCCACACGTTCTCTACAATAGTCATTCGGTCATGAGCATTCTGGTTGACGGAAACACAAAAGTCATCTGCCAAGGCATCACGGGCAACGCCGGCACGTTCCATAGTCTCGGTTGCCGTGACTACGGCACCAACATGGTCGGCGGGGTCACGCCAGGCAAAGGCGGCCAAAATGTCGAAGGCATCCCTGTCTTTGACACAGTCGAAGAAGCGGTCGAAAAGACCGGTGCGAACGCAACGATGATCTTCGTGCCGCCGCCTTTCACCGCTGACGCGATCCTCGAAGCGATCGATGCGGGCATCGGAATCATCGCTGCGATCACCGAAGGCGTGCCTGTCATCGACATGGTTCGCGTCTACGAAAAAGTGCGAGCGAGCAACTCGATCCTGATCGGCCCTAACTGCCCTGGTTTGATCACGCCGGGTTCGTGCAAGATCGGCATCATGCCCGGTTATATCCATAACCCAGGCAAAGTCGGCGTGATGAGCCGCAGTGGTACGTTGACCTACGAAGCGGTTTGGCAAACCAGCAACCTCGGTCTTGGTCAAAGCACCTGCGTGGGACTCGGTGGCGACCCGATCGTCGGCACTAGCTTTATCGACCTGCTAAAGCTGTATCAAGAAGACGACCAAACCGAAGCGATCTTGATGATCGGTGAAATCGGTGGATCGGCCGAAGAAGAAGCTGCGGCATTTGCCAAAGCCAACGTCACCAAGCCTGTGGCCGCGTTCATCGCCGGTCGTACTGCCCCTCCCGGAAAGCGAATGGGACACGCCGGCGCGATCATCAGCGGCGGGAAGGGAACGGCCGAAGAAAAGGTCGCTGCCTTGGAAGACGCGGGCATTGTGGTCGCACCCACCCCAGCCGACATGGGCCAAGCCGTTGTCGAAGCGATTGCCCGCAAAGGCTAAATCGCTTCGCAGCTAATCACCACTTTCGACGCGGAGGTAAAAACCCGCGTCGAGGCTGCGTCCAGATCGATCTTGAATTGCCGATCGGCCCGTTTTATAGCGGAGCCGATCGTTTTTTTGGGCAGCTTTGATTGCCGCCGAACGCATCAAGTATTCAAGCACATCGCTCGCATCGACTTGCGGCGAATGTCCCGTGATCAACATCCGAAAATTCAGCGGATCGATCAACTCGAGACAATCATCCACCAGCGGCCACAGGTCGCGTTCCAATCGCCACGTTTTTCCTTTTGGGGAATGGCCGTAGGCGGGGGGATCCATCACGATGGTGTGATATTTTCGTTGGCGTCTTACTTCTCGGGCCACAAACTTGGCGGCATCGTCGACCATGTAGCGAATCGGGGCATCGCTCATGTCGTTCGCCGCGGCGGCCATTTTGGCAGCGCTGACGTTGGGTTTGGCAGCGTCCACGTGCACGACTTCGAAACCCGCACGTGCCAATGCCATCGTGCTGGCGCCGGTGTAGGCGAACAGGTTTAAAGCTTGAAGTTGGTCGCGCTGGGGGACGCAGGACAACCACTCCCAGTTTTTTGCTTGTTCAGGAAATAGCCCAATGTGCCCAAACGGTGTGGGGCGAACCGGCATCCGAAAGTTTCCGCAATCGATGCTCAGCGTTTCTGGCCAACGAGAATGGTGACTCCACCGTTTTGCGTCAGCGTGGTACACCGAGTGCGCGTCACGCCAACGTTGAGGATGCTTGCGGCGAATCCCTTCGGCAGCCGGCGACGGACGCGAAACGAGATGGCCGCTAAGCGATTCTAGCTTTAGCCCGTCTCCAAAATCGATAAGTTGATACGCGTTGCTCATGGTACGCTGGATTGTAATCCGGAATCGACTCGAGTGCCGAGGTGACGATGACGCGATTCTCGCTAGCGAAACTCGTTAGCGGACTTCGCTGTCAGAGGCGTCTGACGGTAGGTCGGCGATCGCCGTTGCCTCTTCCGGTGGGGCGTCATGCGGTCCTTCAATGAAATCGATGAAGGCCCGTTCACTGTCCAAGACTGGCCAACCGTCTTGAAAGCGAGTTTCATTGGCGTAGTTGACGTGGGGGCGAGCATAGTTTTCCGAAGGCGATTCGGAGACAACGTTCCCGCCGAATTTGAATAAACGGCTCCCCGCCAATTTGGTTCGCTCGCGAATCGACCCGCTTTGGAACGGGCCGACGCCGAGAACATAGGTATCACGAGCGGTCGCGGTCGATTCGCGGATTCCCGATTGCCAAATCGCTTTGCGAGATTCACGCTCGTAAGCAAACGCAGCGAGTTTCGCGGCCCCCTCGCGGGCGTCGCGGCGGGCAAGCGAAATTTCTGGGATCGACGGCATGGTGGGGGAGTTAGGAATCAGCGAAGCGGCTGTGGAGAGACTGTTGTTTTCAGGAATACCAAAAGTGACTCGATGGTCGTCCGCACCGAGGGTTCCGATTCTCGCTTCGATTATCACATCGGCTTCCGTGGCGGCATCTTGCAACAGGCAACCGGCGGCAACGATTTGTTGGCGGAGTGAACTGGTCACGTAATCCGCATTCACAAAGCCAAGATCCTTCGACGTTTTCAAGTAGTTGGTGTCGAGGTAAACTTTCCGCCCCGACAAGGGCCGAAAGTCAATCCCCGCGACGCTGCGATCGACCGCTTTACTGAGCACCAACTGTTGAGTTGCTAGCTGTTCCTTCGTGGTCCCACAACCGATCGCTCCGAATGAAACGACGATCAAGGCAAGGCTGAAAAAAATTCGCCCGGTCGTTGGTGAGAGAGTCAGACGCATCGAGAATCGACGGCGATTGGGGGGGAAGGGTGAGGTTAGGGCTAAGCAATGAGACAAGGAAGCAAGTTCACAACGAACACTTTCGTTTTTAGTGGTTGCATGCTCAGTTTGGCAAGCTCAATCTAACCAACGAAATGCTGTCATTGCTTTCGCCTTCACTCTTGCTTGCGGTCTTTGGCGAGCGCGTGAAAACGTTCCAGTTGAACGTGGTCATAGGTCAATCCGAGATGTCCCACGGCCCGAGCAATCTCCGCCAAGGTTGAATAGCCAAGCTTTCGCCCGATCTCGGTTTTGTGTCGTTCAATCGTGCGCGGGCTGCGATGCAGCATTTTGGCAACACCGGGAACGCTATTGCCGTGCCCGAGCAATACAAAAATTTCCAACTCGCGATTGCTCAACGCCGACAAACAGCCGAGGTCCACGTACTGGCTGGTAACGGTTTCGATGTCCTGAGAGTCAACATCGGCATCACGGCGCGAGATGATCAAAGCGTAATGCTCGACAATTGCATCGGCGGAGACTTTGTCCTCGCCGGCTTCACGAAGGTTGTCGTCGCTGTGGTCCTCATCGCCACTCGTGGGAGTGGCGGTCTGCTGTAGCAGGTCGCCCCCATCTTGGATTGGGTAGAAGGTCGAAGCCATTTGCTGGCCATTGTAGATATGCCGTGCCCTGAGCGGCTTGCCTTCCTTGATGACTTGCTGAATCCACGCGAGTCGTTCCCGCACGAATTCGGGATGAAACAGGGCGCTTAAGTTTCGCTGTCCCGGCGTTTTTGCGGGCTCGACGCCAAAGAGTGCACGTGCCGCTTCGTTGCTGTACGCGACCCTGCCGTCGGCCGCGACAATGGTGACTCCGATGCCGGATTCCATCCGGAAAACATCGACCCAATTAATCGCGTTAAATAAACTGCTCATAATGGTTGCTCACTTCGTCGTCCCCGCTCGGAATATCGCATTGGGTTGCTGCCGCCTCTCGATCTTTCGAATTGCTCTTCCCCGATCAGAAGAAGACGCCCGATCAAGAGAAGACGACGCAAAGGCGGGCGATTCGCTGCAGATGATACCTTGGTTCGGTGGATTGCACTACCGTTGACTACGCAGACTTTCGTCTACCTTGGGCAAGAAATCGTTCTCTATTGGGGGATGCGAAGGGGGGCAGGCAGTGTTTGGTGTCGAAGGAGGCAGTGATGGGGCAAGAGGCAGTGACGGGAAAGAAAGGGGCTTAATCGAGGAATCCTGCTAGGCTATTAACCTCGTCGTGCTGTTGCAATTTCCGCAGGGCCCGCCGTTCGATTTGACGAACGCGTTCGCGGCTGATCTTAAAGACTTTGGCAACCTCGGACAGCGTTTGTGGAGAGTGGTTTTCAAAACCAAAACGCATTCGCACAATCGCCTGCTCACGCTCATCAAGCTGGTCCATCAGCGCCGCTAGGCGGTGACTCAACGTGTTCGCGTCGGCCTGAGCACCGAGCGGAACCGAGTTCTCTTCTTGTAGAATATCGCGAAGATTCGTCGGCACCTCTCCTGTGCCCGAGTTATCCAGGCTATAGCTCGTGCTTAACGAACGCTCGAGCACGGCAAGACGCTCATCACTCAATCCGGAGGAATCAGCGAGTTCACGATGCGTGGGGCGGTGATTTAGCAGTTGATACAGATCGCTAATCGTTCGTTGCAGATCGTTCATCTCACCGACCACGTGTACCGGAATGCGGATGGTGCGGCTTTGCTCAGCGACCGCGCGGCCGATCGCTTGGCGAATCCACCAGGTGGCGTAGGTCGAGAGTTTGAAGCCTTTGCTCGCTTCGAATTTTTCAACCGCGCGCATCAGACCCGAGTTTCCCTCCTGGATCAAATCCAGAAACGCTAAACCACGTCCCCGATACTTCTTGGCAATCGACACAACCAGCCGAAGGTTGGCTTCCACCAAGTTCTGTTTGGTTGACGTATAACGCTCGTAGTTCCGCTGAAGTTCTTGGACTCGACGGTCCAGTCCGCAACTCGAATGCTGAGTCCGACGCAAAATGACCTCGTACTCTGCGTGCTCTTCAAGATTCAATTCGGTGCGTCTGCGGCGCAATGTCCCCAGTCGACGGTTCATCCTCAACACCGTGTCGTAATGTTGCTCAATCGCTGGGAGTCGCAATCCAAGCTCTTCAATTAACGCCACGATCGATTCACGCCGACGCAAGTAGCGACCCCGCGCTTCGCTTCGCTGCGTTAACGAGTGACGATGGTCACGAATCACTTCGTAGTCCACGTTGTTCAGCGCCAGCAACGATTCCAACGTGCGAACGTTGGGTTCCAATCGGTTCAAAACTTGGCGTTTTGCCTGTTCGTCAGTGACCGCGTAACTCAGACTGCGGTCCGCCCGCGCATCGCCGTCGAGGATCTGACGGAGAGACAAGACCGCATCCTCCGCGACAAAACGAATGCGCAGCAAATCGTGGCGGAACAGAATCCGGGCGTCATCCATCCGATTCGCCAGAGCGAGTTCCTGCTCCGCAGTTAAAAGTGCGGTGCACCCCATCTGCTTCAGATACATCCCCAACGAATCGGAAAGCTCTTCTTGGATTCGCGATGCACTCTCATCTAAACGCAACTCCGACGAATCGAATCCGCCCGAGAGCTTCGGAGGAGGGGAGTGAGAATTGAGAGAAACCATGTTGTCTTCCTTCTATATAAAATATGAGAAACTGACACGCTGGTAAGTTCGCACGCAAAACGCGTCTGTCCCTGTATTCGCCCGATCGTAAAGTACACTCGATTCCAAGCATCCCAGCGAATCCGTTAGCACGGTCGCTGAGATTGCTGTTGATCAGGGATCGATTTGCAATAATGGTTGTACGTAGTAAGAGGGTTGAGAGTTCCAAGAGGTTCTCGTCCAAAGGCAAATTGAGGATCGTTTAATGCCTTCATCACAGTCGCACTCCTCTAGCCTCCAGTCAGGTGTCACCTCTGACAATTTGACTAACCGTATCCAGTGCAGACCATTAACACGCAAACGTCATGCCGCCGATCAATCGATCGGCGGCGATGGGGTTGCCGAGAATTCACGAACACGTAATCGGTCGTGCTGGCGAGCTATTATGAAATGCTTTTTTATGAGAAACGTCCGCCTGTTCGCATCCTGACGATGCCCTCGGCGTCAGGCGGCTCCGGTGCTAAACGATTCACGAGGGGTGAGGAAGAATGCCCCGCATGGGGAAGATTGTCGCCGAGTAAACACGTCAACAAAGTAGGGCAAACGATGCGGAATGCGGTTTACCGCACGCAGGTGGCTTGCGGAACCGAACGTGGCTTGCGACGATCGATTCTTCCTCGAAACCCGCTCTTTGGCCCCTCTCTTTGGCGCTGCTCCCTATGAAGCGATTCCATGTTTACTTCTACGGCCCCGACGCGAACGCACTGCGATCCACTTTTGAGCAAGCCGCGAGCCGGCTCGAATCGTTGCCAAAGCTGTTCTTTGAGTTAGACGGTTCGTTCGTTTGGTCCCCCGATCGTTCGCAACAAATCGATGGCATGCTGTATGACGCTCAGGATCAGATTCAATACGTGGATCTTCAAGGACAATGCTCCCTCGAGAGTTGGAGGAAGCTAATCACTGCGATTGTGGGGGGCCCGTCGGAGGATTGCGTTGTGATGGTAATTCCGACTAGGGAGTTGAAAATCTTACCAGCGTTCGAGCAGTCGATCTGGGGTGTTTGAAAATATTGGATTTGAGATTGATAATAGGGAATGTCGCAATTTAGGGCGTTTTGCACCCTTTTTTCGCCCTGTTATGCCCTTTTCTGGTGAACGGTCTTTGCCCGGCAATGCTTAGGTCCTTGGATTGGCATACCAATTGCTTCTCCCTTGCTTCGCCACCGGCGGTGTCAGCCGAAATGGCGAAACAAATGAAGTTGTCGCCTTGATCCAAGGCAATGCGTTCACCTTATCTGGAGGGATTCTCTGATGTTGACCATCACCCGTAATGCGAAAGTCTCGAAAGCCTCGAAATCGATCGCATCGACTCCGAATGAGATTCGTTTGTCGGACGCTGAGATTGCTCGGCGAGTGGTTGCGATCCGATCGGGGTGGAGCATTGCGGAGCGTGTCCGTCGTCGTCGTGAAGCGGACAAGCGTTTCCTCGATTTGATCGATTCGTTGTCGGCTTGCGAAGCCGCTTAGTTATTAACAAAGGGCACCGGCGATCTGAGAATCGTGGGAGCTCAAATGTAGTGGGCCCTCAATGGCCTAGCTGCTCCATACGCTTTTACTTTTCCAAGCTAGTTCAATTTTGTCAGAAGGATTCAATCATGTTGACAGCAATTTGCGATACGGATGTGTCCACCAAGAACGCATCGAGTCCCCAAGGCCGCCGGCGAAATGCAGTCCGTCTGTCGGACGTTGAGATTTCTCGCCGGGTGCTCGCGATCCGATCGGGGTGGAGCCTTGCCGAACGAGTGCGTCGGCGCCGCGCCGCAGACGAGCGTTTCCTCGATTTGATGGTCGCGTTGACTGCGGGCGACGCGGCTTAATCACGCTGGGGAGCTGGTGAGAGCTCAACCAATCGACTCTCCTTTACTGGGGGTGTCGCCTGGGGTTTCCTCGGAGGGTTCGCCCAATGGCTCGCCAACGAGCTCCCCTCGATATCGACACGCTTCGATAAACGATTCGAGGATCACGAGTGCTGCGACAGCATCGAGGCGCTTCTTCTTGCCTTGGCGGGTGTAGCCTGCCGCCCTCATGCGGTTGTTCGCATCGGCGGTCGTAAAACGCTCGTCGAATAAGCGAACGGGTTTGCCTGTTTCTACGGAGAGCCAACGAGCAAATTCGCGGGCTTGGAGACTCTTTTCGCTTTCTCCGCCATCGAGATGGATGGGAAGTCCCACGACAAAGGCCGCGATTCGCTCCTGTTTCGTGAGTTCGCGATAGTAGTCGCCGTCCTTTGCCCACTCGGATGCCGAATGAACCTCCAGCGGGCTCGCTAAGATTCGGTCGGGGTCGCAGATGGCGATGCCAATGCGAACGCTGCCAAAATCAATCGCGGCAAGACGGCCGGTTGCAGGGAAGTCGCCCGGGGTGTCGGATGATTCTGTCATAGAGTCGATTTGCCACGAAACGGTGAAACGAGTTTGGTTTGCACGAAGACGATATCGGATTCGGTTGAGGCTGCAACGTGCATCGACTGCCTCAGTCCCGTTGAAAAGCGGTGCTATGATGGCGAGCCTTCGAAGTACTGCTGCAAAAATGCCTTCCGATCGTCTTGCTCGGCGGCCAATTGGACCATCGCATAAAGTCGCTGTTGGTCTCGCCGTTTCTTTTCGGCGAGCGACTCGCTGTTGCGAAAGTGTTCCGGGATCGGCGTCAGCACGTCAAAGCATTCTGGTGGGTGCGGCCCTCCGATCACGCCGGCGCGATCCAGCATCGCAAACGCCGTCGAAATACGGTGATCGTGCCGACTAAGTCGCTGCAATCGATCGTTGAGCCAATCGATTCCAAAGGCGCGGCACGACTCGTTGTGTTCCACAAGCATGTTAACGAGCCGTCCGTAGAAATCGGCATCGGGGTTGGACCATTCGATAAATTGCATTTGCGTCATCAGGTCGCTTTGGTCGTACAACCATACGCATCGGCTCGGTTGATTGTCACGCCCTGCGCGACCCACCTCTTGATAGTAGGACTCGATCGAACCAGGCGTTTCGGCGTGGATCAAGACGCGGATGTTTGCTTTGTCGATCCCCATTCCAAAGGCGTTGGTGGCCAGCACGATGTCCGTGTCCCCACTTAAAAAACGGTTATGTACTTGGCGGCGTTTCTGGCTCGATAAGTCGCCGTGATAACATTCGTGATCGACGCGAAGACTTAACAAATGGTCGCTGAATCGGCATAGCGTTTTGATCAAGGAAAAGTAGATGACCACGCTGCCGCCGCGATAGGCTTCGTCATCGAGACATTGTTGGATCAAGTCGAATTTTTCCTGGTCACCAAGGACATGTTCAACATCGAGTTTTAAGTTGGGGCGTTGGATGCCTTGGTAGAACAATTGAATCTCGTCGGCCGGAATTCCAATTTGTTGGTAGATATCCTGGCGACATTCCGCCGTCGCCGTTGCCGTCAAGGCGATCGTGGTGGGAGAGCCAAGCCATTGGCGGATCTCGGAGATGCGAGAATAGTCAGGTCGAAAGTCATGTCCCCATTGGCTGACGCAGTGAGCTTCGTCGATTGCCAATAACTTGACGCGGCGTTTGCCAAGCACTTCTCGAAACTCCTCTTTTCGAAATCGCTCGGGGGTAACGTACAACAGTCGGTACTTGCCCGCGGCGACTTCCTTGTAGCGAAGCTCGCGAGTTGCGCGATCCAAGGAGGAGTTAATGTAGGCGGCATCAATCCCACGCTTCCGCAAATCGGTGACCTGGTCGTGCATCAACGCCACCAACGGTGACAACACCAACACCATCTCGTCGCTGTCACTGGGGATCGTCAACGCGGGAATTTGGTAGCACAACGATTTTCCCATTCCTGTCGGCATGACCACCATCGCATGCTTCTCGCAGAGCACATGTTCGATGACCGCTCGTTGGGAAGGGCGAAACGATGAATAACCGAAATGATGACGGAGCAGTTCGTTCAACGAATTCAAGTCTGGCATAACAACATTGCAGGGATAAGAGCAGCAACGGGGGGCGAGATAGTGGGAATGAAAAGGAAGAGGCGTTTTAAAACGCCCATCGCGAGGGGACGCGTTTCAGCGAGCAGCCTAGCGAGCGGGGCTGGGACGCCGCAACGCCCCCATTCCGCCACTCTTGGGGCGTCTTCATTTGCGGGGAAAGCTCTAGACCAACGATCCGACACGGTGGGTTCGGAGATCGTCTTCAAAGAAGTATCGCGAGCCGGGAACTGCGGATGACGCTGGAGTGTCGTTGCGATGGCGGTTTGCCGTGGTGACATTCTCGTAGGGGGAAAACACAATTTGTTTGCAGGGGGGAATGACCCGCGTTAGCCGTCGCCGCAGCGTTTTAGGTTGGCCTCTTTGTGCACTCCCTTCCCTACAGCGAAAGGGAGGTCGCCTCTTTTCGGGGCATGGGGAGTACTTGTGCATAAATCACAGTTACTTCAATGCTTTACGTTCGGATTCGGCTTCGATTGCTTGCCGTTTCAACGTCAAATGCCAATTTTTGCAGCAGCGATTGAGAGATTTCGGGGCACGGTTTCGGCTTGCAAAATGGAATGTGGTCGTGGGGGCCGCTTGACGACCGTAAGGTGTTAGTTGGCACCGTTGTGTGCGGTCGGCACGGGATGTGCGTAGCGAGTGAAAAGTAGACGAGGGGCTTCAATCTTATGCCCACCTGTTTCGTCCGATTCCCACCACCGTTTCACTTCCTACCTCATGGTGAAAAACCTTATGTCGAACGTACTTCCCGCCCTGGAATCTAGCTCTTTTTCAAAAGGATGGCCGACGCTTCCTGCAAGATTTCGTTCAACATATTTGTGCGTTTGCTGCGCATTGATTGGTCTCATTTCAATCTATGACATGTTTCTTGTTTTTAACAATTCCGACATGATTTTAGAGTTGGAGAAGAATCCGGTTTGCTTGGCATTGCTGAAGATGGAGCCTACCTTTTTCAGCCTTTTTGTACTCGGGAAATCGATGGGAACTCTAACCGTGATCTTGATTTTGGTGCAGTTGTTTCGCAGCCAATTTCATGGTTGGCATTCGGTCACGTCGGGGATCACACTGTTTCAACTCGGATTGCTTGCCTATTTGACGTTTGGGTGACCTTTGTGACGCATCTTGAGGCGTCAGCCCGCTAGCCGGGGAGTGGTGTTCGTTGATGTGCCTTGGCACGTTAGGTTCGTCGCCGGTTCAACTGCGCGGCGGCCACGATCGCTGAGGGACACGATCGCTGAGGGACACAGCACTTTGATTGGGGGATGGTCCGACTGAGGCGGGCGGACGTACCCCAGAACCATGCTCTGTCCCCAAGTCCCTTCCCCAAGTCCCAATACCCCACAATAGTGCTCTGTCCCCAAGTCCCGTCCCAAGTCCCGTCGTCCCCATGTCCCCCCCGGAACCAAGCTCTGTCCCCAGGGGCTCTTGTCGCCGGTTCAACTGCGCGGCGGCCACGATCGCTGAGGGACACAGCACTTTGATTGGGGGGGATGGTGCGACTGAGGCGGGCGGAGGTACCCCAGAACCATGCTCTGTCCCCAAGTTCAATGCTCTGTCCCCAAGTTCACTGTCTCCAAGTTCACTGTCTCCAAGTCCCAGGAGGATGGTCCAACTGAGGCGGGCTGGCGTACCCCAGAACCATGCTCTGTCCCCCAAGTTCACCAAGTTCACCAAGTTCGCTGCTGAGGCGGGCGGACATACCCCAGAATAGTGCTCTGTCCCCAAGTCCCACCAAGTCCCACTGTCCCCAGTCCCAAATCGTGAGCCACTAGGGGGATTGTACCGCTCCGCTGACCGCTACAAACATTGATTTATAGGCAGGGGGGGCTGTTTGCCACTGGATTGAGCAGGCGAAATTTGCAACATTCTCTCCCCCGCTGCCGCTGAGAGGCCCTTTTCGTTTGATCGTGGATGGAGCGGGGAAACGAGGCTAATCCCATTGCGACGTCCTGCCGTCGGCAACGAGAATCGCGGAATGCCCGGGCCTTTATCGAAAGGCCGGGGGACTCGCTCAGGGCCTTGCTTTCCAGCCATTCGTGGGAAACTCACGCATTTAAGGTGGGAATAATGTCCCTAGGTGTGGTAGCTTAGAGCGGTGTTTATTCACATTTTCATTTATCGTTTGGGAGAATTCGTCATTTTGAGATCCAAAAAAGATCCGCGGCTTGCGGACATATCGTCCCGACATTCCAACGCGGCACCTGACCTGCCTGTATCGCCCGTGACCATGGAACCGCCGACGAAGCGGAAGAAGGAGTTACCGGCAATTCCGTATCGATCCCCATTTCGTTGGTCAAACCGACCTGAATGGTTCACCACGTTTCTGGCGGTATTGGGCGTTTGCCTCATTGCGCTGATGATCTATCACGCGACCAACGTGATCAGTGCCACTATGAAACGCAATCAACATCATCAAGCGATCACCGACGTGTGGCGGCAATTGTTGATGTCCAATGTCGCGGTTACGGGAACCCCGACAAAGCTTTCGGAAACGGATTTACCCGTTTTCCCATCGGTTGCGTTTCAATCCGTTCGCTCCTCGCAGGAACTGAACCGCAACTTAAGACTTGCTGCAGTGTTGCCGGGAATTCGTCGAATTGACTTGTCACCCGAATCGACACGTCAGATTGGAGGAGGGCACGCGGATGATTCCACGTTAGGGATCATTGCGAATAACTTCACCAGTTTGGATTCACTTGATCTTAGCGGAACCATGATCACGACCCTCAAACCGATCGAGGATTTGAGAATTCGCGAACTGAAGATCATCAACTCAACGGTCAGGCCGGATAACTTGTCTTCGCTAAAATACATTGAGTCGGTCACGGATCTATGGATCGGTTGGTACGGAAACAGCCAAGATGCTGACGCCATTTATTTCTCGGATGCTTATCGCGCGCGTGTCGTGGATGCATTGGCGGGGATGAAGGGATTGAAGACGGTTCACTACTTTGAGATGACGTTCACCAAGGAAGAGAAAGAGCAACTCACTCATCTCAATCTGGTTCAAGTCAAGTAACCAACTGAGCATCAAGTTGAGAATCCCGTCAGTCAAATCTGGCGGGATTTTTTTTGCTTTCATCCCAACGTTAAAGGCTTCGTTTTAAGGGGCATGCGCGGAGGGATCGGCTCCGAAGCGATCGAAAATTGTTTGAGCGAGATGCCTTGTCGAGCTTGTCGGAGATGGGAACTCTCACGCGACGGCGTCGACAATCGGTTAAGTTAGTGCGGTGTGAAACGATTCGATCACCTTGCGGAGCCATCCCCACGATGTCGTTACCATTTCGTTTAAATCTGTTTGTGGCATTGTGGTGTGCCATGAATGCGGAGGTCATGGCGGAGGTGAGGGAGCCGACGAGGCGTCCAAACTTGGTGCTCATCCTGGCCGACGATCTCGGGTACGGTGACGTTTCGTGCCATGGGGCACGTGATATACAAACGCCCCATTTGGACACGTTGGCATCCGAAGGCATGATGCTCACACGCATGCGTGCAAATTGCACGGTTTGTTCACCAACACGCGCTGCAATTCTAACGGGCATGTATGCCGATCGTGTCGGGGTGCCAGGAGTGATTCGAACCGACGCCAGCAACTCTTGGGGGTATCTGCGGCACGACATTCCCACGCTCGCCGATCGACTGCGTGAGGTGGGGTATGAAACGGGCATCGTCGGTAAATGGCACCTTGGCTTGACGTCGCCCAACACCCCGTTGGAACGTGGTTTTAACCATTTTCATGGTTTTCTCGGCGACATGATGGACGATTACTACACGCATCGCCGTCACGGTCAAAACTACATGCGGAATAACAACGCCGCGATTGAGCCCGCAGGGCACGCGAGCGAGTTGTTTACGAACTGGGCAGTCGATTATGTATCCGAACGGGCTGAGCATGCGGGGACGCCGTTCTTTCTTTATCTGGCCTACAACGCTCCCCACTTTCCGATCCAGCCGCCCGCTGAATGGCTCGATCGCGTGCAAAAACGATCGCCGAACCTCGATCCCAAACGCGCATTGAACGTCGCATTTGTTGAGCATTTGGATGATCAAATCGGACGGCTGATGCAACGTTTGGATGAACTTGGGTTGCGTGAGAATACCGTCGTTGCATTTACGTCCGATAATGGAGGCTCGTTGCCGCATGCCCAGAACAACGATCCTTGGCGAGATGGGAAACAGAGTCATTACGAGGGAGGATTGCGGGTTCCTTGTTGGGTTCGCTACCCGGGGCACATTCAACCGGGAAGCAAGAGTGATCATGCGGCGTTGACGTTCGACCTTGGCGCCACCTTCTTGCAGTACGCAGGCGCGGAGCATCCCGACGATAGTGATGCAATCCGTTTGAAAGGTGTTCTCGAGGGACGTGCGCAACAGTTGGTTGCATCCGCGTCGCCGCGTGAGCTCTATTTCGTTCGCCGCGAGGGAGGCCATCGCTATGTCGGGCATGCTTATCATGCGATCATCCGAGGGAGATGGAAACTGATGCAGAATCATCCGTTTTCCGCCTTGGAGCTTTACGATCTCAAAGCCGATCCCCAAGAGACGAAGAACGTGTTTGCTGAAAACCCGAAAGTCGTCGCCGATCTAAAAAAACGCCTCGCCATCCATCTTCAACGCGGGGGGCAAGTTCCCTGGCAACCTGGGCAAGCGAACGTGTCCGATTCGGCAGCGAACGCCGGTCGTTGATTCGATTGTGGGCGGCGGGAACACCCCGTCGCGATCGAAGGTTAACAGCGGTGTGGCATTAACTTGGGTGTGGCGATCCGCAACAGTTGTTCGATTCTGCCAATCGTTCGTCCTTGGGAACCAAGCAAAATGCACTCCCCATGTCTTGGCACGGTTTGTGCCTTGTTGAGTGAACTCAGCAGGGGAGGCCAACGCATGATTTCTCGTGCTGCGCGAGTCCGCGCTTGTCTACTCAATCAAAGGAATTCGATGCGTTATTTAAATCTGCAACGCGGTTTTACGACGTTCATGCTGACGCTTTGCACCGTTGCATTACCGGCGGCCGAGGACGTCGCGACTTTGGCTTTGTTTGACGCGATGGATTCGAAGCAGGTTGCGGTGCAATTCATTCCAGTTGATGCAAGTCACGCGAATGTCTTGATTAAAAACTTAACCCATCACGAATTGAAGATTCAATTGCCGCAATCGATCGCCGCGGTGCCGCATCGGGCCGTGCTGTCTCAATTCGGTTTCAATGGGGGACAAGCTCCCTTGGGAGTCCAGGGACAAGGAGGACAGGGACAAGGGGGACAAAACGGAGGAGGGAACCAAAGCGTTGGTGGCGGCTTTCAACCCGGCGGACCGCAAGGCAACAATCAATTCGGCAACAATCGGGGAGGTCTCAACGCACCGCAAGGTAACGTGTTTGGCATCGGGGTGATGCGAATCGCAGCGGAGAAAACACGTAAAGTCGTTGCCACGACGGTATGTCTCGAACACGGAAAAGCGGATCCTAACCCCAAGATCCCGTACCGCATGGTTCGAATCGAATCGTACACGCAAGACGAAGAGTTGATTGAACTTTGCAATCAACTCGGTCGTGCTCAAATCACTCAACAAGCAGCCCAAGCGGTTGCATGGCACCTCGCCAACGGTCTTTCGTGGAATGAGCTTACGAAGCTCAATCGCATCGAATCGCGTTATCGGGGCGAGATTCGATTGTTCAAGAACAGCGAATTGCAAGAAGCAAAAGCGTTTGTCGAAGCCTTACCGAAATCAGGGAGATCGGCGTTGCGGGATATGCGTGTGTCGATTGCAAGATAGCGATCGCGACTTGGTCTTTCCTTGACGCGATTGATTTTGGTATTGGCAATGCACGATGAAAATCATTGCATTTCCAACCGAACGCACTTCGACGACGTCTCGTTTGCAATCGCGATCACCTCGCGAATGGGACGCGAGGGAGCGATCCGTCGATCTGGCAGCCACGACGCAGAAATTTGTGGGGCTTGATGCGGTCCGCGCCGGTGCGGCACTCGGCGTCGTGTTGTTTCACGCCTGCGTGCCTTATTTGCAAAACCCGATGCCAGGGCTTTCTTGGACGGTTCGCGATTCTGCGAACGCTTCAATCGATTGGCTGTTTTGGGGCATCGAAGTGTTCATCATGCCATTGTTTTTGGTATTGGCGGGATTCTTTGCTTGGCAAACGCTGTCGCGTCGAGGCGTGCATCTTGGTGCACGCACGCTGGTGACCAATCGTGCAAAACGATTGTTGATCCCACTTGCCTTTGCGGTTTGCGTGGTCTTGCCGCTGGATTTGTACATTTGGGTACTCGCCTGGGTTGCCGAAGGAATCGTGGAACCGATCAAGCTGAAAAGCATGAAGTTTGATGGGGTGGTAGATCGTGATCTATGGGGTCTCAGCCATCTATGGTTCCTGCTTTACGTGTTCTTGTACGTCGTGGTTACGGCGATCGTGGCACGAGTGAACGTGTTGCGAAATGCGGTGCGAAAGGTCGCTGAGAAACCGGCGTTGGCGTTCACTGTGTTAGCGATTTCCGCTGCGGTCACGCTTGGGGTGGCACCGAATGTGGTGTGGGGATTCCAACACGAATTCTACCCGGTGCTGAGTAAATGGATTTATAGCGGAACCTTTTTTGCCGCAGGCTTGTTGATTGCAAAAGTCGATCCCAGCCTTAGTCGGTTTCAAAATAAAACAAGGATGTTAGGAATCGCGAGCGTCATGCTATTGCTCACCGCCGTGTCGCTGGGGCGTTGGCATCTTGCTATCGGCGAGAATGCCATGGCGCAAGCCGGGCTCGCGATTGTGACCGTGCTGGCCGCCTATGCGGTCACGCTTTTTGCGATTGCGGTCAGCCGCCCGATTCCTCGCTTGCCCGTGGGGATCCAGTACTTGGCGGCGGCTTCATTTTGGATTTATTTGGTACATCACCCGATCCTGGGGCTGGTGCACCTCGATCTCAAACTGTTGCTGCCCAATGCGAACCCGATTTTGAAGATGATCTTGGCGTTTGCGATCAGTGTGGGGGGCAGTGTTTTGACGTATGAAGCGTTGGTCCGCTGCACTCGATTGGGGCGGATCCTTGGCATGCAATGGCAGTCGCAAACGGTCTCTGCGGTTGGGGTGCCCCTTCCACGTGATCACGTCGAAACGGAGCCTGCACCGCAGCGTATCGCTGCCTAGAGCATCTTTGATTTTGAGATAGCTACCGTCGTTAGAGGGTGAACGACGTTCTTGCGAGCCAAGCTACGGAAGGAATCCCACGTCATGTTTCAAAATGCGCTAAAACGTTCGTATCGATTCAGCGCGTGGAGTGAGTGCGGATGCCAGCTCGTGTTGTGCCAGCTGGGGTGACTTTTTAGGATGTTCGTTTTTTAGGAAATGGATCGTTGCGGTGATTTAGGGTGGTCGTGCCGGCAACAATTTGACGATGGACTCGAAGGCAGCCGTGTCCTGTTAGCGGTTGATATCGCATTCCATCCTTTGCCCGATCCGCAACGACCATGCTTGATATCCCGATTGCATTTATTGTCTTTAATCGCCCCGCACAAACTCGGCAATCGTTCGCAGCGATTCGCAAAGCACGGCCGAAAGTATTGTGTATTATCAGTGACGGTCCGCGCAGTTCTCATCCCGGGGAAGCGGCCTTAGTTGAACAATCGCGTCAGATCGCCGAAAGTTGTGATTGGCCGTGCGAGATCCAGCGATTCTATTCGGACACGAATCTTGGTTGTGGCGAGCGAATCAGCAGTGGTCTGACCGCTGTCTTCGAACAACACGAGCAAGCGATCGTTCTCGAAGATGACTGCGTCCCCAACCAGAGTTTTTTTCGCTACTGTAACGAGTTGTTGCAGTACTACGAGCACGACGAGCGTGTGATGGCGATCAGTGGCGACAACTTCCACGATGATCCGGACGAGACCTCGGCCTCGTATTTCTTTTCGAAGTACCCTCATTGCTGGGGTTGGGCGACATGGCGCCGTGCTTGGAAACACTACGAGGGGACACTCGCTGCGTGGCCCGAATACCGTGATCGCGATGGTCTCGCATCGAATTGTCATTCGCTCCGTGAGCGAGATTATTGGACGCGAACCTATGATCGCGTTTGCGCAGGTGAAATTGATTCCTGGGCGATCCCCTGGATGTTGGCTTGTTGGATGAACCATGGTCTCACCGCAGTGCCGGCTCGAAATCTGGTTTCCAATATCGGCTTCGGTGACGATGCAACTCACACCACGGACTCGAGCCCGTTTGAAAACCTGCCTACTTACGAGCTCGACACGATTGTGCATCCGGACCGAATTTGTCGTTCGGTACAGAATGATGTCTACATCGATCGTGTCTTTTTTAGCCGTGGCAAGTTGCGTTTTCGCCATCTCGTTCAATTTGCACAGCACTGTGTCAATACGTCGCGGCGGGCCGCGTAGGGCGACGGCGCTGTCGACGGATTTCATTGCCTTGAATCCAACGGCGTTAGGTTCCCAATCAAGTCTCCATCCGAATGCCTCAACGGAGCGTTCGCAGACGCATTCGGGCGACGGAACCCTCTTCTTAATCGCCCAGGCGGCAGCGCAATCGCGTTTTGACGATGCCCGCTGTGGCGAGAGAGCCCAAGCTCCATCGTCCGAGGAGCGAGGTCACCGCCGGGGGGACGCAAAGCCCGACATGGTTCATGTTGGATGACGCTCAGCGCCGTAGGCTAAGACCGTGGGGATGACAAATCCCATGGGGACGCCGTCAGGCGGCGTTGCGGTCGAGTTGCTTGAATCCTTCGAGTTGCTCGAGCAGCTCAAACTCGCTGTTGTGAACCGAGAAATCGGTGACTCCCATGCGTGGGAAATCGTTGTAGTTGCCGTACATTTGCTCGCCACCGAAACGATGCAACACTCTCAATTGGCCTGGAAACAGTGCATTCAAGTACGACGTGCCACCTTGGACGGCAACTCGATGTCGAGATCTTGCTAACAAACCGAGCTGGAATTCGTTAAAGGAGAGATGCGAGAAGTGTTCGTACAATTCCTCGGCGAGGATCACGCCTTGCTCACGTAGTCGCGTTTTCTCGTTCAGGTCCCCGACCGGCATGTGATCATGAACGATGTGGGTCGTCGGTCGCAGGTAGACAATGCTGAAACGCTCGCTCATGGTTTCTACGACCCGGTCGAGCAGTTGGGGGGACAAGAAATTGACGGGCGGGTGGTCCCACTCCGTGTTGTATTTATTGAAGATCAACAACGGAGGTTTGGGGAAATGAAAGTCGACCGTATTGCGATAATGTCCCGCGAAGTCTGGTGGTTCCCAACGATTGGCAGCGGGGCTCTGGTGAGGTTTCTGGGCAATGGAGTCCAGGTATTTGACGAGCTTGCGGCGGTCATACACCTCGCGATGGTCAGGCGAGAAATAGTAGAAGCACTGGGTCCCCAGACAACTGACCGTTCGCTGCAAGCATCCCCTTTTCGCGAGATGGTAGGCATACGGAACGTGATAGAACATTTCGTAGCCAAACTCGCAGCCCTGGCTATCGACGATGGTGCTGGGGTAGTCCCCAAGCGGACAAACATTGGGTTTGCCCGTCAATCGATTCTTGAGGGTGGACAATCGGTTGGCCAGCGTGGCCACGGGGACCGCGGTCTCGGCACGTGGATCGGTTTGACGGTGGTTATGCGGCACGTTGATTCTCCGGAGGGTTGTGTTTTGCATCGCGTCTGGCTCGCCATTTTGCTTTCAAGGCACGGCGGAACGAGCGGATTTGGAATGCCAAGGACGGTGGCTCATGATCAATGATCCAAGTTGCACGCTCTACTTTGAGATAGCGAGAATGGGTTTGGCAAAAATCATAAATCGGTTTGCGAATGGGGGACTCACCCGACTCGTTTCGCCAATGCCAATTGTCACCCGTCATGATTGCGTTGGGGAACAGTTGGTGGCAAAGTTCGAACTCGTTTCCGACAGGGTCCAAGTCCAAGTAAATGAGATCCGGTGCGAGGCCGATCGCTGACAACTCGTACAGGATCGCAGGCGCACACTCTCGGACCGGGATCACGCGGTCTTGGTTGTCCCATAAATTGGCCAAAAAGGTTTGGTAGAAACCGTTCTCGCGTCCAAGCTGTTGAGCGGTCGCTTCGCTTTGTCCCTGTTCCCGAGCAAATTGTTCGAGGTCCCCACAAGCGGGCCATGGATCCACGGCTACCACATTGACGGTGGGCGATGCCGCCAACCACTTGCGTATTGATCCGCCAAGAAACGAACCGATTTCTAAGATCAGGTTAATCTCGTTTCGCTGGATTAGTTCGCTCACCATCCAACGACCACCGCCATCGAGACTCCAATCGATCGGATCCAAATTGGGGCGTGTGATTGGCCAGCGATATCGTTGACGAAGCAGACGGAGCGCTGCCTGATTCTCAGCGGAGAGAGCGGGAAGCATGGTTGCCTCGGTTAGGGAACGCGGGCTTCGCGTGAATCGCACCGCTTTGGGATCGCGAGGCGCGCGGAACACGAGCGGCGTGATATCCGCTGCCCCGTGTTTGTAAAGCCGTCGGGCGTTCTCCATCCGCTGTTTCGACATGATGCGCTCCACTACGCGGCACGGCGGGTGAGGGGAGGATGCGCCGATGTTCGCAGCACCCGCCCTTTATCCCGTGCGATTTCTTTTGTCGCCAAGTGCAACGCCGAAGCGATCACTTGGTGCATGTCGTAGTAGCGATACGTCGCTAAGCGACCACCCACTAAATAATTTTTGGGAAGCATTGCCAAATAACGCTGCTGTAACTGCTCGCCCTGCTCGTTGTTGACCGGATAATACATCTCGTCGCCAACCTGCCAATCCGCAGGATATTCGTGGGTGATCACGGTGTGATCGCTTTGTACGGGATCGAAATGCTTGTGTTCTACCGATCGTGTGTAGGGCGTTTCGGCATCGGTGTAGTTGATGGCGGCGATTCCTTGGTGATCGGCAGTTTGGATGACTTGATGTTGGAATCGCAAGCCTCGCCAATCATTCGCTCCGAGTTCGTACTCGAATAATCGATCGAGTGGTCCGGTGTAGACGACTTGTTTACAGCGTGATTCAAATCGGCAGCGGTCGGCAAGGAAATCCACGTTCGTCTCGACCGGGATTCCTGACAACAGCTTTTGGAATAATTGGGTGTAACCGCCTTCGGGTATCCCACAAAATCGATCGTTGAAATAGTCATCGTTCCATGTCAAGCGAATCGGGAGTCGCCGAATGATCGAACTCGGCAGTGTTTTGGGTTCGCGGCCCCATTGCTTTTTGGTGTAGCCGTAGACGAACGTCTCGTAGAGCTCGCGTCCGACTTGCGACAAAACCCATTCTTCGAGGTTGGCGGGGTTTTCGATAGGAATTCGTTCCGCTTGCAAACGCCGCTCCGCCTCTTGAGGCGTTTTGACGCCCCAAAGTTGATGCAGGGTTGTCAAATTGATGGGGAACGAGAGCATCCGGCCGCGAAAGTTGACTTTGGGACGGTAGCTGAAACGGCTGAAGCGTGCGAATCGATTGACAAAGTTCCAAACGCCTTCGTCATTGGTATGAAAGATATGCGGACCATACTGGTGTACGTGGATTCCATCGACATCGTCCGTGTAGCAGTTTCCTGCGATGTGGCTTCGTTTTTCGATCACCAGACACTTAGCGCCGGCGTCGGTCATCTGCCTTGCGAAGACCGAGCCAAAGAACCCGGCACCAACGATTACGTAGTCATACATTCATGTCTCACTTGGAGGATGCAGGCGAATTTGCGATAGCGAGCGGGGGCGTAATGAATACGAAACGAGTGGGGGTCCGAAGTTAGCGATTGTGCGTTTGCTAACGTTTGAGTCCATCTAGACGGTTCGTCTAAATCGAGGCGTTCGCTTGAACAAATCGCTTGACTTTAGCCGTACGTTGAATTTCTATTGGCTCTGTAGAGGGGTTTTTCTGGAGTTCGCAAAATTGGGGCGCAGTTGCGTTCTTCGCTTCGCTCGAAATCTCTCTCCGTTCAATGTTGGCCTTTTGGAGTAGAATCTCATGCAGTCCTCGCTACGTCGCCGTATTCTGTCCGCTGCCCGCAATGGGATGAAGCGTCGCGACCGCCTGTCGTGGAGCCTTGCTGCGCTTGAACCACGATTGTTGCTTGCAGGCGACGCTGCCGCAGCCGTGGCCACCTCCGTCGACGTTGTTGAAGTAGAAGCAATACACAACAGCGCAGGGGACGATCAACCCCAAAAGGGTGTGTTGCTTGCAGACCATGTGGAATCGAGCCACAGCATCGTCTTCGTCGATTCGGACGTTGCCGATAGCAGCCTTTTTTCAAATGTCGCATCGGGCGCTGAAGTCATTCTGATGTCAGCCGACCAGGATGCGATCTCGCAAATCACCGAGACGCTCTCGACACGAAAAAATGTGGCGTCGATCCACTTGGTCAGTCACGGTGGTTCGGGGCAATTAAAACTATCGGGCCAAATTCTCGATGCCTCAGCGATCAACGCGCGAGCCGACCAGCTGGCGAAATGGTCGTTTGCACTCGCGCCCGGCGCGGATATTTTGCTGTACGGTTGTGAAGTGGGGGCGGGCAGTGGCGGGGAAGCGTTGCTGCGAAGCATCGCAAATCTAACCGGCGCGGACGTGGCCGCGTCGATTGATCTGACCGGCGCGAGAGCCCAGGGGGGGAACTGGGCCCTGGAAAAGACGATCGGAGCGATCGAGTCGGGACTCGCATTCCAAGCAACCGTTCTGGGCCGTTACCAGCATACGCTGCCGATCAACACATCGTTGGTGAACCTGGATCGCTTTTCAGCAAGCGATCCAATTCGACTCAACGCCGGCGCATCCTTCACAAGCGACGGCCGGCTGCAATTGACGTCAGCGGCCGAAAATCAGGCTGGATCGGCCTTCTACACCACGCCGGTCACCGTCACCGAGAACCCTTCGTTTCAAACCAGTTTCTCCTTTGAGATGAGCGGCGGTGCGGGGGCGAGTGGGGCAGACGGTCTCGCGTTCGTGCTGCAAAATTCCCCCCAAGCTGCAGCCGCGGTCGGGGGCAATGCGTGGCAACTTGGTTATGGAGGGATTGTCAATAGCATCGCAATCGAACTCGATACTTGGAAAAACGGATCGGATCAATTCAACGATGAAATCGCGGTCACGCTCAACGGCGACTTTCGCAATCAAATCGCCGCGGCTCAGTCACCAATCAATCTGAATTCGGGATCGGTGGGCTACGCTTGGATCGACTACGACGGAGCAACACAGACGCTGAGTGTGTTTGTTTCTGATACGAACACCAAGCCCGCGTCGGCATCGTTGACGACTCAGGTCGACCTCTCGGCGATCGTTGGCGACCAGTTTTACGCTGGCTTTACGGCAGGGAATTACAACGCGCCTAACGCGCATCAAATCCATTCATGGTCGATGGAGATTCAAGACGACGATGGTACCAGCGGTGTGAGCACGTTTAACGTTGAACCCAGCCAACTCTCCGTGGGGGAGTCGGCTGGGCAAGTGCAACTGCAGATCAAGCGTTCGGGGGACATCTCCCAAGCGGCGTCGGTGGCTTACCAAAGCATTGATCAATCGGCAACCGCTGGGAGTGATTACACCGCTGTGAGCGGAATCGCAACCTTCGCAGCCAATCAAGCCGTTGTCCAAGTGGAAGTCTCGATTCTCGATGATCTTGAGACGGAGTCGGCCGAGTCGTTTATCGTTTCGCTCAGTGATCCTACCGATGGGGTGCTGGGGACTCGTTCGACGACCACCGTCACGATCTATGACAACGAACAGGCGATGCCAAGTTTCCCAAGCTTTGCCAACGGTGATCCCATCAATCTCAATGGCGGCGCCTCGATCCAAGGAGGCAAGTTGCAACTCACTTCGGACGCGACCTACCAAGCCGGCACCGCGTTTTTCAACACTCCGATTGCGGTCCACGATAGCACTTCGTTTCAAACCAGTTTTGCATTTGAGATTACTGGAGGCGCGGGCCCCAATGGTGCCGATGGATTCACCCTGGTGCTGCAAAACTCGCCGCAAGGCAGCGATGCGTTGGGCCAATATGGCAGCGGGATCGGCTACCGAGGCATCGGCAACAGCGTGGTGATTGAATTCGATACCTGGAAAAATGGCTGGGATCAATTCAAAGACGAGATTGCCGTCACGCTCAACGGTGACACTCACAATCAAATTGCCTTCGCCGCTTCCCCTCTCGATTTGAACTCGGGCGCGGTGGGGTATGCATGGGTCGACTACAACGGGGAGAACAATACGCTCTCCGTTTACGTCTCCAGCACGAACCAGAAGCCAGCGACGGCGGTATTGACGACTCAAGTCGATTTACCAAACGTGGTGGGGAATCAGTTGTACGCGGGATTCTCTGCGAGTAACTACAATCAACCTAATGCTCATCGAATTCTCTCCTGGGCGATGACAGTCGATGGCACGGCGCCCGAGCCACCGGCAGGTGCCTTTGTGTTTGAGAACAATCAAGTCACCGTCAACGAAAATGCAGGTCAAGCGATCCTGCGGATCCGTAGAACCGGCGACTTGTCGCAAGCCGCATCGATTCAATACCAAACCCAGAATCAATCCGCCACCGCTGGCGACGACTACACCGCGAAAAGCGGGATCGCAAATTTTGGCGTCGATCAATCCGTGGTAGAAATTGCCATCACGATTCTCGACGATTTGGATGCCGAGTTGCTCGAATCCTTTACGGTTTCGTTGTCGAACCCTGTCGGTGCTGAACTGAACAGCCCCCAAAAGGCGACCGTCACGATCCTTGACAACGAACAATCCTTGCCAAGTTTTGCCAGCTTTGGCAGCGGTGATCCCATCAATCTCAATGGCGGTGCCTCGATCCAAGGAGGCAAGTTGCAACTCACTTCGGAGGCGACCTACCAAGCCGGCACCGCGTTTTTCAACAGCCCGATTGCGGTCCACGATAACACTTCGTTTCAAACCAGTTTTGCATTTGAGATTACTGGGGGCGCGGGCCCCAATGGTGCCGATGGATTCACCCTGGTGCTGCAAAACTCACCGCAAGGCAGCGATGCGTTGGGCCAATATGGCAGCGGGATCGGCTACCGAGGCATCGGCAACAGCGTGGTGATTGAATTTGATACCTGGAAAAATGGCTGGGATCAATTCAAAGACGAGATTGCCGTCACGCTCAACGGCGACACTCACAATCAAATTGCCTTCGCCGCTTCCCCTCTCGATTTGAACTCGGGCGCGGTGGGGTATGCATGGGTCGACTACAACGGGGAGAACAATACGCTCTCCGTTTACGTCTCCAGCACGAACCAGAAGCCAGCAACGGCGGTATTGACGACTCAAGTCGATTTACCAAACGTGGTGGGGAATCAGTTGTACGCGGGATTCTCTGCGAGTAACTACAATCAACCCAATGCCCACCGAATCCTCTCCTGGTCGATGAACCTCGATCAGCCCACGGATCCCGCTAACAACGGCCCGGCAACGTTCAGTTTGCAAACTTCCCAGGTCACCGTTTCCGAAGCGGCCGGGGAAGCGATCGTCGGCGTGGTGCGCACCGGCAATGCCACTGCGGCAGCCTCAATCAATTATCAAACCTACGATCAAACGGCGATCGATGGAAGCGATTACCTGCGTACGACGGGAACCCTGAACTTCGTTAGCGGGCAACGTTACGCCGAAATTCGCATTCCGATCTTGAACGATACGCTCGAAGAACGCGCGGAAACGTTTAGTGTTAGTATCGACAATCCGGTGGACGCGGAGATCGGCGTACCGCGAACCGCGATTATTACGCTGATCGACGACGAACAACCCCTGCCTTCATTTGTTAACTTTGACTCGCAACAGTTTATCAACGTGAATGGGAACGCTACGGTTACCGGGGGGAATCTGCAACTCACGTCGGAGACTGCCAACCAACGCGGATCGGCTTATTTTTCAACGCCAGTCTCGGTCACCCAGGACACTTCGTTCCAAACCAGCTTTACGTTCCAAATGGATGGGGGAGCGGGTGCTGGAGGAGCCGATGGTATCGCGTTCCTGCTGCAAAATTCCGCTGCGGGTCTAGAGGCGCTCGGCCGGGGAGCGAGCGGAATCGGGTACGACGGAATCGGCAATAGTATCGCGATCGAACTCGATACTTGGAAGAACGGGTTTGATAAGTACAGCGATGAGATTGCGATCGTGGTCAACGGGAAAATTCAAAATCCGCTCGCTCAAGCTCCCGCACCGATCAACCTTAACTTGGGCGGCGTTTATCACGCTTGGGTCGACTACAACGGAATCAGCAATGTGTTAGCGGTGTATATCTCCGAGACCTCCGACAAGCCTGGGTTGGCTGTTGTCAAAGCAACCGTCGCGTTAGACCAAGTTGTCGGTGACCAAATGTACGTCGGATTTTCCGCTTCCGACTATGACCGCCCCAATCGACATGCGATCAAATCGTGGTGGTTGAATTTGGAAACGCCGATCGCCGATCCGCCGGTCCTTCCGAGCGGAGAAATTCGCACTCAAATCGTTCATAGTGGTTTGGCTCAACCGACGGCAATCGATTGGTCTGCCGATGGACGCAATCTGTATGTGTCGGAAAAGGCGGGGGTCGTCAAGGTGTTCCGCGATGGCCAATTGGTGGCGTCGCCAATCATTGATATTTCCGGGATGGTGAACCATTACTCCGATCGTGGACTGCTTGACGTCGCCGTGCATCCTGATTTGGCAAGCAGTCCGTACATGTATTTGCTCTACACCTACGACCCACCGGAGGTTTGGGATCATGTAGGCGACCGGTACGCGGGGCCCGATGGGCTCGGCAACCGCGCTGGGCGATTGATGCGAATCACCTTGGATGCGGGAACCAATTACACGACGATGGTTGCCGGTTCGGAGACGATTCTGCTTGGCGGCGCGAGCACGTGGGCCAATTTCAATGGCTTTACCAACAGCGTCGTCGATATGGCCGAGCGTCCGGCGGGGCAAAATCCTGATGGGTCGTACATCCGCGACTTTATTAACAGCGATAGCACAACGCATACGATTGCATCGCTTGAGTTCGCTCCCGATGGCAGTTTGTTTGTTTCGATCGGTGACGGAGCAAGCTACAACCAAATGGACCCGAGGGCGGTTCGCGTGCAAGATATCGATAGCTTGTCTGGGAAAATCCTACGAATCGACCCGATCACTGGGCAAGGCTTAGCCGATAATCCATTCTTCAGCGGCGATGCGGATGCAAACCGATCGAAAGTCTATCAGCTCGGCTTGCGGAATCCGTTCCGGATCGCCGTGGATGATGCCACCGGACGCCTTTTCATCGGCGATGTCGGGTGGACCCGTTGGGAAGAAATCAATACGGGCGATCCGGGCACCAACTTTGGATGGCCCTACTACGAAGGAGGCCAGGGGTACAACATCGTCACTCCGGGTGGCTACTTAGACCTGCCCTCGGGCCAAGCCTTTTTGGCCAACGGAGCGCAGGCAGATCCTGCGATCATTGCGCTGAGTCATGCCGGGGACGGCATTAACGCCATCGTGATGGGAGATGTGATTCGCGGCGGCGATCTTGGACTGCTTTATGAAGGCGACATCATCTTCAACGATCTAGGCCAAGGCATCGTGCGACGCGCTTCGGTCAACGCCGATGGCCAGGTGACGGAGATTTCGGTCTTCACCACCGGTGCTCAATATGTCGTCGATATGCGACAAGGGGTCGATGGGGAGATGTACTTCGTCGACTTGGCAGATGGCCAAATCGGTCGCTGGGAACTCGTCTAACGCATTTCCATCTTTGATGTAGCTACGTCGCGTTCGCGGTGGACCACGTTCTGGCGAACGTAGCTACTTTTTTACCTACGTCATTTCTCAAATTGCTCTAAGGACAAGTGGCCTTGGTTGCCGGAGGGATCCTTTCGCTGAGTTCGTTGTGGTACTACGCGCTAAAACCGCCGGTTGATTGCGAATTCAGCGATCGCGATCAAGGATGATTTGGCCTCGGAATCCGCTAACACCTCAAGCGCGGCGATGGCTTGATGTTGATAGGCCAACGCGGTCTGTTGCGTATATTCACGCGCGTCGCTCTGAGCGAGCCAAGGCATGATGCTCTCGGTGCTGCGATGGTCGGAGTGAGAAAGCAGATCCAAGATTTCGGTGCGTTGGGTATCATCGGCCGTCTGTAAGAGCCGAATGATGGGCAACGTCATTTTGCCTTGTTCCAGATCTGTCCCCAGCGTTTTGCCCACGCGTTGGTCGCTTCCCCAGATGTCGAGGTAGTCGTCGGCGATCTGGAACGCGATGCCAATCGCATTACCATACTCAGCGAGTGAGGCGGTAACTTCGGGCGTACCGTCGGCAAATCTCGCTCCCAATTGGCAAGCCACCCGGCAAAGTTCCGCCGTCTTGCCTTGGATCATTTCAATGTACGTCGCCTCGTCGATGTCCAACACGTCACGCTTCAACACTTGACGCATCTCGCCTTCGCAAACCAAACGAGAAGCTTCACCAATCCATCGGCACGCTTCCGTCGAGGGCAGGGTTGCGGCCAAGCGGAAGCTTTGCGCGAATAAGTAATCGCCCAGCAAGATGCTGGTGTGATTGTTCCACTTGGCATTGACCGTGGGGACGTGACGACGCGTTTCGGCTTCGTCGAGGATATCGTCATGGATCAACGTGGCCGTGTGCACCATTTCGATCACGGCACCCAACACGATGTGGTCCTCGCTCACCGATCCAACCGCCGAGGCTGCCAACAATAGCATCGCAGGTCGTAGCCGTTTTCCGCCCAATTGGGTTCCGTGCTCAAGCAGCGGGGCGAGTGACTCGTAAGGCGACTGCAGTTCTTGTTGGAAGCGTTCTTCGACAAGCCGAAGTTCCGACGCGATCGGGGCGTAGAGCTGTGCAATTTGTGCGGAGGAAACGCGGGGAGGGGAATTCCCACGGGATTCCGTCTCGCTGGCTGCGGCGTGAGTTTCCGTCGGCGTCTTCAATTGAGCAGCGCGGAGGGTCGAAGTCGAATCCATTTCGGCGAAACCGGTGAGTGAAATAGGACAGAAGAGGCCTGTGCGGCATCCCACATTCCCATGGAACCGCAATTGAGCATGCGAAGCAACCAACAATCTCTCCCTCCCCAGGGAGTCTGGGTAGGCAACCCGCTGCGAACCTAGCGTCGATGTAAATTGCGTGCATAGCTTGGCGACTAAAGCGAATTTTGGCGAGAGGGGGGCTTTGCGGTCGCAAATCGTGGCTGGGCTTCGATCACTCTTCTGGCGGGAGCGACGGGGGCAGCAGGTAGGCGAATCGAGCCGTGAGTTGGCGAATTCAAACGTCGGGGACCGATAGCCCAACAGGTGGGGCCCGCGTTGGGTTGAGTCGCCTCGCTGTGAGAGGTTTGCGATTAGCCGCGGTGGTCCGAGCGGCGAAAATCCCCAGAGTTGCCCCCCGATTTTGCTGCCAAGACGAGCGGGCCAATCACGATCGATCGATCGATTGATTTGACCATGTCGTAGACCGTCAACGCGGCAATCGACGCTGCCGTCATGGCCTCCATTTCAACGCCTGTTTTGGCGGAGGTTCGCACGTGAACACGACATTGCAGCACCGTTTGATCGGGTGACGGTGGACTAGCCGATCTCCAGTCGAAATCAACGCTGGCCGATTCAATGGGAATCGCGTGACACAACGGAATCAACTGTGACGTCAGTTTCGTGGCTTGAATTCCGGCCAGGCGTGCGACGGCGAGCACATCCCCCTTGGCGGCGCTGGAGCTCTGGATCACGGCAGCCGTGTTCGCTGCCATCTCGATCTCGACCGTAGCGATCGCTTCGCGGACCGTAATCGGTTTGGCCGAAACATCGACCATGTGGGCGTTGCCGGAGGGGTCAAAATGAGACAAGGTCGCTTCCTATGGCGAGCGTGGAGCGTTTCCAAAATACGAATCGACCCGATACGGATCGATTCGACAGGTCACGGAGGTGCGTTGAAAACAGGTTGAACCTGCAGCGGTCTGAACCTGCAACGGTCTGAACCTGCAACGAGAGAGCACGCAAACCGATCGCGGCTTCAAAATAGCACACCTCGATCGCAGCATCACGTCCCGGTGACACCGAGTCGGCGAAGATTCGTGATGCCGGTGTGCCGCCGGAGGGAGGATGCCGTATGAGGTGGGCGCATAAAAAAACGTCGCACACCGCGGGATGGTGTGCGACGTCTTGGACGAGGCATTCAGGATCGTCAATCAGCGGCGGACCGATTGGATTATCAGCCGCCTTGGGTTGCTGATTAGACCAATTCTTTCTTGCTTCCGACGAGAGTTCGCAAGCGTTCGGCGAGCAAGTGCGCGTCGAATGGCTTCTTGAACGTCTCATTGATGCTGCTTCGGTCGAAGCTCATCGGTTGCCCATCGTCGGGAAGCAATGCAATCAGGACAATATCGGTGAAGTCGATGTTCTTGCGCAGATTTTGGCAAATCTGAACCGCCTCGATCTTACCGATCGAGAAGTCGACAATGATACAGTCTGGATTGAAGCTTTCCGCTTGAATTCCCGCTTCGAAACCGCTCGCGGCGACAGCCACTTTGAATGCTTTTTCGGGTGGAAGTTCACGCTTGAGGTTCTCGATCAGCACCTGGTCTTGGGCGACGATCAGGCATTTAGCCATCGCTTCGTCTTCCAAGTCACCCAAGGGCATACCGTGTTCCTTCAAGAACTTAATCAGGTACTCACGCGGAATGCGTCGGTCCTGAGATCCTGGAATGCGATAACCTTTTAATCGTCCCGAATCGAACCATTTAGATACAGTTCGGGGTGCTACTTTACAGATCTTGGCGACCTGTCCAGTTGTGAAGACCTTCATACTAGGTACTCCATAACGCCTCGTTTAATTTTCCCTCGACCAATGGTGCGTCGGTAACCATTGATCTAGCGGCCTTATTCGTCCTTCACTTTCTGTACGTCCGGTCCTGAATCGGGCGTTTTGTGCTCGTAGTGGGTTACGAAGACAAAGCTACAGTCATGATTAACGCTGGGTCGGGCCAGCCGGCTCGCATCCTGCGACGCTTACCGAGCGGGATTCCTCGCGGTTTGTTTATTAAAATTTAGGCGAACTCATTTTCATGAGATCGTTTTTCAGGGGTTAGAAGCTGCGAGTCGTGCTGACAAAACGTCACCGATCGCTGAGTCCAAAAACGGTCGTGATGAGTGCCGAAGTAACACTCACCCTTCCGCGTCTTGGATTGCAGGAACCGCTGACGCTCAGGTCATACTCGCGACCACTCAAACAACGATGCCATTTGCATCCCGGTTTCAGCAGAAGCGTTTCCCAGATTCCCCCCTGGGTAGATCAAGGCATGTGTCTTGGTTGCTCTTCGCAGAGGAGGGTGGTGATGTTCTGGCAAGCCAAACCTTCACAACCTCAAACGCGTCAAGAAAAGACACCTCGATCCGAGAGTTAATGTCGAGTAAAACGGGGTCAACTCTTTAGTGCGTTTGATCATGAAAAAGCAGTATCAACGGTTTCGCATGTCAAGAGCGTTTTGACGACTGATACGCCCGCAGGGCCTGGGTTGCCAAAACTCACGCGTTTCTCACGCTTTCGCTACATTGGCCGCATGCGATGCGGCTCAAAACCGAGTGCAGAATCAACCAGGAATAATTTTTCAGGGTCGATCGAATTCTGTACCCTGGGTGACCCGGAGCGTCGGATTGAGTTCAAAATACGCCGGCAAAAACCATGGAAAGTTCGCCTGTTTTCCAGTTTGGCTCAAGTTGGTGGCATCACGTGATCATGAAAACTTCACCGTTCCCCTCATGCGATCGTTCGTTCTAATCGTTCATTCTACACGCCCTGAGGTTGAATCAACGCAGCGCCGCTCGCTGATTCATATCCATTGACTTGATAGCAATCATCGAAATTTGAAAGCAATATTGATGCAAGACGCCGCCCGCGAGTTCTTTCGCCAAGCCATCGAGACCCCGAGTCCCTCGGGGTATGAAGAGCCGATCCAGCGGCTGATCGGTGACTACATCCGTCCGTTCGCCGATCAAGTCCGCACCGACGTGCATGGCAACTTGATTGCGAGCGTGGGCGATCTATCGGGACCGCGGCTGATGTACGCGGGGCATTGTGACCAGATTGGAATGCTGATTTCACACATTGATGAATCGGGGTTCTTGTACGCCCAAACGATCGGGGGCTGGGATCCTCAGCAATTGATTGGCCAAGGGATGACGATTTGGACTGCGGAGGGGCCGGTCGCTGCCGTGATCAGCCGAAAGCCGATTCATCTGTTGACCGAACAAGAGAAGGGGCAAGTCGTCCAGCTCAAGGAAATGTGGCTGGACATCGGAGCGAAAGATGAGGCTCAAGCGAGACAGTTGGTTCGCATCGGCGATCCGGTCACCTTGAACTTGACCTATCGTCCGCTGCTAGGCGATCGCGTCAGTGGTCCAGGGATGGACAACAAAACGGGGATGTGGACGGTGATGGAAGCGCTGCGCCGTTCGGCGTCTGCGGCGAGTTCGCTTCGTTGTCACCTGCACAGTGTCTCGACGGTCCAGGAAGAAATTGGCTTGCGTGGCGCCAAAACCGCCGCCGGCAGCATCAACCCTGACGTTGCGATCGCGGTTGACGTGACCCATGCATCGGATTGCCCTACCATCGAACGGCAACAGCAGGGCGATATTCGCGTTGGCGGAGGCCCCGTTATCTTTCGTGGTCCTAATATCAACGCAAAGGTGGCCCAGCGTTTGGTGGAGCTCGCTGAGAAGCATTCGATCCCGTATCAAATGGCTGCGGTGGGGCGTGCGACCCCCAATGATGCCAACGTCCTGCAAACGCATGGAGGAGGGGTCGCGACGGGATTGGTTGCGATTCCGAATCGCTACATGCACTCGGCCGTCGAGGTGATCTCGTTGTCCGATATCGATCATATTGCGGAATTGTTAGCAACGTTCGCGCAAACTCTGACACTCGATGATGATTTTGTGCCATCATGAGTGAAGCATAAAACAATGCTTTAGTTGGGAGTTAATTGCAGTTTATGTCTCAGGACAGTGGATTCCTCGGTCGTGTGTTTGCCGACGCGCGTTCAACGTACCAGTCGCTCGCCGACGCGCTTCCCGTCAGTTTGCTGATCAAAGACACCGAAGGTCGCCGATTATTTGCTAACAAGAAATATCTGGAGGTGCGAGGTAAAACGCTCGACGAGATTCTTGGCAAAAATGACTTCGATCTTTTTCCTGTCCATCTGGCCGCTTGTTACGTCGCCGACGATCAAGTGGTGATGAGAAAAGGCACCGCGCTTCACGACATCGAAGAAGCGGTTTCGCCCGATGGCAGCCCCCGCTGGATCGAGCGACTGAAGTGCCCGATCTTGGATGTCCAGCACAAAGTCATGGGAATCCAGGTGATGTTTTGGGACGTTACCGAGCGGATCAGAGCAGAAAAGGAATTGCAGTACGAGCAAAGTCTGCTCAACACCCTGCTCGACAACATTCCCGATTCGATCTATTTCAAGGACACCGAAAGTCGCTTTCTAAGGATCAGCAAAGCGATGGCGAAAAAGTTCGCCATGGAGGGAGAGCACGACGTCATTGGGAAATCGGACTCCGACATTTTTACGTCCGAACACGCCTTGGTCGCGCGGCAGGATGAGCTGCAGGTGATGCGGAGTGGGGAAGCGCTCATTAACCGCATCGAACGCGAAACGTGGGCGGATCGCGATGACACGTGGTGCATGTCGACCAAGATGCCGCTGCGAGACGAAGCGGGGGAAATCATTGGGACGTTTGGGATTACTCGCGACATCACCGAGTTAACCAAATCACAGCATGAGCTGTGCGAAGCTCGCGACGTCGCCACTAAAGCGAACGCGGCGAAAAGCAATTTCTTAGCCAATATGAGTCACGAAATTCGTACCCCAATGAATGCGATCATTGGCATGTCCGAACTCCTGGCTCAATCGGATTTGACTCCTGAGCAACGTGATTACAACACGCTGGTGCGCGATTCGGCCGACTCCCTGCTGCGGCTGCTCAACGAGATCCTCGATTTTTCTAAGATCGAAGCGAACAAACTCGAACTCGAGTCGATTCCGTTTGCGCCTCGAGAGGTGATTGAAAAGACCGGGCAAACCCTTTCCGTCAAAGCGTCCGAACGGAACTTGGAATTGCTTTGTCGTATTGCGCCGGACGTGCCCGCTCGCTTGCTGGGTGATCCTGGACGGTTGCGTCAAGTGATGATGAACTTGATCGGTAACGCCATCAAATTTACCGAAGCCGGGCATGTCTTTGTGGATGTGGACGTGTCGCCAAGGGCCGAGACCAGTAAAGCCGCGGGGACGGACGCTCCGCAAGCGACTGTTCATCGACCGGAGGCCGAGTCGGTTCCCGTTTGGCTTCGATTTCAAGTGACCGACACTGGAATCGGGATCGCCAATGATCAGCTCCAATCGGTGCTTGAGCCCTTTACCCAAGGGGATTCTTCGACGACCCGTCGCTTTGGTGGTACCGGTTTGGGGCTGGCGATCTCGCGTCAACTGATCGAGCTAATGCAAGGAACCTTGCAAGTCGAAAGCGAGCTCGGCAAAGGGACGACGTTTGAGTTTACCGCGCCGTTCACGATTGCGCCTCCACCGACGCTACCGGACAATCATCTCGGCCCGCTCCAGGGGCATCTCAGCCAACTGCAAGGCACTCGCGTCTTGGTGGTCGACGATAATCCTGTGAATCGCCGAATTCTGGAGGAGATTTTTTCGGTCTGGGGGTTGGAGGCGACGCTTGCTGATGGAGGCGAGAGTGCTTTGCGATTGTTTCGTGAAGCGCGATTGCGTTGCGAACCGTTCACGCTCGTCGTGCTCGACTGCATGATGCCGAGCATGGACGGCTTCGAATTGGCGCGGCGACTTCGAGACGAGTTTCCCGATTACACCGAACGTTTAATCATGTTGTCATCGGCGAACTTTCCTGAGAGTTCGGCGCGACTGAGTGAACTCAATATCGCTCGCTATTTGAACAAACCGGTCGTTCAGTCCGAATTGCTCGACACCATCGTGGGCGTTCTTGGGATCCATCAATCACCCGCGGAACCTCTCAAGCCGACTTTACCACCGACGGCGCAGGTGCGAGTGCTTGTTGCCGAAGACGGGCTGGCCAATCAGCAAGTTGCGATAGGGATGCTACGGGCATCGGGGCATCCATTCAAGATCGCCAGCGATGGTCAAGAAGCGGTCGCATGCTGGCGGAGTGAACCTTTTGATGTGATCCTGATGGACATGCATATGCCCGTGATGGATGGGATCGAAGCGACCAAACGCATACGCGAATACGAGAAGTCACAGTTACCCGGTTCCCGCATCCCGATCATCGCATTGACGGCCGCGGCGATGCAAGAAGATGTCGATGCGTGCCTCGCCGCGGGAATGGACGCGTTCCTGTCTAAGCCGATTCACCCTCGCCGCTTACAAGAAACATTGCTTCGCTTCGCCGACGCGGTCGTCCCAGCCGAAGCGGATGCAACGCAGGACTTGACGAACCGGGTGTCCCCTGGACTGGCGTCGAGTCAGATCGGAGATCCCCTCTCTAGAGGTGGTGCGTCCTCCGCCGAGGATCCGTTGGCGGAGCTTGAGGATCTCGAGGATGCGAGCATTCTTGATCTGCATGCCGCTGAGTCACGAATCCCTGGGGGAAAACGTGGCGTTCGGCGATTGGCTGAGGTCTTTATTGGCGAGTGCGAGTCGCTGCTGAAGACTCTGGTTGAGTCCATCCCCGAGGGGGAATTGTCGGAAATTGGCCGTGCCGCTCACACATTGAAAGGTTCCGCAAACCTCTTTTTTGCCCATCAAGTCTATTCGCTGGCGCGGGAAATCGAGCAGTGTGCGAAAGAGGGGCGACGTGATGAGCTTGCCACTTTACTGAAAAAACTTCAGGTTGAGACCGCTGCAATGCTCCGCATCCTGAAGCAAATCGTAAAGCGATCTCGTTAGCTAGCACATCTTTAGCGATTGCTCGCATTAGGGAGTTTCCGCTTGCAGCGGTTCTGCGTGGCGGGCCCAATCCGCCCGGTTTTGGGCACCACAAGGCGGTGTCAGCGTGTTTCCCTTACAATGATGGCGATGCTCCCCCCAGAATATAATTGACGGCAGGCCACTTTTTCGATACAATCGGCATCGTTGCGGGATTTATAATGCTAGATTCCGCTTCTTAATAAGGTTCACTGTAAGCCTTCCCACCCCAAAATATACTAGAGCCTGAGACGTTGCACTTCTTTGATGGAAGTCGTTTTGAGGATCTGGGCCTACCTAAATCCGACATCCTTATCGGCGCTTTTGATTCGCTGGCGGTGTCATCCCCCCATGAGCAAGACGTGATGAATCAGGTGAGCATCACTTCGCACGCTTTGAGAATAGACCGTACTGGCGATTTGCACTCGAAGCCGAATCGCTCGAAGCCCTTCAATTACGTTGGACGTTTTCTCATTTCGGAGAATTGGAAACATGCGTTGTCACGGAAATCCCTTTAGTCGTCGTGGTTTTCTTGCGGCTGGAACGCTCGGCACAATCGGGCTTTCGTTGCCCGAATTGTTGATGCGTCAAGCTACCGCGGAAATGAAGCAGTATGACTTTGTCGAAGCCAAGGCGAAGAGTGTAATTCACATCTTCCTGCCCGGCGGAATGGCGCAGCAGGAGTCGTTTGATCCCAAGCCCTATAGTCCTTTGGAGTATCGGGGCGAGCTCAAGACGATCAAGACGAACACAGGCGAAGTGTTCTGTGAGTCGGTGCCTCAGCTGGCAAAGCGTGCGGACAAGTTTAGTATCATCCGTTCGATGACCCACGGTGAAGCGGCTCATGAACGTGGTACTCACAACATGTTCACCGGCTACAAGCCGAGTCCCGCGCTTCAGTACCCTTCCTTTGGATCGGTCGTCAGTCACGAGTTGGGGCCGCGTAACAACCTGCCTCCTTACATTTGTATTCCCAACGTGCCAACCGAATATGCCGGCACGGGGTATTTGCCGAGCAGTTACGGAGCGTTTGCTCTCGGTTCGGATCCAAGTCAAGGCAACTTTAAGGTTCGCGATTTGAGTCTTGCTAGTGGTGTCGATGAAGAGCGATTTGCTCGGCGTAAGTCGGCGCTCGAAGTGGTGAACAACCAATTCACCTCGGCGGTTCAGGCGGACAATATCGAGGCGATGAATACGTTCTATCAACGTGCCTACGATATGCTCAATACTCCGGCGGCGCGTGAAGCGTTTGATATCGAAAAAGAAGACGCCAAGCTGCGTGATCGTTATGGTCGCAACACGGCGGGCCAACGAATGTTGATGGCTCGTCGTTTGGTGGAAGCGGGCTCCCGCTTGGTGACCATGACTTATGGTAGCTGGGATTCGCACGTCAATATGACGAGCTCGATTCGTAGTCAAGTTCCGGCGTTTGACGTCGCCTTGTCGGCGTTGTTGGACGACTTGTCCGAGCGAGGCATGCTTGAGGAAACGCTTGTCATGGTGACCACCGAGTTTGGGCGAACCCCTAAACTCAATAAGGACGCCGGTCGCGACCATTGGCCGAAGGTATTTAGCGTGCTGTTGGCCGGTGGCGGGATCAAGGGCGGCACGATTTACGGTGCCTCGGACTCGACCGCAGCTGAGCCAGAGGAAAATCCGGTTTCGCCTGAAGATTTGGCAACCACCATGTATCGCTTGCTTGGCATTGTGGCTGACAAAGAGTTGATGGCTCCCGGTGGTCGGCCGATCGAAATCGTCGACGGTGGCAAGTTGATTGAACCTTTGATGGTTTAAACTACTCGCCCACCTCGCAGCGAATCATGCTGAAGTATCGGTGGCCAATGGGACGCCGAAAAGGGGCATCGTTTCGCTGCAAAGTTGAAGGCGGTCCTTGCGGGCCGCTTTGTGTTTAACGAACCCGCCTCCAATCGGTTGCTCAAGTGAATTCAAGATTCAAAGTCAACGTATTCGTTCCCCTTTTGCTCACCGCGGTGATCGCGTCTAGTTCGCTGGCGGCGCTTCCTCAAGTGACGCGATTGTCCCCGCTTGGCGTTCGTCGTGGCGAAGAGGTTACCGTCGTTTTTCAAGGTGCACGGCTCAAAGACGCACATCAAGTGCTGACCGATGTCCCCGGGATTACGATTCTCGAAGTCAAGCCGCTTGATAACGCCAAGGTCGAAGTCAAGCTGAAGGCGGATGAAAAACTCGCTCCCGGTTTGTACCCCGTTCGTTTGGTCACCAAGAGTGGGGTCGCGAACCTGAGACTTTTGGGGGTCGGTTCGATGCCCGTGGTTCAAGAGGTCGAGCCAAACAATGACTTTAATGCGCCCCAGGTGATCGAATTGAATTCGACCATGGAGGGCGTGGTCGAGCGAGAAGATGTCGATCATTTTCAAGTCAAGTTGAAGGCGGGCGATACGCTGAATGTTGAAATTGAAGGGCTGCGGTTAACGTATTCACTCAATAACCAGAATATCCTCGACCCTTACATTGCCATTTTGAATGAGGGTCGTTTTGAAGTCGCCAGCAGTGACGACTCGGCGTTGTTGCAACAAGACGGCGCGTGTTCGTTCACGGCCACCGAGGACGGCACCTACACGGTTCTAGTGCGAGATAGTTCGTTTGGTGGAAGTGGCCTCGCTCACTACCGATTGCATGTGGGAACTTTCCCCAGACCTGTCGCTGCGATTCCCGGCGGCGGGGTTCCCGGTTCAACGCTGAATGCCAAATTGATTGCCCAGGATGGCAGCGTTACGGAGGCGTCGGTTCAACTGCCTAGCGAAGCTCATGATCAATGGGCGGTTGTCACCGAAAACGAAAAAGGAATCTCTCCGTCGCCCAACTGGGTGCGAGTGAACGAGTTGCCGGTGGTGATGGAGCAAGAGCCCAATGACGACCGTGCCAAGGCGCCTGAGTCGACCGTTCCTGCGGCGTTTTGTGGCGTCATTGAAAAGGAAGGCGATTTCGATTGCTTTGCCTTCCCCTGTAAAAAGGGGGAGCGTTTTCGCGTCACCGTTTACGCTCGGAACGTGCTGCGTTCGCCTTTGGACGCGGTCTTGAACGTGTTCGCTCCCGACGGCAAGACATTGGTGTCGTCGGATGATGTGGGCACAAATGTTGACCCGTTTGTCGAGTTCGCTGCGGCCGTCGATGGGGTTCATAGCGTTCGGATTTATGATCATCTGCGTGGCGGTAGCCCGATTCATCATTATCGAATCGAAGTTGCCTCGGCCGTCAATGAGTTTGATTTGTCGCTTGCCGAACTACGCCGCGATTATCCTGAAACGATCTCGGTTCCCATCGGGGGCCAAGTTGCTGCGATGGTCAACGCGACCCGACGTGGCTACAACGGTGAAATCAACATGGAGTTGGAAGGAATTCCCGAAAACATCACGGTGAGCACGTTTCCAATGCCTGCCGGGCGTGGAGAGATTCCGGTGTTGTTGACGGCCAAGCCGGACGCGACTCATACCGCCACCCTGTTTGATATCCGTGGCAAAGGCGATGAAGCAAACGCTGGCGTTACCGGGGAACTCAAGCAGATGCACCAGCTTGTGCTCGGCCAAAACCGACGGCCAATGTGGGGCTATGAAACCGATCGAGCCGCGATCGCGATTACCGATGCGGCTCCCTTCCAAATTGAATTAGTACAACCGCAGACCCCGATCGTTCGCGACGGAAACAAAAGCCTGCTCGTGCGGATCAAAAAGAATGAAGGGTTCGACGAGGCGGTCTCGCTTCGCACGCTCTATAACCCTCCTGGGGTTGCGGTCAACAATAGCCGCAAAATCGATAAAGGCCAAACCGAAGTCGAGATTCCGATCACGGCAAACGGCGGCGCTGCGGTAGGAACCTGGCCCGTGATTATGGTGGCAAGTTACCCGACCGATAACGGCACCGCGGAAATTGCCACGCCTCCAATCATGTTGGTCGTTGAACCGCAGTTGTTTAAATACACCTTCCAACGTGCGGCTGCGGAAACGGGCACCGAAGCCACCGTCGCGGTCGAATTGGAAGTCCTGCGGGATCTTCCAGGTGAAGCCGAGGTGGAGCTTGTCGGCATCCCCAACGGGGTAACCAGCTCCGCTCCGATCCAGAAAATTACCAAGGAATCGACCAGCGTCATTTTCCCCATCACGATCGCTGCGGATGCAAAGGTGGGCAACCACAAAACCATGGTTTGCCAATCGCGAGTCAAAGTCGGGGATGAGGTCATATTTCAAACCAACGGCACGGGCGAAATTCGTATCGACAAACCTTTGCCACCCAAGAAGGACGAGCCGGCTAAGGTGGCCGAGAAGCCTAAGCCAGCGGAAGCCAAACCCGCCGCGCCGAAGCCGCTCAGCCGGCTTGAGCAACTTCGCCAGATGAAGAATCAGTAATCAAGGATGCCTCGCTCAGGCAAACCGTTTGGGCCCGATGTATCACGCACCATTCAATCGCTTGCATTTATTGTTCAGTGAGGAACTTCGCATGAACTTTCCATTTCAAAGACATCTAGAACGGCTCGCATTCGCTGTCATCGTTTCGACGGTCACCGCGCTGCCTGCGGTTGCGGCGGCGCCTGAGTCAGCAACTCCCCCCGCCAACGCGGCGAAAAAGCCTGAGATCGCGGTTTATCCTCCAGAGATTAAACTGGGCTCGGCACGGGACTTCCAATCCTTTGTCGCCGTGCTACGTCGCGACGATGGGATCACCGAAGACGCCAGCGAGCGAATGGAATGGGTGATTGCCGATGAATCGAAGGTGCGTCGTGACGGGTTCATGCTCTACCCGGTCGCCGATGGAAACACCGAACTGGTGGGCTCGTATGCAGGCACCGAGGTTCGTGTTCCCGTCGTGGTCACGGGGGCATCGACGAAGCCTGAGATCAGCTTTGAAAAAGACATCATGCCTGTGCTGACGCGCTCGGGCTGTAACACAGGATCCTGTCATGGTGCCGCTCGAGGCAAAGATGGGTTCCGAGTTAGCTTGTTTGGGTTCGACCCCGACGGGGATTACTATCGGATCACACGTGAGATTGGATTCCGCCGCATCAACTTGGCGGTTCCCGAAGAAAGTCTGTTTCTGAAGAAAGCGGTCGGTTCGGTTCCTCACACGGGCGGTAAATTATTTGACACCGACTCGGATTACTATGCGACCATTTTAGAGTGGTTGCAAAAGGGAGCGAAAGCCGATGCGGCCGATGCCAAACCGCCCGCAGTCGAATCGCTGGCGATCTATCCGCCGCAAGCGGTGATCGAGGGCGAGGGCACTCAGCAGCGTTTTGTTGCCGTGGCGACCTATAGCGATGGCACCACCCGAGACGTCACTCGTTTGGCCGCGTTTACTTCCAACAACGCGAGCACGGCGTCGATCGATCCGATGGGGATCGTGACCGCTGGCCAACGGGGTGAAGCCTTCGTGATGGCCCGCTTCATCACGGAAACGGTGGGCAGTCAGGTGTTGGCGCTACCGACCGAGTTGCAGTACACCGCGCCGAAGATTGAAGGCGAATACATTGATCAATTGGTTGGCAAAAAACTCCAACAGCTTCGTATCCTGCCAAGCGGTCGATGCAGCGATGAAGAATTCCTTCGCCGAGTGACGATCGACATCACCGGGTTGTTGCCGACCGAAGAAGAGTACAACCAATTTGTCGCGGACGCGGCGCCCAATAAACGCGCCGAATTGATCGATCGTTTGCTGGAACGCAAAGAGTTCAGCGAAATTTGGGCGATGAAGTTCGCACAACTGTTGATGATCAAGAGCAGCAACACCGTCAGCTACAAATCGGCCTTCTTGTACGCCAATTGGTTGACCGACAAGTTCGCACGCAACGTCCCGATCGACCAAATGGTGCGTGAATTGTTGACGAGTACCGGTGGAACGTTCACCTCGCCGGAGACCAACTTTTATGAGATCGAACGCGATACACTTAAGACGGCCGAGAATGTCGCCCAAGTGTTCATGGGCATTCGCACCCAGTGCGCCCAATGTCATAACCACCCGTTCGACCGTTGGACGATGAATGACTACTACGGCTTCGCGTCGTTTTTCTCTCAAGTGGGGCGTAAGCAGGCCGAAGATTATCGTGAACGAGTCGTCTTCAACCGCTTCGGTGGCGAAGTCAACCATCTCGTTACCGGGAAACCCGTGCCGCCAAAATTCTTGGGTGGGGAAGCTCCGGACACCAAAGGGAAGGATCGCCGGGAAGTCGTCGCCAATTGGTTGACCAGTCCCGAGAATCCCTTTTTTGCACGTTCGATTTCCAATCGCATCTGGGCTCATTTCATGGGCGTCGGTTTGGTCGATCAAGTCGATGACATTCGGATTAGTAACCCACCGAGTAACCCAGAGTTGTTTGATACGCTGGGCGATAAATTGGTCGAGTACAAGTTCGATTTGCGTTCGCTCGTTCGCGATATCTGCAACAGCGAAGCCTATCAACGAAGCAGTCTTTCCAACGAAACGAACGCTCACGACAGTCGCAACTACGCCTATGCCGTGGTGCGACGCATCGGAGCGGAAAGCTTGCTCGATTGCCTATGCCAAGTCACCGAAGCGCCCGAGAAATATCGTGGCTTGCCACTGGGAGCCTCGGCGGTCCAGATCGCTGATGGGGCAACCTCAACCTACTTCCTCGACGCCTTTGGACGGTCGCCAAGAGCAACCGCTTGCGATTGCGAAGCGACCACGTCGCCATCCCTTTCACAAGCGCTGCATTTGCTAAACGGTAGCTCGGTGACCAATAAAATTGAGCAGGGCAAGGTGATTCAAAAATGGGTCAACGACGAGAAGCTCAGCAAGGAACAAGTGATTGATCGAATCTACATTCGCTCGCTCGCTCGTAAACCGACTCCGGAGGAACAGGAAAAGTTGTTAGCGACGATTCCAGCGGAAGGCGACATGACGGCCGCGTTGGCCGATGTGTTCTGGGCCGTTCTCAATAGTCGTGAATTTGCATTCAATCACTGATTCGAATGACTTATTCATGGTTCCCTCACTGAAAATTTGCTCCTTAACTCGATTTTCAATCGCTATGACTCGATTCACCATTACCACTTTGTTCGTGTTGTTGGCCTGCGGTGTTAGCACCGCCGCGGACGAGAAGTCGACACCCGAGGTCAAGAAGGTTACGTTTGACGACGATGTCAAACCGATCTTTCGCCAGCATTGTGCAAGCTGCCACAACCAAGGTGAAAAGAAAGGGGGGTTCGCCCTCGATACCTACACCGCCTTGATCGAAGGTGGCGGTAGTGGTGAAGTCGTCTACGATGATGGCGATCCTTCGGGGAGCCGTTTGTGGCAATTGATCAATCATGACGACACCCCAGTGATGCCGCCGAATCAAGATAAATTGCCCGCCGCACAATTGGCCATCATTCAAGCTTGGATCGAAGGGGGGATTCTGGAGAACTCCGGTTCCAAGGCGAAGGCCAAAAAGAAAAACACGCTCGCCTTCGTTGCGGGCAGTGCTGGGAAACCCGAAGGTCCTGCAGCGATGCCGGAATCGATTCCGCAGCGGGTTCCGGTTGTCACCGAACGCGCCTCCGCGATCACCGCAATTGCAGCAAGCCCATGGGCCCCTTTGGTCGCCATCGCGGGGCAAAAGCAAATTGCGTTGTACCACAGCGAAACATCAGAGTTGCTGGGCATTTTGCCGTTTGCAGAAGGGATTGCTCAATCACTGCGTTTCAGCCGTGATGGCAGTTTCTTGATTGCTGGTGGTGGAGAGCACTCTTTGCAGGGGATCGCGGCAATTTACGATGTGAAGACTGGCGAACGCGTCGCGACCGTCGGCGATGAATTGGATGTGGTGTTTGATGCTGACGTCAACACAAGCATGTCGCGCGTTGCGATGGGCGGTCCGCAGAAAATGTTGCGTATTTACGACGCCACCGACGGCGAGTTGCTGTTCGATCTGAAGAAACACACCGATTGGATTTACACTGTAGCGTACAGCCCCGATGGAGTCTTGATTGCATCCGGAGACCGTTCGGCCGGGCTCAGTTTATGGGAAGCCGATACCGGACGCTTGTATATGGATTTGAACGATCACAAAGGAGCCATCAACGGGGTTGCGTGGCGCGATGACTCTAATGTCGTCGCCAGCGCTAGCGATGATGGAACCGTCAAGGTTTGGGACGTCAACCAAGGCAAAGCAATCAAATCCATCAATGCTCATGGCGGCGGAGTCACCGATGTTGCATTCGACCACCAAGGCCGCTTGGTGACGGCGGGCAAAGACAAACGAGTCAAACTGTGGGATGCAAACGGGACGCTGATTCGCGAGTTTCAACCGGTGGCCGAGTACGTAATGCAAGCTGCAATCTCTCACGATGGCAGCCGCGTTATCTACGGCGATTGGGACGGCCAAGTGTTTAGTGCTCTGAGTGAAAAACCCGAAGAGAAGCAGTCCTTGGCAGCCAACCCGCCGCCCGCCGCCGAACGCGCCAAAGTAGTGGAGCAACAATTGGTGGCGATGCAACAAACACTGCAGCCGATTAAGGCTGAATTGGATGCGGCGATGAATGCCGTCGCGGCGGCGCAAAAGCCGATCGATGAACTCAATGCCAAGATCGCTGCCGCGAAAGCGGAAGCCGAGAAGTCGAAAGTCGCAGCGGATGCCGCGACCAAGAAGACGGCGGAGTTGGATGGACAATTGCCGACGCTGGTCAATGTCTCGCGTGATAAACACGACGCCGTGATCGCAGTCCGAGTGCAAGCCAACGGCGATGTCGCCAAGTTGGAAGCAATTGCCGCTGCGGAACAAGATCTCGCCAGCCACTTGACCCAGTTGGTGAACGTGCGACGCGAGCGGATCGCGACGCATAACTCGGTTGCAACCCATCAACAGGCTGCGGCAGCTAAGACCGCCGAAGCAGCGGAGCTGGAGAAAATGTTGCCCGCACTGCAGGAAGCATTGCTCAAGGCCCAGCAAGCCGCCGAGGCAATGAAGCAAAAGCATGATGGGGTGGCAACGCAATTGGCCGCAGTGCAATCAAAGTTGGATCGACTGATGGCGGCCGTGAATTAGCCCGCCGTTACGAGTCTCCATTTTTCCATGGTTCCTGGGCGTGCATTCGCTCAGCCGGGGGGGCGTCGGACGCGAAGGTCAACGCCCGCTCAATCGGGATTGCATGCGATGTTCTTTAATACCGATCTCGGTAGCTATCTTTCGGAGCGACTCTCGGGGCCTTCCATCTCGGGTCCCTCTTCGGCGGTGAATGAAAGCGGCAAGTCCGATTCGCTCGCGGCGATGTTTCCCGGACTTGCCTATGGTCGGCATCGAGGGCCAGCGCGTCGAGGATGCCGGCAAGCAGCGGTTGCCATCTCGCTCTATCAAGACACGCAACAACGTTGGCTGATTCCATTGACGCGGCGTCCGATGACGTTGAAGCATCACGGCGGGCAAATCTGTTTACCCGGGGGGCGATTGGAAGCGGGGGAGTCCGCTAACGTTGCAGCGCTACGCGAATTCGAAGAGGAATTAGGAATTCGTCCCCAAGTCCAACGTTGTTGTGGCGGACTGCACCCACAATATGTCTATGTTAGTGATAACGCAGTCCAACCGATGGTGTATATCATCGATCGTCCACCATCCCCTTGGCTGCCCGATCCCGTTGAAGTTGAGGATGTTATCCTGTTGCCGCTCGAAGAGTTGTTGCGACCGAGTCGACGGGGAGTCTTTCGGATGAACAAGCGAGTCCATTTTACGCAAGCCAACCCCCACCCAGCGAACGAGTCGGGTTTTGATACCTTGGAATTTAACGCTCCCGCATTTGAGTATGGGGGAAATCGGATTTGGGGAGCTACCGCGATGATACTGGACGAATTGGCTCGGATATTGCTACCGCTGAGAGCGGGTTAAAAGCGAATGGCAATTAGGCCACTTTGACAGTGGGCAAATTGACAGCAGATCCTCGATACCTACAATTTGCGTTGACCAACCTATTCTTTAAAAGGAAGTTTCCATGGCATCTGATGCTGTAAAAGAATTTACTGATGAGAACTTCGATAGCGAAGTGCTGCAATCAGACTCCCCCGTGCTCGTTGACTTTTGGGCACCCTGGTGCGGTCCATGCCGTCAGATCGCTCCCATGATTGACGAATTGGCCAGTGAGAACCCAGCGGTCAAAATCGGCAAAATCAACATCGACGACAATCCTGGGATTGCGCAGAAGTTTGGAATCAGCAGCATTCCAACGTTGTTGGTCTTCAAGGGTGGAGAAGTTTCAGAAAGTTTTGTGGGCGTTCGCCCCAAGGCAGCTCTCCAAGAAGCTCTCGATGCTTCTAACGCGTAAGCAGCACGACGAATGGAACGACACCTAGGCACTGTGATGTTTTCACAGTGCCTTTTTTTTTGTTGCTCTGTCTTTTCATTGCGCCGCGTATGACACGATCTGCGGCGTCGGAGAGTAGCGAGGTGCGGCTCGATGGTGAACGCGGCGGTGTGGGGGCCCACGCAGAGTAGCCCACGCGGGGAGGGAGCTCGACCGCTCGATCATGCTGCGAAACGAAGGTTGGCTGCGGAACTAAGACGGCTCGTCAACGCCGCGAAGAAGGCCATCTTGCGAGACCTGCCACAATTGGCGGCTGTAGAGATCGATCGCCGTTAACCATCCGCCGCCATAGCAGAACGTATCGATGTCCAACAAATATCCGAGGTCGAGGATCTCGCCATCCCGCATCGCGGTATGGCCGACGACCGCCGTCTTGCCGCTGAGATGGGGCGCCGGGTAGCCGTCGTTGAGCGTGTACCAACGCAACATTTCGGTCGGTTGATGTTCCAGCGGTGTGTCGGGATCGTAAGCGGCGTGAGTAAAGAAGTAGTCTCCGTACTCGAAATAATCCCCTAGCGAGTCAAAGAACTCTTGGTGGCTTTGGGGAAGAAAGTCCAGGCTGCCGTCGAAGCCGTAGCTATCAAGCGTCTCAACTCCACCGTGCTTCAGCCAGGCATGCGGGGGATGTTCGCCACGCACGACGTCGAGCATCATTTCCTCGTGATTTCCCACCAATCCGATCAATTGCGTCTGTTGGCGTAGCTTGATCAGGGTGTCGATCACGCCGCGCGAATCGGGGCCGCGGTCAATGTAATCTCCCAAAGTGACCACGACGTCGTTTGAGGTCGGCGCAATCTCTTTAAGTAATCGCTCTAGAGCAACTTTGCATCCGTGAATATCCCCGATCGCGATTAGCCGCTCAGACAATGCTTGAAATCCCAATGCTGTAGTCAATTTGAATTGCGAATTTAATTCCCGTCGCATCTCACGATATAAAAACCAAGATTACAAGTACAGGTTCGTGTTGGCAATCTGTTGGAGGCTTCCATTAACGCGGGGGGTGTGTACCCTCGTCGCCAACGGCCATTTTTTGAGTACAACCTCAATGACAATGCGTTATCCCTAGTGCACCCACACAAAGGGGGACTGGTGAGTGTGGCTGGGGATTTCGGGAGTCAAGCTGGGGATTTCGGAAGTCAATTCGGAGACGAACTTGCATTGATCCAATCACACGGTTCATCGTGAATCGGTCTGTTTTTGACGCTGCGAGCTACTCAACTGGGAACCTGCAACGGAACGGGAGAATCGGAGATGGGGGAACCGGGGATCTTGGGAATGGGATCGAGCCAGCGATTTAAACTGCGTTGAACGAATTGAGTAAAGTGGCCCCCACTTATCTTGTCGAATTCGAGTAAAATAGACCCTGTTCCTCCCTTACATCGATGATTTTCGGGGGGGCGATGCCAGTACGTCCTGTTCTTGAGAGTTGAAGTGACAGCGATCCCCAAGTTGGCGTTTGAAAGGATTGGATCTGATTTCCCGCGATCTGATTTCCAGCGTGTCCGCTTTTCCCACGACTCAGACTCTCTCGACCTAATGATTAAGTGCAAATGACGAATCCAAACTCTTCTAGCAATTCGCGTGACGGTCTGTCCCGGCCAGCTAAACTTTCCGAAAACATGGAAGCGGTGGATGCCTGGGATGAGGAGGAATTGGAGGAGGAGTCGTTCTTCTCGGCGAGCGAGACTACGGCGTTCGCGGGCAGCATGCTGGTCCACTTGATTATCATTTTGTCCTTAGCGTTGGTTCCTTTGGTGGTGCCTGTGGATGAAGAGGCGGTGGTTTTGGTTTCGCCTCCAGCGGAGACTGAAATTGAAAAAGTCGAGATGATCGACGACGTCACTTATAGCGACCTGCCCCAAACCGAGGTCGGTGCGAACAGTTCTGCTGACGCCGCGATGGCCGAAGCATCGGCGGAGATGTTTGCTGAGATCTCCGAGATTCCCAATCCAGTGGATTTGGAGCCAACGGATTTAGGCCAGATCATGGTCAATAAAATGTTTACCACAGCGGTCGCGCCGCTGGACCGACTGAAGAATCAAAAGGGGAAAGTGGGGCAAAGCACGCAAGGGGCTGCGGGGGCCGTTGACCGCATCACATTTGAAATCTTGCAAGCGCTCGAGGATCGCCCGACGTTGGTGGTTTGGTTATTTGACCAAAGTGGTTCACTTCATCGTCAACGCCAAGAGATTCGTGACCGGTTTCAGCGCATCTACAGCGAACTTGGAATTGCCAAAGAGAGCGAAGCAATTGGTTTTCGTCGAAAAACCAACGACATCCCGTTGTTGACCTCGGTCATCGGCTTTGGCCAAACCGTCACCCTGTTTACCGAAGAACCGGTCGAAGATCTCGAAGAGATCAAGTCGATCGTGCAAAACATTCCTGTCGACACTTCTGGCGAAGAACGGGTCTTTTCTGCCATTTCCTCTGCTACGGATCGTTACAAGACATTGAGGCGGAGTCGCGGTCCCAATGGTCCTCAGCGAAACGTGTTGTTTGTGGTGGTGACCGACGAGCGAGGGGATGATGCCAACATGCTTGAACAATCGATCGCGTCGTGTCGCAAGTGGGCCATTCCGGTTTACGTGATTGGCGTCCCCGCACCGTTCGGTCGCGAGCATACGTTGGTGAAGTATGTTGACCCAGATCCCGAGTACGATCAAACACCTCAATGGGCTCAAGTCGATCAAGGTCCCGAAACGTTTTATCTGGAACAGGTGCAAGTCGGCTTTACCGCTGATTTCAAAGAAGAACCGGTGATTGATAGCGGATTTGGCCCCTATGCTTTAACTCGGCTTTGTTATGAAACAGGCGGCATTTATTTTTCCATCCATCCCAATCGTAATGTCAGCCGACAAGTGCGTTCGAAGGAGATCGATGCCTTCGCTTCGGACATGAAGTACTTTTTTGATCCCAACGCGATGGCGCGATATCGCCCTGATTATTTGTCACCGCAGGATTATGTCAGCAAGGTCAAGGCGAGTCCGCTGCGACAAGCGCTTGTGCAAGCGGCACAGATGCGACCCGCCCAAGGTCTCTCTCGCCCGCAAACCCGATTCATTAAACGCAGTGATCCCCAATTGGTGGGTGATTTGACCAAAGCACAACAGGATGCGGCAAAGTTAGAGCCGACCTTGATTCAATTGGCAACGATGCTCGAACCCGGTATGAAAGCGCGTGACAGCGAAGAGAGCCTGCGTTGGAAGGCGGGCTTCGATTTAGCGATGGGCCGTGTGCTGGCGCAAAAGGTGCGTACCGAAACCTACAACGCCATGCTCGCCAAAGGTAAACGTGGTATGCCGTTCGAAAAAGAGAAAAATAACACTTGGATACTCGAACCTAACGAAGAGATCTCGGTGGGCAGTAAATGGGAACGCGAAGCCGAGCTGGCCAAAGAGTTGCTCGCAGGGGTCTCCCGCGACCATAAAGGAACGCCTTGGGCGCTGCTCGCTGATCAAGAGTTGGCGGTTCCGATCGGCTGGAAATGGAAAGAAGACTTCACCGATCTGACTCCACGCACACCAGGGGCTGGAGGAGGGAACAACAATAACCCGCCACCTCAAGATGACCAAAAGCGAATGCTCAAGAAAGCTCCCTCGCGTCCAATTCCAAAGTTGTAACGTGCGTTTAGAGACGAAGGCGTCAAGTCTTTTGCAAATTGTCGCTCGCGTTTACGGCGACGCGGTGGAATTGGAGCTGGATTTTTTCCCGCGATCCTCAGCTGCTTGGTAGATTTTAGCCAGACGAACCAGCAACGCTTCGAGTTGTTCGAAATATGCCGTCTCGTCCATCGATTGTTTTTGCAGCCGCAACGTCGCGATTTCGTGTTCGGTCTCGTCGCGGCTACGGACCTCGTCTGGTTTTAGTCGTGCTTGTTTGGCGGCGGGAATCAGTGCCATTTTGGCGGCTCGCCGCCCATCGAGTTCGCGGTCCGTTTGTGCCACTGTCAGGGCCCCGTCGCGGCGAAATGCTTTGAAGGGCGTTCCGAGTCCGTCTCCGTTGTCGTCGATCAATGCGTGCTCAGTACGAATCCTTGCCTCGGTCTCGTACGATAATTTCAGCGTGGCGTTGGCCTTTAGGAATGCCTCTTGAACGGAGATTTCTTCGTCATGATCAAGATCCGCATCGAGGGAGCCGATGGCCTCGACGAAATAGCGACCGAAGCGAGCATAGTTTTGCTCGCTGCCGCTTTGGGTGGCAGTGACAATCACACGTCCTGGGGCGGACAACGCGTTAATAAACGGACCACTTGCCGATGCACAATTGACGATCACCAGAGGGCGGTCGAGCGGTTTGATCCACTCAGCCAACTCGGTTGCCGACACATCGGGACCACGCAAATTGAACTTGGCAACGTTCTGAGAAAACGTCCCGTGTCCGATCAAGACAATCCAAAGCGGAGAGGCCTCGGTACCGCCCGCTTCAGCGATCACGGACTTGAGTTGCTCACGATCCGATGGGCTTGGCGATTCACCGATCAAATGTAATTTCACATCGCTCGATTCGACCCTGGTTCGCCACAACCTCGCCCACTCCCAAAACTCGGTTTGATACGGTTCAGCGCCTCCGGCTCCCACCACAACTACAAGTTGGGTTGGAACGACATCGTCTGCCCCAGCGTTAAGAGGGCAAAGCATCAGTCCAATCGCAACGGCAATCCATCGACTCATGACAAACCTTTCCATCGACGTAGTCCCCATTCACCACACAAGCACATGATCGCGGCGACCAGCACCCAAACGTTGTGCCAGAGAGGATAGACCCAAGTCTCGGTGACGGGGATTTTTAAATTTGGCAATTCGGCGGCAAAGTTATCCAACGCATCATCGGCAACCACTTTGCCACCGCTTTGCTTCGCAATCGTTTCTAACAGTGTTCGGTTCAAACGAAGCTGGCGAAACTCTGCCGCATCCGGCTGAGCGACCCACCCCGTGTCCGCTTCGCCGACGAAATGACCATCCACTGATTTCGCCGACACATGCACTCGGTAGGCGTTGGAATCATTCGTCCAGAAAGCGGCCCTGTACACGCCGGAGGCATCGTCGTCCGGCATGGCTTGGATTTGGATCACACCATCTTGATTACCCTCGCGAGTTCCTTTTTCAATCGGTGTGATCGTTAACTCGATCGCGGCGTTGTCGATCGGCAAGTACGCTTCGTCGCGGACATGCACCACAATTCGTGCGGGTTCATTGGGATCGACATTCGGCTCGACTCGGGCTTCGACTTGACGCGGTACTTCACCAACGAGCCAATGCGCCATTTGCCGCCACGCTTGAGCCGCGTCATCGCCATCGTTGTTTTTCGAACGCGGATCACGCCGCATCGACCATCTCCATAAATCTCCAATCGGCATCGCCGCAGTACGCCCTTTGCCAAATCGCTGGGCAACGATCGCAGGCAACGCATCGCCCGCGAGATCTTCGACGGTGGCCAGGGTGAGGGCCCCCGGTTTGACATCGCCGACGGCGTTGACCGAAGTGAACGGCGGCATTTGAGTAAAACGATCAGATTCCGCCGATTCGTTTTCTCGCAGCCGCGCCCAGGGCTCAAGCATTCCTTCGCGAGTTAACTTCATTCGGTAAGCCCCGGCAACGCTAGCGTCGCCGGACCGCGGACCATAGACAGGGGCAAGTTCTCCGAGCGGGCTGTCGGCAAACGATTTTCCGGCAAACGATTCTTGGCCTCCTAACATCAACAATCCGCCGCCTCGGCTGCTAACGAATTGGCGCATCAGCAGCATCTGGTCCTGCGTGAAATATTCGGATTCGATGTCATCAAGAATGATCGCGTGATAGGCAAATAGCTCTTCGCGTGTCTCGGGAAACCCGTCGCTCAATTCTTCGGATTCTTTGACACCCAAACGAATCATGACAGGTTCATCATACTGCTGGACCAATTCGTCTTCCGCACTGTCGACACCATCGAACAAGCGATTCGTGTTAGCAGAATTTGAACCCGTGACTCCCTGATCGCGAAAACTAAACTTGGGTTCTTTGTTGGCGATCCGCAGCAAACCCACCAATTGAATCTCGGCGTCGGTCGCTAGTGATCGTCGCAAAAACTTGAACTCCCAATTCGGGCGTCCGGCAACATACAAAATTCGGTAAGGCCCCGATTTGCGATCGATCGCAATCATTCGCTGGTTATTAACGAGCGTCGCTTCGGCGGTTTTGATTTTGCCTGTCGCATTTAATTCGGCCTTCGATTCACTCTCGGGGTCGAACGCCTTGCGATCTCGTTCCTCAAACACACTGGTTCGATAAAAACGCAACCCCGGTTCATCTGGTCGGAAGCGAAACGTGACCTCGTTATCGGTTTTGGTTGCCGAGGTCGTGATCGTTTGTTCTTCGACGAGTTTTCCGTGATCGAGGTCACGAAGTTGGACGACGAGTTTTCGCTTCGGGGGATTCGCATCGACTTTGACACGGATCGTCACGGGAGCCGATTCAAAATCCGTTTGGCTTACGCTGACATCCGCGATTCGAACGTCGTTGATCGTTTCATCCGAGGACGACAGCACCGGATAGACGGGGAATCCCAACGTGGACCAATCGAAATTTGCGTCGGGCGGATCAGTCAAATTGCCGTCGCTGAACAGCACCACGCCCGCAACGGGACGAGCCGAGAATCGCTCGCCGAGTGACCGCAAACTGGTCGACAGCGATGATACCGTGCCTTCGTTTGACAGAGTCGGGTCTGCCAATTCGAGTGCCGCGATCCGCGAATCAAACGAATAACCTCGCACATCAAAATCTTGTTCCAAACGAATACGCCAGACATTTTCGGGTGCGATTCGCTTTGAAACGACGTCCGCCCGTGTTTCGTTGGCCCCCTCGGGTTTCACCTGCATGCTCTTGCTGTTGTCGACGAGGATCGGCAACACATTCGCTTTGGGCCGCGGTCGTGTGCCGCTGCGCATCGGCTGTAACAAACAGATGGCGATCAAGGCAATGGCGGCAATTTTCAGTCCCGCAGCCAACCATCGCACCGCTCCCATCGCTTGCTGCGATGCATAGTTCCAAATCGTCAAACCCGCCAAGACTACCGCCGCGATCGAAACGGGAATCACCCAGTCGGGTGCACCCCAAATCAAATTTTCGTGTAGCGAAAGCGTCGCATCCGCGATCGAAGTCGAGAAGATCATTTGCCACGCCCGCTTCCGAGGTTCTCGTAATACTGGCGAACCGCCTCGCTGAATTGGCTGGGAACCGGATCACGATCGACCGGGACTTGGGCATTTTTCTCCGCAGATCGTCGCATGTATTCCTCTTGGACATCTCGTTGCAATTCACGTAGTGGGTCGGCAATCATCTCTTCGATCAAATTCCATTGCGGTGCCTTGGAATGTCGCAACAGATCGGTTCTGACTTGGCGTGCGCGATCACGAATTTGGGAAGCACGCGAACGCAGTTCCGAATCCTCGACCATTTCTTCGACGTCGCGAAGTGAATCGGACCATTCACGAAATCCGTCCCCTGCGATCGGCGATCCACTCGGGCTCTGCGCCGCTGCACGACTTTGACTGGGGTTTGAACCCCGAATTCCCTCACCGCCTTCCGCCTGACCTTTCTGCTGACCGGGGCTCTCACTCTCGCTCGTATTCTCGCCAGGACGCATTGACTGCCCCGGGGATTCTCCCTGCCCTTGCCCCTCGACCTCACTCTGTCCCTCGTTCTGCCCTTTCCCCTCGCTCTGCTCACTACTCTGTTCGCTGCTCGATTCGCCGCTCTGCTCGCCCCGGCCTTCCGTCCCTTGCTGTCCCTTCTCTCCCTGCGGTTCACCCTGTCCCTGTCCGGGCTCCGCGTCTTGCCCCTGCTGCCCTTCTCCTCTCTCCCCTTCTCCCAACTCCCCCTCTCCCCCTCTTTCTTCCCCGATCTCTTGGTCCAAGTCACGAGCGAGTTGCTCCAGTGTACTGGCGGCGCGTTTCAGCCCTTCCGTTTCGTCACCAAGGATCGAACTGGCAGCTTGTTCGAGTTCCTCTCGTAACGATTTGACCCCTTCGGCAGCAGCCGTCTCGGATTGACGAGCCTCTTCCTTAAAACCGGCATTGACCAGTTCGGAAGTTTCTTCTAGACGGCGATCCACTTCACGCTGCTGCAGATTGCGAAACGATTCGTATAGCTCTTTCGCCAACAGCGGCTCAACGGACTCGGCTTGCTCGACGGTTTCTTGCATTTTGTTTTCTAGCTGCGACAGATCCCGACGTTGCTCTTCGAGTTGCTTTTCCAGCTGCTGCTGTTGTTCGTTGCGACGCAGCCCTGGCGAAGGATTTTCAGCCTCTTCGCTGAGAGCTTCCGAGAGTGTTTGTTGCTTCTGGTCGAGTGCTTGTGCGTCGGCTCGCATTTCACGCACGGCATCACTGAATTGCCCTGAGGTGCGTTGGCGAAATTCGTCTTCTAATTCTTCGAGATCACGTTCGGCGCGTTTTCCAGCCGCCAGTGCCGACGAGGCATCCTCTTGTTGGAGTGCTTCGCTGGCCCGACGCTGGTTCTCGCGAGTTTCTTCGAGCTGCTCGCGTTGCTGCTGCATCGATTCTTGGTTCTCGGGGCTCTGCATCCGCTCGGCCAATTCATCGGTTTCACGCAACAAGTTTTGCTGCTGCTCTCGCAGTCGTTTGATCTGTCGGCGGATCTCTTCCTTTTCCTTTTCGGACTCGGCCAATTCGAGCGCGGATTGCAATTGTGCCAGCTGCTTGTTGATGTCTTCTTGACGTTGGGCAAGTTCCCGTAGCCGACTGAGTACTTGTCGCTCTTCGCGTTGCTGTGCCGCCTCCGGCGAATTGGCTTCTGCCTGCTGCTCGGTCTCGTAGCGATTTTCATCTTGATCGAGTTCGAGTTCGTTTAATTGCTGTTGACGCTTCGACGCCGAGCTACTGGAACTACTCTGGCTTCGTTGCTGAGCCCGAGTGACCTGGAACTCTCTCGCCCGCAACTTCAACAAGCCTGCATAGCTCGCTTGTTCGGATGCCAACGCTTCGTCAAGCGTTTCAGTTGTCTTGGATTGTTGTGATTTCTCGAGTTCACTTGCGGCGGACTGCATATGGACGCGAACGCCCTCGACGATCAATTTTGATTGAGGGTCGTTAAGCTTCGCCGCGAGTCCATCGAGCATTTCGATTGCGTTTTGTTGCCCCTGGAGCATTTCTTTGACATTTTCGGCAAATTCGGACGACACTTCCGCGCCCGCTTCATCACGCATAACACGCCAAGTGGCATTGATGATTTGTTTTTGCAGCTCGGCAAGCTCTTCGGCCGCTTGTTCATTCTCGCTCGGCGGAGCCTGGCCGCTTGGTGGCGGTTCCCCTTCGCGGAAGATTTCTTCAAAGGGACGCACCTCGGCAAAGTACATATCGCTTTGCGTTCGCCGCACCTGTCCAGCGGGCCCAATGTCCTCAGCCCAGAAATAGTAGGCAAACAATTGGTCCGGTTCCGCGTCGAGTGCTTCAAACTCAACCATGTGCGAAAACCCCTGTTTCCGATTCGCAGCGTCCTTTTCCTCGAACGCGATCTCCGTCGCCTTGCCCTCGAAGTTGTAAGACAGTCCGACTCGATGGAGCCCAAAGTCGTCCGCGATGTCTGCGGCAAGCGACAATTCTTCGAGCGGCGAAACGCTAACGTCACCCCCTTGAGTCAGCTTGATGCTGGGCGTCTGATTGGGTAGCACTTTCGCGACCAACTCGGCTGGATACTTGTTCTGACGCCCCTGTTCGTCGATCAATTCCAACGTGTAGCGTTTTGTCTCTTCCATCCGCAGTTCGACCATCATCCCGTCACCTGTCGTACGGTCCATTGGCTGCAGCGGCGTTCGTGTTCCATCTTTTTCCACGAGCGTCGCCGACGCGACCGGCTTGTTCAAATGACAGTGCCAAGTGAGCATCGTCCCCTGGACGGCCGATACACGCACGGTGTCTTCGATCCGTTTGTCATCCATGCCGGTGTACTCGGGGAAGTCCAGCAACGCATCGCTTCGCACCAACTTCGGAAACTCAAAGACGCCGATCGAGTACGTTTGGCTCGACCAATCTCGCGTCAGAATCTGGTACTCAAAGGCTTCGTCGACGGAGGACAAAAACGCGGCCACGATCGGGTCCTGCAAATTTTGCTTCATCGTCAAACGCTGTTCACTGCCATCGCGATTGATCACGCGCAGTTCCGCTTCGCTCGGGGCGACCGACTCAAAACGAGCCGTGATCACCAAGCTCGTGCCGCGTTCGATTTCCGCGTTCCCTGGATCGACAATCGCATTGCTCTGGTTCGCTCGCGGTATGCTGGCGCCGACTTGCGAAGGGGCCGCCGACGTCACAAACAACATGCCCAACGCTGACGCCATCACCAACGTGGCGCTCAATCCCGACACTCGGCTGAGCCACAATTGGCTTTGCGGCACCGTTTCGATCCAGCGATTGCGTTGCGAATGATCGCACGCTTCGCGAATCACGCGTTGCTGTAAATAACTGTCTGATTTTTCCTCGCGAGTGGTTAGTGAAACCGCGGTAAGCAGACGCTGCTGCAGACTCGGGAACTTGGATTCAATCTTGCTGGCGATCGAGTGAGGATCCGAAAAGCTTCGCCGCGTCACCGCCCAGGCGATCAGCATCGCCAGCGATGCGACACCCAGCAGTACGATCGCGGTTTCCGAGCCCATGATCTGGCCTGCTCGTGCCGCAGGCAACAAGCTCCACGCCAGTCCCGCAAACACGATCGCGATCAACGCCAGCAGCCACCCCAAGCGTCGTTCTTGAAATCGAGACGTCACTTGATGAAGTCGTTTTCGTAGTGTCTTTTCCATCATCGTGAACCACTTTTATTGGCGTATTCGGACCAGCAAAGTTTCAGTGACCAACAACCCCATCGCGGCAGCCATCAACCACTGCCACAGTTTTTGGTTGCTTTCGAGCTCAACATCCTTCGATTGTCGCTCAGACTCTTTTCGAGCGACGTTCGACTGTGACTTCCCCAATAGGACTCCGAACTTTTCGAGCGACGTCGCGTCCATTGGCTCCACGCGGCTTTCCGAATCCACTAGGTTGACTGCAATCGTTTGTGTCTTGCCATCTTGATCCATCCGAAAGACACCCGGACGATTCAAACGATTGTCGGAATCCAACGTTGTCAATTCAGACTCATCGCCTTCGGGTGCTGCTATTGGAGTTGGATTCCCGAATGCTTCGTCCAATCGATCGCCTACTCGGTAGCGATTGCCGTCCGCCCGAGCACGTCGACCACGATCGAAGATGCTAAACATCAAAGGGATGAATTTAGTTGACAGCGATAACTGACTAGCCTGGGGTTGCCATCCCGCAGCCAGCACAATCAGATGCCCATCCCCGACGGAATGTTCGATCAACGCAGGATCACCGTTATCAAACTTTGCCAACACCTTGGTTGCCTCGGGTAACCCGCTGATTTGGCGATGAGACCAAAACCGAGCTTTGGTGAAATCGTTGAATTGTGGATCCGCCATCGGCAAAAACACAGGATGTTCGAAATCGATGTGAGAAAGCATCGCGTAGTCGTCCAGTTTTGCTTCGGAAACTTCGATTCCCGGTGCTTCTTCGTCACTTTTTTCAAACAGAGCGGTCAGTGTCGATGACCAGTTTGCATCGGGTTCGGAGAGCACGAGCAACACCGTCCCTCCCGCATCCGCAAATCGCCCGATCCGTCCCGCCATCGCATCATCGACCGGTTGCGTCACCACCACCATCGGCGTGGATTCTGCATTGCCAGGCTGAACTGGACCGTCGGGAATCAAATTCGTATCGGTGGTGATTGTCACCATCCGCTGCGGTGTATCAAAGGGGACTTGTTTTAAGTAGTACAGCAAACGGTCTCGCGGATCTTGTTTATTTTCCTCATCACCAACGAAGACGATATTGGCAGTTTCGGGTTGGGGCAGAACGAGATATGCAGCATTGTCATAGGGTTCTTCGTCGCCGCTGAGAACTAACGAGGTCACGTCGGCGTTGGGAAGGGGCAGTGAGACGGTTCGTGATTCACCCGGCGGAACGTGTACTGGCATCGCGTCGATGGTTTTGTTTTCAGCGGTCATCCAGGCCAGACGAAAGTCGCTTGCGTTTGTCCCCACCGCATTGGAGACGCGGACGCGGCGTTTTTCAGTTCGAGATCCGCTTCGTTTGGATGTCGCACCGCTCGGATCGCCCTCGGCATCAGCATCCTCGCCGGACGACTGCAATATCCGAGCCCAGGCGTTGCCCGCGTTCTTGCCACGCACCGCACGCACGTCCAACTTGACGTTCTCGGGCCAAGTGAAACGCTGCAGACTTTCAATCTCACTTCCGGATTGCATGTCACTAATCAAGATCAAATTTGCATCGCGTTGATCGCCATCCTGATACGCCTCGCTGGCTGCGGCAATGTCGGCAGCGTAAACGAGTGCTCGCCCCAAATCCGAATCTTGCCACGACGGGGCGAGATCCTGAAGCGATAACCGAGCAGCCGAAAAACGCTGGTCGGCGGCCAATTCGTCGGACTGTTCGAATGGGAACAGCGTCCTGGGTTCATGATCAAAAGCGACGATTGCAAGCTGATCGTTTTTCCCTAGCTCGCCGATCACGCGATCGACTTGCCCGATCGCATGCTCCCAAACGCCAACTCGTTTCATGCTGGCACTGGTATCAAGCAACAGCACAAAACGCTGCCCGCTCGCGTCGGAATCGGTAACCGCTTCGCTGCGAAAAAAGGGACGCGCAAACGCTGCGGCAAGCAACAAAATCGCCAGCGAGCGAATCAGCAACAGCAGCCAATTGTCCAACCGACTGCGACGCGTCAATCGCGGTGGCGTCGGTTTCAAGAACATTAACGAGCTGAATGCAATGTTCCCTTTGGGTTGACGGCGGATCAAATGGAACAGGATCGGCAGCCCGATCGCCAACGCTCCGGCGAAATACAGAGGGGCCAACAAACTCATGAAGTGCCTCCGCTGCGAGCGGACCGAGCCAGCATCCCGGCGCGAGCGGCACCACGGGACCGCCGCTGTTGTGAATTCAGTAAATGAAACAACGAATCATGAAGCGGTTCGCTGGTCACGATCTCATGCAGACTGACTCCCAACGAACTGCACACGATTTGCAGCTGTTTTCGGTGTTCGGCAAACTGTTCTTGGTAATGGGCTGCGGCGACCTCGGGATCCAAATAGATTTCGCGTCCGGTTTCCATGTCCAGCACCATACTGGGCGATTCGAGCTGGAAATCGATTTCTGCCGGATCCAAGGTCCGCAATATCACGACCTCATGCCCCCGCGATCTTAGGTAGGCCAGATTGGTCCGCAGCGATTCGGTGGGGGTTAACAAGTCCGAGATCATGATTACCAAGCCGCGTCGCCCGACAAGATTGGCAATCTGTTTCAGCGGTGAATCAATGTCGGTTCCTTTGCCGCTTAGCGGGCGTGAAAGCGCTACCAACATTTGATGCAGGTGACCGACTCGGCGTCGAGCGGGAATGAACTCGCCAATCGCCTCGTCAAAGGTCAGCACCCCGACACAATCCCGTTGCAGCGATAGAAAATAGGCGAACGTCGCTGCCAAGGTTCTCGCGTATTCAATCTTGCTGTAATCGATCGATCCGTAGCCCATCGACCGGCTCTGATCGACCACTAGATAACAATTGCGATTCGTTTCGTCTTCGAACTTTTTGATATACAAGCGATCGCTGCGAGCAAATCGTTTCCAATCCAATCCACGCAGATCGTCACCGACGGTGTAAGGCCGATACTCACTGAATTCCACCGACGATCCATGCATAGGGCTTCGGTGCAGCCCATCGAAAAATCCTTCGACGACCGTCTTTGCCCGCAGCTGCAAATTCTTGATTCGCATGATCGCCGACGGATCAATCGAGGCAATATCGCCGCGAGAAGGCTGGACCATCACGACATCTCCGTGGGCACAGCTTGCAACAATTGGTCGATCACATTTTCGATCGTGACGCCTTCGGCTTCCGCTTTGTAGCTGAGCAAGACACGATGACGTAGTGTGGGGTGGGCAAGGGCACGGATGTCATCCATTCGCACGTGGGCATTGCCCGACAGCAGCGCTCGCGCTTTGGCACCGAGCACCAGCGTTTGTGCCGCTCGCAGCCCCGCGCCCCAGCTGACCCATTGGTTGATGAAATCGGGAGTTTGGTCGCGATCGGGCCGCGTCGATGCGGCCAAGCGAACGGCATACGCCCCCACTTCCTCGGCAATTGGCACGCGGCGAACGGTTTCATGAAACCGCAAAATATCTTCGCCCGTAAACAAAGGTTGGATCGGTTCGGCACGTCGCGAGGTCGTTTGCATGACCACCGCCAACTCATCCTTGGGTGGCAGATAGTCAATCAGCACGTTGAACATGAAGCGGTCCAACTGAGCTTCGGGTAGCGGATAAGTTCCTTCCATTTCGATCGGGTTTTGTGTCGCCAGCACAAAAAACGGCTCATCGAGCGGATAGCGACGTCCCGCAGCCGTGACTTGATGTTCCTGCATCGCTTCGAGTAATGCAGCCTGCGTTTTGGGCGGCGTCCGGTTGATTTCGTCCGCCAAGACGACGTTGGCAAAGATCGGGCCTTTGACAAACGTCATCTTACGATGCCCGCCTCCGGAATCTTCCAAAATTTCGGTGCCGGTGATGTCCGCAGGCATCAGATCCGGAGTGAACTGAATGCGTTGAAATTTCAAGTGAAAGATTTGAGCAACGCTGCGGACTAGCAGCGTTTTGGCCAACCCAGGTGCCCCGGTGATCAAACAGTGTCCGCCCGCAAATAGGCTGACTAGCAATTGTTCGATCACATCGTGTTGACCGATGATGGTCTTGGAAAGCTCGGCATAGATTCGCTCGCGGCCTTCGCGAATTTGCTCGACCGTGCGTGCTTCTTCTTCCACTGATAATGCTTCAGTGCTCATGCTGCTTTCCTCGGATTAATTTAGAACGGTGCAATTCCTGCCGAACGGTTTCTTAGTCGGTCATCTACTTAGTGAGTCATCGCGTAGGTCACGATGTTGATGCCCATGGGGTAGGCTTTCTTGACGGAAAACTCTTCAAAGTACCATTGATTCTCGCCTTCGCGTTCCCAGCCGTCGCCGAGATCGGTGTTGTGGCAAATGAAGACCATGATCCGCCCTTCGTCGTCGTTGATCGCACGGTAATGCGGCGTACTGGTATCGCTTCCGTCGGACGCCCTTTCCCACGAGCCGATCTCGCCCGCCATGTTTCGCCGAGCCGCGTTGATCGCGGGCACTTGCGGCTTCTCTTTCAGATCGTAGACGTTGTGAAAGATCTCGTGCGCAAGCGGAACTTCCACCGGATCACGATCGGGAAAGACTCGTTTTAATTCACGTCGCATGTTTTCGTATTGTGAATCGCCCCAGAAATCATCGACCATCAAAAAGCCGCCGTTCAAACAGTACTGGCGGAGTGCAGCGACTTCGGCTTGACTGAAAACCAAACTGCCGGGTTCGATGATGTAGATGAACGGATAATCAAACAATCGATCATCGGTCAATTCCAGGACAATCGGTTCGGGATTGACCTTCAGCGAGGTCAGTTGTTGCAAGCGGAGTGAGAAGTTCAAGTCGCTGTCGCGGTAATCGGTCGCCCAACCCCCGCCGCCACCGCGACCGCCATATGAGTTGTATTTGATCCGTACAAACGTAAACAAATCGCCTGGGAAATTCGGGTCGACTTCCCAGTCCGGGACTCCGTTACGTTTGGTGGTTTCGGTCGGTCGACTCCACCACACGCCACGTTGAGCTAATGCGATGCCAGCAACGAGGGTGAACAGCAGGCTGAACAGTATTGAACGTCGCATGGTCACCGCTTTCCTTTCGCTTACTCTCGTTTTCGGTGGATGTCGCGGGAACGATCCGCGGCAATCATGGGTGCCGAGGTTTCGCGAAACGACGGCACCGATGCTCTAGCAAACGTGACTCAAATCGGATTACTCATTCGATACGATCTCCAATAACAAACGGTGGGCGTCGCGGTAGCGGGGGGCGTCTTGGAGTGCCAGCAACACGTACCGTTTTGCCGCTGCAGAGTCGCCTGCTTGAGAACTCGCGCGGGCGAGCCGATAATAGATCCCTGCGGGGTCGATCGGATTCATTTGCAACAGCGCCTTGCATGCTCGGATTTCCTGTCCGGGTTTCTTGAGCTCCTTCGCAGCTGTGGCTAAGCGTTCATAGCCAAACGGTTGAAGCGGCTGGATTGCAAGGACGCGTTCGCTGTAGTCCAACACCTGTTGCCAGTCCTCGTGTTGCGTTGCGATCTCGATTAAACGCCGCAGCGACGGCAAGGCATCGCTCGAAAGTTCCAGAATCTGTTCCCGTATCTCGCGTTCGCGTTTTTCGTGCCCCAATCGCTGATAAACGTCAGCCAATCGTTCAAGCGGACCTCCTCGCTCCTGCGTCACCGCGCCGAGTTCGACGATTTTTTCGAGTAGCGGTAATGCCTTTTTGTCCTCATTGTCCGCAACCCAGACGTCGGCAAGTCTTCGCAGCGCCCAGTAGTTCGTCGGATGAGCCTCCACCCAATCGGCCAGTTCAACGGACGTTGCAGCTTTGGGAATCTCCGTGCGGGACCAGTCAGCATTGGGTGCAAATGCGTTTGCTTTTTCACGTGCGAAGGCGGCGAATTCGACATCAAGTCGATCGAGCGATCCGACCGATTGCCCCAACGCATCGCCGATCGACAGCCCGTCGCCTAGTGAAACGAGGACCGTTTTTAGCGATTCGATACCATGCTTTTCGATCAAGAATTCAACGACCAACGAGGACTCAAAATAAGCAAACTGCAGATGCAGCGGAGATGGTGGACTCAAGAACGATGAACTCAGCTTACTGACGGGAGTCAACGCATCACTCAAAATCATCTCGCGATATTGAGGCGTCATCGATTCGCCCCAAGCGGGATTTCGCATCCGTTCTTCGTAGACCGAGATTCCTTCGCTGAGCCAGCGTGGCATTCGGTTCTTGGTTTTCTCAAGCGTCACGACATGACAAAACTCGTGCCACAGGACGCTTTTCCAATTCGAGGGGCGTTCGCCCTGACTGGCTGGACTATTAGCGGTGATCACACGTCCAAAGCAAACGCCCAAAAACCCCGCGCCGCCCGGCAAACCAAAGGTGCGAATGGCAAAGTCCCGTTGCTCGGGGAAAATTTCGACCATGATCGGACCTTCGGGCTCAATGTCGTATTTTTTACACAACGTCACCCGTGCTTCGCGTAACAATTCAAGGACCGCATCGCCATACAAACTTGCTTCGTAGGGATCCATCCGCACATGAATGTCGTCTGCCTCTAAAACACTGAAATCCTTGATGCGGTCATAAAGAGTGAGCAGGTTATGCGCGACGACATTGTATTGGTCCTTCTCGACGACCTCTTTGGCCAAGGTCCATCCACGATCATCGTTTCCCAGGCGAAGCAAATCTTGAGCCAGTTGGAAACTCGCGGCGTGATGGTTGGGATCCATCTCGAGAGCCAGACGTTGATACGCGGCGCCTTCGGCAAAGCGATACTTCTGAGATAATTTACTGCCGATCAAATGGTCGACGCGTGGGTTCTTGCTCCAAGTGCTGAGCGCCTTGGAACGCATTTCCTGTTCACGATCACGGTCGCCATCGAGGTGTGCCATCACCGCTCGCAGAGCCCAGGCGTCGGGTTCCGAAGGGTTGATTTTTAGCACCGCAGTAAGCTTGCTTTCCGCAGCCTCGTACAGCTCGCGATCAATCGCGGATTCGGCTTGCATCAACAACGTCGGGATGTGATTGGGGTTCCGCTTCAATGCACGCAGCATCGCTTCATTGGCAATTTGTGCGTTGGAAGTCTCAAACGCTCGAGCCATCAGGTAGGCGGTTTGCGGGTCGGAATCATCGATTCGATCGGCCGCCTCAAGCGTTTCCGCAGCAACCTTGTAATCGCCTTTTTCTAACGCGAGTTCAGCGGTGGCAAGGTAAGCTTCCAGGAAATCAGGATTGGCGTCACGAACGCGGTCGTAAAACATCTCCAAAATTTGCCGCGCATCCTCGCCTTCGGAGACAAAATACCGGCCCGTGGCAATCAGGTTATCGCGACTGGCGTAGCGAAGCGGCGAGCTTTGCAACAGTTGGAAAAATCGCTTGCTCTCCTGTTCGGCGCGTTCGCTTTGATCGTTGAAACGCATCGCTTTCATCCCCAACATTCTTAACGTCATGTTGGTGGGGTACCGCTTGATGGCGGCCTCGTAGTCTTGCAAAGCGTCGGCGTATTTGCCTTGTTCAAGTCGAGCTTGGATCAGCAATCGCGGCCAACGCTCATTCCAAATTCCACTTTCGACTTGAGCCGCCGCAAGGGTTTCGACTGCGGAATAATTACCCTCGCGAAATTGATTTTCGGCCGTTTGCAAATCATTGGCAACCGTCGGCGAAGCCAACGAAACCGCACAAAGAATAACGGTCAATAAGTAACGGCAGGTAGACAACAGCGAGGCTCCTAGGCAGGGGGGCGCAAAGCTGCACTGAATTCTAACGAGTTAGCAGGCCCGCGTCTGTTTTTATCCGGATTCCGGCGAAGCGGTGGTAGGAAGTTTCCGTTGAGGAGAGGCAAGCGGATGAAGCTTGACCCGTGAGTTTGGGGGGGAGGAGGGCGGTTTTCGCTGGAGAAATCGTAGCGGACGCAATGGATGTCGGAGTTCGTGCTGAATGTTGGATTGTTAAAGTCTCCGGCTTCCCTCATTTCCCTTGTTTACCTCTTCGATACGTCCGGTAACTGTGCGTCCGTTTTGCATTGGTTTGCTTCGCAGAGGGGCGTTGTCACTTTTTCCGTTGCGGTGGGGGATGCGGGCGCGACGTCGTGAGATGGGAAGTGCGACGCCAGTCAAGTCGAAGCGACCGTTGTTTGTGTTGTCCCCTCGAATCGTCAATCGCTGCCCTGTTCGATTGCGGTAAGTCGGGCGAGTGCAAGTCCATGCTCGAGAACATGGATAACAAGAGTGGCGGAAATGAAACGACTTTTAAGGGAATCGTGTTGCAACAGAATCGTTGCTCGCAGCTCATTGTCACGGTGCGAAACGACAGCGGCCTAATGTCGGGGCACGGTCGTGTGATCGTTGATGGGCAAGGAGATGCATCGCGACGCTCGCTCTCCGATTGTTGATCCCCTCCCCACGGACCGATTGTTGATCGTGGGGAGCTGGGATTGCCCGCTATCGGTTCCATTGCATCACGCTCGAACCGATCCATGGTGAGGAACGTGTTTGGGCGAGCGATAGATCAATCGCTTGCGAGGCCGGGATTCGTCTTGACTTCGAGGCTGAAAATGACGGACTGTCGGCCAGAATTCCATCTTGCTTGAGAAAATCGGGCAAGATTTCCGACAAAAGGAGTTGTGCTCGGTGTTTCCTCGGTTGTTGATTATTACGTTCGTCTCGCTCTTCATTGCCATGACGAGTCAGGCGTGGGCGCAGGGCGTTTATTCGGCTGGACCTAATGTGATCGTCAACAATTCCGCTGGGTTTGATCCCTACGCATCCCAGGGTGTCCAAGGGGGCGTTGACCTGTTTGGCAGTGGTTACGCGCCAATGGGGCAAGGAATCAGTGACCGTTTGTGGATTCGCGGCGAGTACCTGTATTGGACCACCGATGGCATGGATACGCCCCCGTTGGTCACGACCAGCCCCAGTGGGACTGCACAGACGCAAGCCGGGGTGCTGGGGGAACCGGGAACCGGAGTGCTATTTGGCGGTGGGGAACTCAATGATGGTGGTCAGAGCGGATTTCGCGCTCAAGCGGGGTTTTGGGTGACATCTCAAGGGACGTTCGCGATCGAGGGCGAGTACTTCGCATTGTTGGGCAACGACGACCAATTCTCAGCCGCGGGGAACGGTTCGCCACTACTCAGTCGGCCCTTTTTTGACACCACGAATGATCGAGAGTCGGCGCAATTGATCTCCTATCCTGGGATCGTCCACGGCGGATTGAATATCACCTCGGACACCGATTTGCAGTCCGCCATGGTCAATGTACGTGCAGCGCTGATCCCTACCTTCGGCGATTGCCAGCATTACGGCGAACCCGATCGAGTCGATTGGATTGTGGGCTATCGAAATCTAAGACTCAAGGATCGTTTGTCGTTTTCCGAAACGCTCGAATCTCAACGATCGGGATCACCAGGCACGATTGCCGCGAGCGAGCAATTTCGCACTGAAAATCGATTCGATGGATTGCAACTCGGCATCATCCATAAAGTGGCGATGAATCGCGCATCGCTCGAATCAACGCTACGAGTCGCGGTGGGCAATAATTCACAACGTGTGAACATCTCGGGCGACACCGCGATCACCAAACTCGGCGTAATCCAAACGTTTCCCGGCGGCTTGTTGACGCAAACCAGTAACCTCGGTTCGTACCGCGAAGAAGACTTCACGATGATTCCGGAGCTTGGGGTTACATTGGGCGTTCGCGTCACAAGTTGGTTCCACGCGACGCTGGGATATTCGCTGCTCTACTTTCCCAATGTCGTTCGCGCCGCGGATCAAATTGACAGCAATGTGAACCCAAATCTAATTCCTGAGCCCAGCAATCCCGTGACCGGTTCGCTTCAACCTCGCTTTCGTTTGGTGGAAACCGACTATTGGGCTCACGGGCTCAGCTTTGGCGGCCAACTGCAGTTCTGAGCCCGACGGGTTTAAGTGGGCAGGTTAAATCCGTTTGCGGTTTTCCCTTTTTCCCTATGCCACGTGAGTGTTGTCGCGGGCCCGCCGGATCGCTTCGAGGTGGCACCGGCGAGCGGGACGAGAGGCTTTTTACGGGGAGCTTCCGACGGTCAGGACTACGCCGCTTTCTTTAGCGGGCTGTCTTCCGCAGGGCTTTCGTCTAACACGGTTAAGGGATGCATTGGCACTGACACAGGGTGCTCGATCGCGGCCCCAGGCATTGGCGCGGTCGCTGGCCCGGACGCCGCAGGTTTGTAGCTTCGATGGATGGCAACGAGTTCACCAAGCGCCTTGAAAAAGTCGCCTGATTTTAGTTTCGAACCAGGTACCTCTCGCCATGACTCCAATGGCATTTCGTAAATCTGCTGCTGGACCGCTTCGGTTCCTTCGGCGACCATCATCCGCGCGAAGATTTCCACATCGAAGATCCAACGTGATTGAAAAGGTTGGGCGAATAGCTTTGCCATCCGAGGAGTGTTGCGAAACAGCTTCAACCCGCACTGTGTGTCTTGAATCGGTAACCGAAGTACCCATGACGCGACCCGGCTGAAGTGAGCCCCTAGCCAGCATCGCAGTGGACTGCGTAATACTTGATGCCCCAGCAGTTTACGACGAATGCCGATCGCGACGCCGATGTGTGGATGCCGATGCAGTACGTCGAGCGCGCGTGGCAATTCTTCGAGTGGCGAGGCCAAATCGGCATCCAAGAATCCGAAGACATCGGTCGAAGATTGTGCGGCCGCCAACATGCCATGTCGAACGGCTTCCGCCTTGCCCACGTTCTCCTTCATCAACAGCAACTCAAATTGTTCCGAGTTCGACTCGCACAGTCGAGAAAGGATCCTCTGGGTTGCATCGCGACTTCCGTCATCGACCATCATAAAGCGAAACATCGGATTTTGGTTTGCGAACGCAGCGAACGCGTTGACATCCAAACGATCCGCCTCGTTGTAGCAAGGGACGATGATCGTCGCCTGAATGGGGTGATACATGTTCATCTTCATCGCAGGGGTGCATTGATGTTGGGGAGTGCATTGGCGATCGATGCAGGGCGTGCCGCAGGGGGAATGATGGCAATTCCCACATGGATGGGGTCGGCGTTAGGGACACGATCCCAGGCCAATTCAATCACCGGTTGCATTTCGGCCTCGGGAAAGGCTTCCGCCCAAGCCGGTCGGATGGAATACGTCAGCGGCGCGGCGTCTCCGGCATCCCAGAGCACGACCCCTCCGGTTTGTCGCATTTGATGGTGGCTCGTCCACGGTGACCACTCCGTTTGAAGTTCGGGGTAAACACTGATGGGGGTCCCTGCATAGAACGCCACATTGCCCGCCAACCACCAATCGCCTCCCACGATCGTCAAGGGATCGCCGGTGACCCGTTGCCAACGCTGTTGGACTTCCTGAGCCAAATCTCGCCCCGGAAAGTGGATGCGTGACGGACGATTCGTGTAAGTTGCAATCAAGGTCAACTTGCTCGTGTAGATGATCGCCAGCACGATTCCCACCGACACCGCGCGTTGGAACAACTTTCGAAACTCGCTGACACTGGCATTGGATTGAAACAGCAACAAGAGCAATACACCACAATAGGTCCACATCGCCGAACCCCACATGCTTCGCAATTTGGCGCCAGTGAGCAACGAGAACAGCATCGCCAAAACCGCGGGCCCTAAAACCACGGCGAGCAAGTAGTCTCGCGTCAGGCGGTCGTCTCGATCCAAAACGCGTCGTTGCCAATGCCAGCCCAGCACCCCGGTAGCCAACAGCAATACGGGGGCGAGAGAGAGCAACTGAGAAACCGCAAACTGCAGCGGATGAAAAAGGTGTCCGCTGAGGCCAGAGGAGCTCGCCGAACGGTTGCGAAAATAATTCACCGTCAGAAAATCATTTTCGACTAGCCAGACAAGATGGGGGGCGACGCAGATTCCCGCTGTGAGCGCCAACAGGTACGGTCCGGGCGTTCTCCAGCATTGACGCCCGCGAGGGTGGATGACACTAAAGCCGAGCATGGAAAGGAGAAGTAACCCGACGTCGTACTTTGCCAGTGCCGCCATCGCCAATGCGAACCCGGTCGCGACCCAGTAACGTTTTTGTGTGGTTTGAATCGCAAAATAGAGTGCCAGAATTGCGAGTGCCCAACATGCTTTTGCAACCATGTTGTTGTTCATTTCGATGCTGGCAAAACTGAAGTAGTAACAAGCTTCGAGGATCACCGTCGCACCCAGAGCGGGCCACGCCGACAAACACTGACGAGCCATTTTCCAGGCAGCCCAAAAACAGGTCACCACGCATAGCTGCGAGGCGAGGTAAAGTGGCCAATCGACGTTGCCGAAAATTACCCGCCCCATTTCACAGCACCATGCGGGCAAGGGCGGATGCTTGTAGTAGCCCCACTGCCACTCGTGGCCCCAGTACAACATTTCAATGCAGTCTAGGGGCGCGTTGGAGTTGACCAGCGTCGGCAACAGCGTCCAAAAGACCAAATGACCAATCACGAAACCCCAGAACCACCGTGTGGTCGTCGTTTCTTGAACGTCGCGGCGAAGCTTGTTACCAAGAATGGTGTTTTCGCCCATCGACCATTCCTTCCATAGAACGGGGCTCGAAAAAATGTTGGATTTTGCGGACGTTAGTTGTTTTTAGGCTGCGGGGGCAAGACGGAATTTTCTATTTGGATCGGGGGCAAAATCGGATCTTAAGCAGTGTTAAACGCGGGCGGCGTGTCGATCCGAGTCGGCATCGAGAGGTTTGGTGCTTTGTCACGTTTTCCGATCGCCTGTCTTCAAACCGCCGACGTTCCCAGCGACGCTTGTGTACCGACCGACCGGTCGGTATGATCCGCTGATGGCACCTACAACCGGACCCGAAACGACCACCCGTATCCTCGATGCAGTGATGCAATTGATCCTCGCCGGAGGACTCCCGGCGGTGACGCTCTCTGCGGTTTGTCGCAAAGCGGGACTGAGCAAAGGGGGGCTGATGCACCACTTTCCTTCCAAGGAATCGTTGGTGGACGCCTTTCTAGAGCAAGCCGTTGGGGATTACTTGAACCAAGTCCAACAGGCAGCCGCCCCGCATGCCGTCGGGACCGGCCAACGAGCCAAGGCCATCTTAGAACTCTTTCTCGGGGAGCCGACGGCCGCGGAGCCCGACTGTGACTGCGCTGCGGTGATGGTGGCCTTGGTTCAAGGAGGCGGAGGCAATTCGCTGGTCAACGAAGTTCATCAAACGCTGTTGCAATTGATGCGTGAGGATGGCCTTTCGAGAGACTTGTCGGAGCTGATCCTCGCGACGATCGATGGCGTTTGGTTACAGTCGATCATCGCGGCGAACGATATAATTGAGTCTCGAAAAAAACGCATTCATAAAAAGTTGAAGCAGTTAATCGAAAGCGAAATGTCGATGAAGTTTAAGCCGATTGCGAGTGAGCAATAACGAACATGAATTCAGTTCCATTGAAACGGTCCCAACGCCATTGGCTGCGAAAGGCGGTCGGATCGCTTGTCGTGATCGGCGGCGTGCTTGGTTTGTTGGTTGCAATCGCGTATGCCAAGGGACGTCAGGTGAATGCGGCAATGTCTGCGTCACCGCCTCCGGAAATGCCTGTCGCGGTTACCCTCGCGACGGCCCAGCCGACGACCTTTCGCCAGACATCCGTTGTCATTGGCAACATGTTAGCACCCGAATCGATTACGTTGCGCACCGAATTGGCGGGTGCCGTCACGAAAGTGCTGATGACCCCCGGCGGTGAAGTCGAGCAGGACGCGGTGCTGATCCAGTTGGATACTCGTAGCGAACAAGCACAATTGAAAAGTGCCGAAGCGACTCGCAAGTTGGCTGATTCGGCGTTACAGCGATCCCTTCGCTTGAATCGCGCGAATGCCAACAGCGAGTCGGAGTTGGACATTGCTGAAGCCGAATTGACTCGAGCCGAAGCGTTGATTGAGGAACTGCGGGTGAGGATCGACAAGAAAAACCTGCGTGCTCCCTTTCGCGCGCATGTCGGCTTGTTTGATCTACACGTGGGACAGTACTTGAACGAAGGTACCGAGATCACGGTGCTAGAGGGGATCGCGGACTATTTGAACGTCGATTTTGCGATGCCATCGCACGTTGCCGACGCGATGACGATCGGTGATGACGTGGCGCTGCGTATCGGTGCAGCGGGGATTCAGTCGACTGCGACGATCGTCGCGGTGGACGCGTCGGCCAATGCCCTCTCGCGATCGGTTACTGCGCGAGCACGACTTGACAACCCGCCTGCGATTCTGCAGCCGAATGATTCTGTACGGGTGACGGTTCCCTACGGACCCGCGATACCGGCGCGATTGATTCCCGCGACGGCTGTCCGTCGCGGCCCCAGTGGAACCATCGTGTTTGTGGTCACCGAGCGTGACGGTCAACGCCGCGCCGAGTCGCGCGACGTGGTCGTCGCGGGCAGCGAAGATCCAAATGTCCGTGTGATTTCGGGAGTCGACGCAGGCGAGATTGTCGTCGCCGACGGATCGTTCAAAATTTTCGACGGTGCCTTGGTCGCGGACGTAACGGCGGCGACGGATTTGTCCCAGATCACGGATGAGGAGATCTCCAAGTGAAAGCGATCACGGACCTCTTCATTCGACATCCGGTACTCGCGATCGTCGTCAATCTGATCTTGGTTCTAGTCGGCGTCCGCTGTGCGGTTTCGTTACCGATCCAGCAGTTTCCCAAATTGGAGAGCACGTCGATTACGGTGACGACCGTATACTTTGGCGCCAGTGCCGAGACGGTTCGCGGATTTTTAACGACGCCAATCGAGCGCGCGGTCTCTTCGGTGGCGGGGATCGATTACGTCGAATCGAGCAGTATCGCCGGCATCAGCAGCGTCACGGTGCGGCTCAATTTGAATCATGATTCGACTAAGGCATTAGCCGAGGTCAGCGCTCGATTGCAACAAGTACGAAGCGAGTTACCCGCCGAAGCGGAGCCTCCGACGATCGAATTGGTACGCGCCGATCGGCCGTACGCGTCCTTCTATCTGAGCTTCACCTCGGACCGCTTCAACCTACCCGCACTGACCGACTATCTGACCCGTAACGTCCAACCTCGTTTGTCGATCGTACCCGGGGTACAGAAGGTAGGGATCGAAGCGGGACAAACGCCGGCCATGCGGATTTGGATCTCACCGGAGCGATTGAGTGAACTGAATCTGACGCCCGGCGATGTCTATTCGGCGTTACAACGAAACAACTTCTTGGCGGCGATCGGGCAAGTCAAGAGCGACACCGTCCAGATCGACTTGCTAACCAACACGGATTTACGGAGCGTTGAAGAATTTGGTGACTTGATTGTGTGGCAGTCTCCCGCATCGGCCGATGGGCCCGGTGCGATCATCCGGTTATCCGACGTTGCCCGCGTCGAACTTGGCAGCGAAGAGCCGACTGCGACGGCGATGTACCGCGGTCGCGAAGCGATTTATGTCAGTGTGTGGCCATTGCCCGGCAGCAACGAAATCGAGGTGGCCACCCGGCTCCACCAAGCGATGTCTGAATTGGAGCCGGAGCTTCCTGGGCACGTCGATATGCAATTGGCTTACGACGGGACCAAGTTCATGCGTCGCTCGTTATCCGAAATTTCCAAGACGCTTAGTGAAACGATTGTGATCGTTGGTTTCGTCGTGTTCCTATTCATGGGATCGGTACGCTCGGCGCTAGTGCCGTTGGTGGCAATGCCGGTGTCGTTGATCGGGGCCGCGATTGTCATGTACTTGCTTGGTTTTTCGCTCAACCTACTGACGTTGTTAGCGATCGTGCTGGCGGTCGGTTTGGTGGTCGATGATGCCATCGTGGTGGTGGAAAATGTACAACGTCATCTCCAAGAGGGGCATGGGAAAATCCAAGCGGCGTTGATCGGATCGCGTGAATTGGTGGGGCCGATTTTGGCGATGACGATCACGTTGGCAACGGTGTATGCACCGATTGGGTTCCAAGGCGGATTGACGGGGATGTTGTTCCGCGAGTTTGCCTTTACCTTGGCTGCCGCCGTGGTGGTCTCGGGCGTCGTTGCGGTCACGTTGTCACCGATCATGAGCGCCTATTTGCTGCCTGCGGGCGGCCGCGAAGGAGTGATGACGCGATGGGTCAATCGCATCTTTGCCGCGGTGCGTCGGCGGTACGCGAGCATGTTGTCGCTGGTGTTGGAACTGCGGTGGTCGATCGCGCTGGCGACGTTGTTGGCGGGGGCGGCGGCGTTTCCGTTGTATCGGTTCTCTTCAAAAGAACTCGCACCCGTGGAAGACGAAGGCGCCATCGCGGTGATGTTGGCGGCTGCACCTGACTCGACGCTGGGTTCGACGACACGCTGGGCGGGGCAATTGGCGACCGGTTTTCAGGCGATCGAGGAATCCGAGTACATGTGGGCTGTCGTGACGGCCAGCGGCGGCTTTGGTGGCTTGATCACGAAGGATTGGGACGAGCGGAGTCGCAACACCCAGCAAATTTTGCCACAGGTGTTCGGCATCGCGTCGCAAAACCCCGGCTTAGAGGCGTTTCCGGTACTGGTCCCGCCGCTCCCAGGGGCGGGGAACTATGACGTGGAATTGGTACTCAAAAGTGACCTTCCGGTAGAGCGTCAGCGTGAACTTGCCGAAGAGATTGTTCGCCGCGGTCGCGAGGCGAATCTGTTTATGTTCGTCGACACTGATTTAAAAATTGATCTGCCTCAGGCGCGAGTGGTGGTCGACCGGGAACGATTAGCCGATCTGGGGCTCGACCAGGCCGCCGTGGGGCGTGAATTGGGAGTGTTGTTGGGGGGCGGTTACGTCAACCGGTTCAACTATTTCAACCGCTCGTACCGCGTGATACCGCAACTCGAAGCCGCCGACCGGCAATCCACCGGCTCGCTGATGGATTTGAAAATCCGCGGCCCTTCGGGAGAATTGATTCCCGTCTCGACGTTCGCATCGATCGAGCCCGAGACGGCACCGCGAACGTTGAGCCGGTTTCAACAACAAAGTTCGGTCAAAATCTTCGCTGCGGTGTTTCCGGGGGTGACCAAAGAACAGGGGCTTACTCGGTTAGAGGCGATTGCCAATGATGTCGTCGGCACGGCTGCGACGCTGGACTATTCGGGCGAGTCACGTCAAATCCGCAGGGAAGGCGCCTCGTTGGCCGTGACGCTTGGGTTCGCGTTGGTGTTGATCTATTTAGTGCTGGCCGCTCAATTCAAATCGTTTCGCGATCCCTTGATCGTGCTCTTGGGGTCGGTGCCTTTGGCGATGTCCGGCGTCCTGGCGTTGACCTGTTTGGATCTGACGACGATCAACATTTATTCGCAGGTCGGCCTGATCACGCTGGTGGGGCTGGTGGCCAAAAACGGGATCTTGATTGTCGAGTTTGCCAATTCGCTTCAGGAATCGGGGGTGGCAAAACGCCCCGCGATCATCGAAGCGGCCCAAACACGTTTGCGCCCGGTGTTGATGACCTCGGCGGCGACGATGCTGGGCCATTTGCCGTTGGTGTTTGTCACCGGAGCGGGGGCGGAGGCCCGTAACAGTATCGGGATCGTGTTGGTTGCCGGGATGGCGATCGGCACCGTGTTCACTTTGTTTGTCGTTCCAGCACTGTACTTGTTGTTGGCCGCCCCACATCGCCATGACCAGGATGATCGCCTGATGCCGTCTGAACCGGTGAACTTGCGGGACGCATCGACCGAGAGTCTGACGGGCGAAATGATCCCGACGGCACCGAACTTAGCTTGACCTGAACAGCTTGGCGTGAACAGCTTGGCGTGAACAGCTTGGCGTGGGCGAGGCGTGGACCGAGTCAGACGTGAGCTGAACTGCGGAGGTTGTCTGTTTTTTGCAACCGGACGCTTCCGTTTTGAAGTTGTGATTTCGTATTTAAGCGGCCAAGTTTGGGAAGTTTACCTAGCCCAGCCCAACGGGCTGGGGGCCAAGAAAGCCTATGACTTGTAGGGTCAACGTTCCGGCCGTGTGTTCGCATCCCTTGATGTGACGAGGGGGCATAAAATGAAAATCGGTCGGCAAAGCGATATTTCACCGGGGTGGGGAAGATTAGAATTAGCGACAGTGGGGCGATGATACTGCCGAGCTAGGTTTCGCCGAGTCACGACAAGAATCTTTCTTCGATTTGTGTTTTTGGGGCTCGGCAGCGGGAGAGATTTCGCTAATATGTCGCGACAAATTTGAGCTGGTCTCAGGATTCCTTTGCCTTCCTATACCTATGCCTGAATCCGCTGCGTTACCTTCGGGGATCTATTCCCTGTTTGCGAGTGCCTTGGTCGTCTACTTGATCGCGATGTACGTGATCGGGTTCGTGGCGCAACGTCGCGTCAAGAACGTCGAGGACTTTGTCTTGGCGGGACGTCGGTTACCGACGTCGCTGGCCACGATCACCATCATTGCGACCTGGTTTGGCGCGGAGTCTTTGATGACGACCGCCGACGAGGTGGGCAACGAAGGGCTGCGCAAGGCGATGCTCGATCCTGTGGGGATTGCCGGTTGTTTGCTATTGGCGGGGTTGTTTGTTGCCGCTCCGATGTGGCGCATGGGGATTTTGACCGTTCCCGATTTCTTCTATCGTCGCTTCGGTAAGACCGCAGAGATCCTCTCTTCGCTGATTATCGTGCCTAGTTATTTTGGCTGGGTTGCCGCACAATTTGTGGCGCTTGCTCAATTGCTTGATGTTTTTTTTGGAGTGCCGAAGGAATGGGGCATCGTCGCCGTGGCGACCATCGGAACCGGCTACACATTGCTCGGGGGGATGTGGACGATCACGTGGACCGATGCGGTTCAGATGTTGTTTATCTTGCTCGGTTTGCTGTTGCTCGGACATGCCATCCTGGTTCACTTGGGCGACGGGTCGGTCACGGCGGGAGTCTCCGCGATGCAGACGGACATTGCCGCAGAGCGTTGGCGGATCGCGGATCCACCCACCTTTTGGCGTGACACGATGGTGGCGATCAGCGCGCTAGCGATCGGGGCGCTGGGCAATTTGCCGATGCAAGATTTGATGCAGCGAATCTTCTCAGCCAAGAGTGACCAAGTTGCGGCGCGTGCGTGTTTGTGGGCCAGCGGAGGCTATTTGTTGATGGGCGTTCTGCCCATCGGCGCAGGCATGGCGGCCCATCTGTTGTTGCCGCGTGCCGAAGGGGAACTTGATGGCGTGGTGCTTCTAGTCGCTAGCAAGTTGCTCAACCCGATGTTGTTACTCCTTTTCTTTCTGGCGATCGTTTCGGCCGTGTTGTCAACGATCGTCAGCGCCGTGATGGCTCCGTCGGCGGTGATGGCCCATAATTTGGTCGAGCCATTGTGGCGAAAGACACGTTCGCGGCCGCCAACGCAAATCGGCCTTTTGCGACTCCAACGCGGAGCGATCTTACTTGTCACAGCGGCCTCGGCATGGTTGGCCTATCGTGGCGAAGGGGCATATGAATTGGTTCAAGGATCGTACTCCATGGCGCTGGTCAGTTTGGTCGTTCCGTTCCTGATCGGAATGAAGTTTGAGAACATCCCGCCGCTGGCCGCGAATCTTGCCATGGGGTTCGGGATTACCGTTTGGTCGTTTCACATGTTGTTGGGCTGGGAGATCTTTTTCGAGCCATGGCTCGAAGCCTACGGTTTGCCAATTCCGCACGAATTGGCCGGAACCCTGTGTAGCGCGTTTGGATTTGTCGTCGGCTGGATCTTGGGGACAACAAAAACGGTCGAGCTCGCGGAGTGATCGCGTCGTTCAAATCAACGACGCAGACGCGTTGTAAACATGTGAGGCAAGCTGTCGTTTTGATGGGGCGGCAAAAAAGCCAGCTTAGCGTGGTGGGGGAATTTTTGAGTCATGGTTCTTGCACCACAAGTCATGGCTCTCATGGCGCTGCTAGAGGCCCCGTCGCCGATCATGAGAGCACTCGGACACGGGGATGGGCCATTCGAGACGGTTCGCACGCCGCAGATCGCCTACAGGAAGGCGTTCGCCGGGGTCAGGCCTTGTGTGCGGTGTTGTGAAAAGGTGGGATTGGCTGTTTGTGGGGGTCCACTTGTTGTTAGGGGGCGATTCGATGCCGCGACCACCACGCATCCAGTTTCCAGGTGCCAATTACCACATCCTCACACGAGTGTCACGAGGCGATGGACGACGCAAACGGTTCCATGACCCAAGGCACTACGAGCGGTTTACACAGGGACTCCAAGACGAAGTCCAGCGCAGTGGTTGGATCGTCCTGACCTACTGCCTGATGCCAAATCAGATCCATGCGTTGATCCAGACACCCGAGCCGAATCTCGCCAGCGGAATGCAGCATTGGCTATCGGGCTACGCCCATTGGTATGCCAAACGCAACCAGCGCACCGGACATCTCTACCAGGGTCGATACAAAGCGATTCTTGCGCGAAGACGCCGGTTACTATTGGACTCTGAGACGTTACATTCATCTGAATCCCTGTAACGGCGGTCGCCCCTTGGCAGCGGATCCGGAAAGCTGGCCGTACAGCAGCTTTGCCGGCGATGCGCGTAAGAGGGGAAGCGAGTCGACTGGATTCAGTATGATCTGCTGCATGCCTACTGGAACGCGTCGGTCGGTGGAAAAATCCGGATACCGCCTATCGAAAATACGTCAAGGAAGGACGGAACGTGCCGGACGAGCCATTCAAGTCGGAGCTGCGCGAGTGGGTTTTTGGCAGCGAAGACTTTCTCCGCCGGATGGTTCAACTGGCTGAAGGGGGTAACGCCCATCGCCACCGCAGTACGATCTGCCGAATAAAAGGTGTTAGCGTCGAAGAAATCATTGCTGCAACCGCGAAGGCTCACCGAGTTGTGTCGACTGAGTACGCCAAGTTCCGCAGCGCAGCGGCGGGACGTGACATGGCCGCCTGGCTATGCCGGCGTTGGTCGGGGGCAACGCTGCGGGAGTTGGGGCCATGGTTTGGGCTGGCCGGCACCGACAGCGTTTCTAATTTGGTCAGCGTGAGGAAAAGGTGTCCGCGTGAGGAAAAGGTGTCCGGTACCGAAAGCGAGTTGCGCACACGATGCACTTGAGCGAAGCGACATGAAAACAGAAGCCATTTGGCTACCGTTATTCGTTGGTTAGCCACCGGGGACAGAGTATCTTGTGGGGGCAATCCCGATGGTAGGGGAAGGCTTCGCCGGGACCAGACGCGGGATCTTGGATTCAGTGAGGGGGCAGCGGGATGCATCAGAGTGAAGCGGCCTTTATTTTTGGTGGGCAGGATGCCATCGCAATCTTCAGCGAGTTGCCGCCAGACAGGGGGAGAATGCACTCGCCGAAGACTTGCTACTTGTTCCTGCGCCTGCTGCGGCGTGACGGTGCGTGGAGGAGTAGCTAAAGAAAGTGATTTTTGGGCATCGTGTTTGCATTCGTCGCCGCGTCATCAGATACAATCGAGGTCGTGAAAACCGCATCGACGATCCGTCGTCCGAACCTCCAAAACTGCACTCGCGCACCCGCGAGCGTGGAACGCTGCCGATCACGCCAAGCTTCGTGCGAAATCCTCGCAAAACGCACTAGCAAACCGGCTTGCATTTACGACAGTCACCGACGATTGGAGTCTTGCTCCAAAGTCCTATCGGGTCCTGGGACGCATCGAGTCCAGCCGGCGTGCTCGCGCTACGGTGCACTCCACTTGCGTTATTGGCGAAGCATGCGGATCAAGTCGTCGTTCGAGAGTTTGGCGGCCGCTTCGGTGCCCTGCATCACGCCGGCGACAAGGTCTCGTTTGGATTCGTGCAGTGCCAAGATTTCTTCTTCGATCGTTCCCTTGGCAACAATGCGATAAACCATCACCGGCTTGTCCTGGCCATAGCGATGGGCACGGTCGGTAGCTTGATCTTCGACGGCCGGATTCCACCACGGATCCATGTGGATGACGTAATCCGCAGCGGTCAGATTCAATCCCGTTCCGCCCGCTTTTAGCGAAATCAAAAATGCATCCGCCGTGCCCTCTTGAAAACGATCCACCGCTTGTTGACGCGTTTTCGCCGGCGTTGATCCATCCAGGTACTCGTACGAGATTCCGCGGGCATCGAGTGCCGCTCGAATCAGTGCCAAGTGGGCCGTGAATTGGCTGAACACGAGTGCCCGATGCCCTTCTTCGCGTAAACTTTCGAGGGTTTCGCAAAGTTGGTCGAGTTTCGCCGACGACTTGCTCCATTTCTCGTTCACCAAGCCGACGTGGCAAGAAATTTGACGAAGCCGGGTGAGCATCGCGAGGATTTTGAAGCGTGGGTCGTTGTTATCCGGCAGCGATTCGAGTTGATCAATTTCGCCCAACGCCTCGAGTCGCACTTTCTCGTACTCGGCTCGCTCGGCAGGGCTCAAGTCGACGTACAAATTCATCTCCGTTCTCGGCGGTAATTCGGTCAACACTTCCGCTTTGGTGCGGCGAAGCACAAATGGTTTCAAGCGATTCGCCAATGCCATTCGGCTCTCTTCGTCGCCATGCTTTTCAATCGGCAGGGCAAAGCGTGTACGAAAATGATCCCAACCGCCAAACACGCCTGGCGAAACGACATGGAACAGACTCCAAAGTTCGCCGAGATGATTTTCGACCGGGGTCCCGGTCAACGCGACAATCCAATCTGATTTCAAAGCGGCAATCGCTTTGGACGTTTTGCTACGGCTATTTTTGATGGCCTGGGCTTCGTCGAGCACGAGGGTGCCCCATTGCACCTGTGCCAACGCGTCGGCATCGCGAAGCGTCAATCCATAGCTGCACACGACGAGGCTGCCTGGTCCCACCGATGGCAGAAATTCTTGGCGCTCGGTTTCGCGGTAAAGATGGACGTTCAAATCGGGCGCAAATCGCTCGGCTTCGCGAGCCCAATTGAATCCGACCGAGGTGGGCGCGATCACCAACGCGGGCCCAGCAGCCGAGCGATCCAACAATACCGCCAGCGTTTGCAAGGTTTTTCCCAATCCCATGTCATCGGCCAAAATCCCTCCCACACCCCACTCGGCGAGACGACTCATCCATTTGTAACCGTCGATTTGGTAATCTCGAAGGGTGGCGTCGAGATTCTTGGGGACCGTGGGATTCAACGTTTCGGCGCGGTCAAGCCGAGTGAGGCATTGCTGCCACGCCTTGGTTGCGTTGACCTGGATATCTGCTTCGAGCAGTTCGCGAATGGCCGGCGCCGCGGTTGCATCGAGTTTCAGCGTTTGGCGATCGGTATGAGTGGCCTCCTGCAGGCTCCGTAGACGTTGACGCAGCGAAGCGGAGATGCGCGCCCAGCCGCCATCACCGATGCGGACAAAATCGCCTTGGATTGCGTCATCCGAAGAGCGGCTCAGATCGTCAAGCAATTCTTTAAGTGGCATTTTTGTATTGCCAAAATCGCATTCGCCGGTAATGCCAAACCAATTCCGCTTGCTGGTGATGTCGACGCGGACATTTGCGTTGTTCAGGCTTCCCAGGACCGTGATCGGTTTCTCGCTCGTTTTGTCCCACAGAATCTCGATATCCAATTCGCACGCTTGGAGTTGTTCGATCACGTGCAACCCGGTGTGGAACTCGGAGATCGTTCCGAGCCACGTGTGATTGTCGATCGGCAAGGCAAGCGAATCGACGAGATCGTGAGCTCGGCGGAACTCGTCCGTTGAATGACGTTGAATTTGAATCGTCTTGCCATCACGCTCGACTGAAACGACCATCGGTTCGGCGCCGGGGCGCCGTAGATGCCCCGCAGCGTCACGGAAACGAATTCCATAATCCAACGCGCCGTCTCTTCGCGATCGCAGCAACAGGGCTAAGCGAGCCTCTTCGCTGACGACCGGGCCGGCGTACGCTTCGGGCAATCGAAGCGAAATTCGGTTCTGCAGCGGACGCACCTTTTCGGTGATGCTTTCAATCTGATTCGATTCCATTTCTCCGAGCGCTCGCAGCTCCTTGATCAGCGAGACGTTCTCCGTGCTCATTTCGCTTAAATAAAGAACGTGATTGGCTTGGTCAATGCGCAAGAATGCAGTGGAGGTGTTGATCAACGTGCCGTCCTCGGGCTGGCCTTGTTCATCGGTTGAAACGAAGCTCCATTGATCAAGCTCGCCGCTGCGCAGCAGCGTCAATTGCAGGGGGCTTCGAACGATCTTGCAAGCCGTACCCTCAAATTGAACATGCGGATGATTGACGAGGTTCGACAACGCGTCCAGCGGAGAAAGGAACGGAGTGAAGATGCCGTAGTGGGGGTTGTGCGCATGTTTGATACAGCCAGCAACACGACGGTCGGCATCGGAGAGCGGCAATTCGACTTGGTGGGCGAGTCGGTCGAGCGATACTCTCCTGCCCTTGGTGTAGCCGTCATGCCGTTTTTTTTGCTGCTGCAGCAGCGGATGAACTTCAAGCTCGCCGTCGCTGAACTTGAAGTCCCAGACGAGACGCTGGGTATGTTCCACAGCGAGGGGAGGCAAAGCGGCGTCGCTAAACGCTTCCTTCTCGTGGCTCCACTCGGATTCACGATTTAGCAATTTGTCTAACTGGCGAAGCGTTTGTTGTTTTCGATCGACTTGAAATCGCTCGTAGTTTGCCCGTCCAGGATCAAACGCTCCCTTGGTCACGGTATGGGTGAGCCACGTATTGGGTTGCTCTAACTCGTCTAGCAAGTAGTTCGTGAAATCGAACAGGTGGACGCAGGGAAACCGGCCTGACGAAACATCACAGGTGCAGCCGGCTTTCGGGTGGGTGCCATCGACCCGCACAAACGTAGCAAAGGTTTGGTCTTTTTCGTAAACGAAGCCGAGAAACTCGCCGGCCGAAAAAATCTGGTCGACCACAAATTGCAAAGCCGCTTTGGGGGAAGTCGCGGTGATGGCATCCGGAAAGCTTTCGTTGACCTCGATCAACCGGTCGAACCATTCCCGGTGCCGCCGCCGTCCCTGGTAGGGATCCTGTTTGGGGGGCTCTAAAAATGCCGGCTTGTTGGAATCCTGGGGAAGTAGCTCGGGAAGTAGTTCGGGCTGAAACGGTTTAGAACGAGAGGCTTGGAGGGACTGTTTGTTGGAGATTCCGTTCTTCATCAAATCCAGGCTCAACGTGAGATGAAGGGCCCCGTGGCCCGCTTTGGTTTTTCCGCAGGGGGTTTCCGCGGTGCGCTCGTTTTAACAGAAATGCAAATCAGTGCCGAGGCGAAATGGAAAGTTGGAGCGCACCTGCGGGCAGGCAAATCAATGGGGGGTTAGGTGTTCGCTTGGCCTTTAATTGTGCGTTGAGCGACTTCCCAGGCGTCGATTAAGTGAGCTTGATAGCCTTCGGGGCTTAGCAGCGCCGCGACCTCGCGGCTTTCCATTTCGAACAACCAACCCTCGCCATAGGTGTCGGCATTGACGACCGAAGGGTCCGCCAACGCTGCGTCATTGATCGCCACCAAGACACCGGCAATCGGCGCATACAGATCGCTTTCCGCTTTCTTGCTTTCGATTGCCCCTAGCAATTGACGTGATTTCATTGCCGACGGCGGTTCGACCGTCCACTCTAAAAAGTAGACGTCTTGCAGCAGTCGTACGGCATATCCGGTCAAGCCGAAACGCCAGAGATCGCCCTTGGTTTGCAGTGCCCACATGTGATTGCTGACGTACATGCGGTCGCCAGGAAATTCGGCGGTGAATTCGCCCATCGCGAACGAGAACGAATGGTGGCTCACGTGTAGCGGACCCCTTGGTGCTCAGGCTCAAAAAATGCCGGCAACAATGCGTCCGCACGCAACAACCCATCGCGTGTCAGGCGAATGGTGTCGCCATCGATGGTCACCAAGCCGTCGTCAATATAGGTGTTCCATTGCGGTTGCCAGTGTTCGACAATCTCGACCCCAAACTTGTCACGGAAATATCCCGCTTCCAAATGCCCACGTTTTAGCAACAGGATCATTTCACGAACCAAACGTTGGTGATCCGTGGGCACAAAGCCACGCCCCAGAGGCAGTTCGCCTGATTCCACCGTGCTGAGGTATTGTTCGAGTTCGGGAAGGTTTTGGTAGTGCACTCCACTGGCGTGACCAAAGCTGGCGATTCCGGTCGCCAGCAAGTCGGCACCCTGCCAAAGATTGTCGCGGTACGAGAAGTTCACTTTGCTGGGGTCTTTGACAACGGTATAAGCGCTACTGACGCTGTAGCCCGCCGAAATGAATTCGCTAAAGGCGTAATCCACCCAGCCGCGTTTGGTCTCCCAATCCGCAACCGGGCTTTCGACTTTGTTCCCCAGAATGTCTTTGCTGTAGACCGTATTGAACGGCAATTCCATCTGGTAGATGGTGACACTCTCAGGAGACAGTTCGAGGGTCCGACGCACGTTCTCTTTCCAATTGTCCCAGGTCTCACCCACCATCCCCGAGATCAAGTCAATGTTGACGTTGGGGAATTGGGCCGCAGAGATCCATTCCCAAGCATTAAACACTTGTTTGCTGAGGTGGGCGCGTCCGTTGTCTTCAAGGATTTTGTCCGAGAAGTTTTCGATCCCCAGACTAAGACGGGTCACGCCAAGTTCTTCGCGAAGCGTTTTGACTTTTGTTTCGCTCAGCGTCCCCGGTTCACACTCGAATGTGACCTCTTCAGCGCCGTCCCACGTGATGTGTTGACGAAGTCGGTCGGCGAGCTTGGTGAGTTGTTTGGGCGACAGAAAACTGGGGGTGCCACCGCCGAAGTAAACAAACCGAAAGGGCCGATCGCCCATCACTGGCAGTTTGCTGACCATCGAAATTTCGTTGCACAGCGCATCCACGTAGCGTTGGACCTCGGCAGCTTTCACGTCGGTGAAGACCTTGAAGTAACAAAACTTGCATCGCTTGCGACAAAACGGAATGTGTAAGTAGAGCCCCAGCGGCGTGTCTTCTTTGGGGGCGTGATGCAGCGCATCCTGCACGGCCGGTAATTGTTCCCGCTTCCACTGGCTATACGGTGGATAGTTCGAGATGAAGTAGCTACCGACTTCGGTTTTCTTCTTATCGCTTGCGGCCGATGACATAAAGAATGGCTTTGGGCTAGGAGGGGAAGGGAGTCAGAGGGGGGGCGTCACGGTTGAATATCGCGGTTGAACATCACCGTTGAACGAGACGGTTGAACGAGACGGTTGAACGAGGGGATGCGCCGTTATGGAATGCGTCGTTATGAATCGAGGTGGAGGAGGTTGGCTATTTACCGAAGCACCGCACGATCCCATTATCGTCAGCGACGAAGACTTCGCCACCGGCAATCGCGGGAGGGGCAATAAACGATCCCCGAATTTCATAGCTCCATCGTTCGCTGCCATCGGCGAGCGACAAACGGATCAAACGTCCGTCGGTGGCGGCGATCCAAACATCCTCCGCCGAAATCACGGGAGAGGCATCGGCCCGTCGACGGAGAGTATAACGCCACAATCGTTTGCCTGTTTTAACTGAAATCGAATCAACCTGCTTGTTCTGGCTGCTGACGATGACTTGGTCGCCCGCCACTGCGGCACTGTTGCGATACTCCTGCGGGCGATCCTCGTCGATGTAACGCCAAAGTTCTTGGTGGTTTTTCCAATCCAAGGCCAGCACGGCGCCGTCCATGATCGGCAAAAAGGCACGCTCACCGAGGACCGCAGGCGTGCTGCCCGTCGGGCCACCGAGCGGCAAGGTATCGCCGATCGCTTTGCCGGTGTTGAGATCGACGATATGTAATTGTCCGTCACATCCGCCTAAAAAGGTTCGCTCTCCGGCCACAGTCGGGCTGCAACGAATTTGATCGTCCGTCTGGTAGGTCCACCGCAGCGAACCGTCGTTGCCGGCAAAGCAGTAGAGTTTTCCATCCTGGCTGGTGATGAGCACGTTGTCTTTGAAAAACGCGGCCGATCCGCTGATCTGGCCTTCGGTTTGCGCCTGCCAAAGCGGTTTGCCGGTCGCTGCGTCCAGGGCGTAGAGGTTGCCTTCGACGTCGCCGATGAGCAAACGTCCGTTATCGATCGCTGGCGGGGCGGTGAAGCCGGTGTCGTAAAAGTGCGTCCAAACTTCCTTGCCGTCGCTACGCGAGATCGCGTAGAGTTTGCCCATCACATCGGCAGCGAAAACGAGTTTGTCGGCCACGACCAAGGCCGATTCGATGGCCTCGTCGGCCTTGAATTCCCATTTCACGACTAAGTTTTCGGGCACCACTTGGTCGGTCGCCCCCGTCGACTGGGGATTTCCACGCGAAAGGGACCAATTAGCGGATTTCGCTTTTTTCTCTTGGTTTGTCGAGACCGATTCACCTGCGGCCACCGTTTTACCTGGAGCGGTGGTCGGCAAAGACGACACCATCGCAGCGGCAATCGCGACGCAAATCCATTTTGAAAACGTTTTCATAGGTAACATTGCGGGTTCTTTTCGAGTCTCTGAGATAGCCGGTAGTCAAAATCGGCAATTCCAGCGATTATACGTGCTTCGTTCACCCTGCGAATGCAGGACCGTTCTTCCTCGATGTTTTTTCTAATTCATGATTTGTGTTAGCCTCGGTCGGGCCCGCCATAAGCGGATGATTGCTGAACATCAGTTTCTTGTCGAGCAAGGGGCCGAATTGGTCGAACTGCGACTCGATTTCCTCGGTCGAGCTGTCAATTTGAAACGATTGATCGATGAACGCCCTGGTCCCGTCGTCATTACTTGTCGTCGTCGCGAAGACGGTGGCCGTTGGATGCGCAGCGAGCAGGAACGGTTGATGGTGTTGCGAAGCGCGATCGCCGCCGGGGTCGAATATGTCGATATCGAGGCCGATATTGCCTCTCAGATCCCCCGTTATGGCAATACAAAGCGGATCATCAGTTACCACGATTTCGCGGAAACCCCCGATGATCTCGAAGGACTCGCCGCCGCGATGGCCGAAGAGGATGCCGATATTGTCAAAATCGCAACGTTGGCGACGACGTTCTCGGATAACCTCCGCATGTTGAATATGGTCAAAAATGCGAAGCGTCCGACGATCGGGATCTGTATGGGCGAAATTGGCATGGTGACCCGCATTCTTGGCGAACGAGTCGGTTCGCCGTTTACCTACGCGACGTACAGCGCCGACAAAAAGCTCGCACCAGGCCAGCTCAATTGGAAGGAAATGAACACGCTGTACCGCTACAAAGAGATCAACGAAGCGACCGAGTTGTTCGGCGTCATTGCCGATCCCGTGGCTCATAGCTACAGCCCGTTGATCCACAATACCGCCTTTTACGAGCAAGGCCTCAATGCCCGCTATTTGCCGTTTCGCGTTCCGCCAGACGATTTGCACAAGTTTATGCAAAACGCTCGCGATCTTGGCGTCAGTGGCGTGAGCGTCACGATCCCTCACAAAGAGCGGACGCTTGAGCATTGCACCCAAGCGGAATCGAGTGCCAACGGCATCGGCGCCGTCAATACCGTGATTTTTCATGGCAAGGATAATCTCGGCTACAACACCGATTATCGGGCTGCCATGGACTGTATCGAAGCGGTGCTGACATTGAAAAAGGATGTCGACAAACCGATGCAGGGAATGTCGGTCTTGATCCTCGGCGCCGGGGGCGTTTCCAGAGCGATCGCTTGGGGGTTGCGCCAACGGGGGGCCGAAATTACGATCGCCTCGCGAACCTTTGAACGCTCTAATCTGTTGGCGTCGGAAATTGGCTGTCGAGCGATCGAATGGGAAGAACGCCATGCGTTTAAGGTCAATCTCTTGGTCAATGGGACCCCCATCGGAATGCACCCAGATGTCGACAGCAGCCCGTACCTCGCTTCGGCCATGAATCAATTCATGGTCGTCTTCGATACCGTCTACAATCCCGAGAGCACGATGTTGATCAAGCAGGCAAGAAAGCACGGCTGCCGCATCATCACCGGTATCGATATGTTTGTTCGCCAAGCGGCCTACCAGTACAAATTGTTTACGGGGCGTGACGCCCCGATCGCGTTGATGCGAGATACCATCAAACAGGCGACCAACCCGGTTCAATTGAATTAAGCGCCCCCCCCCCTCTCGAGAAAAAAGCATTTGCGCCATAAGGAGTGATCGTGACGCAGGATTCATCGGAAAAACCAGCGCTCTCAGCGGCAAAGCCGGGTGCAGCCGCTACTGGTAAATTGGATGCCGCAGGTAAGCCCATCCCCTCGCTGCTCGAAGGCGTCACGATTCGTAAGGCCTTGCCGACCGATGCTGACGCGATTCATGCGTTGCTGCGTCCCTACGTGGCTCAGCGGCTGTTGCTGGCACGCACCGAGGCGGAGGTGATCGAGCTGACTCGCCACGGTTTTATGGCGGTTCGCAGCGAGAACGGGGTGGAAAAATGCCTCGGTTTCGCCGCCGTAGAAATCTACAGCGCCAAGCTCGCCGAGTTGCTCAGCTTGGCGGTTCACCACGAATGCCGAAACATCGGAGTGGGCCGAATGCTGGTCGATCATTGTGTGCAGCGAGCTCGTGAGCTCGGCGTGATGGAAGTGATGGCGATCAGTTCGTCGGAAGAGTTCTTTCAAAATTGTGGCTTTGATTATTCATTGCCTGACCAGAAGAAGGCCTTTTTCTGTCAATTGCGGCCTCGCCATCCCCATAGCGACTGATACTTATCGTCGCTGCGTTCGCAAGCACGCGGTCCACCGCCGAGCGACATTTGCTACCTCAAAATTGAGAAAGCTCTAGATCCCGGTCGACGTTCCCGCCTCTTTCTCTTCTGCGGGCTCAAGCGGCGCCGCCGGTGTGGGGCGTCGCGAAGGCGAATCGATCGCGTCAAAATCGGGCTCGGGAACGGGGATCAACAGGGGTTCCGTTGACAACGATGATGCTCGCGAAGACTCCGTTGTGTCGGCGCTCGGCGATCGTTCGCGGATTCCGCTCAACGCAGCTTGGGTTTCTAAATATACGCGTGTTTCGGCAAAGCCAGGCATCGATGCGAGCCAGGCAAGTTCGGGGTTCGACGCGACGCCCCGGTAATTGCGAAGTCGCTCGGCTAGCTTTTCAGGGGTTGCTTGTCCTGAATCAATCAAGCGAACGATTTCCGAAGGGGCTAGGTAGTCGCTCCAGATCTCCCCGTCGTCATTGCGTGTGGCAAGGCTTTGCTGAAGTTGAATTGCGGCGCTACGCAGTGCATTGCCGGAGCCGCGTGCGGAGGAGTCCAGAGCCGCCGAAGGGGAGAGAGGGCTGCGTGGCTCGCTTTGCAAGGGAGAGTCGGGATTTCCGTTGATCATCGGCGCGGGGGTCGCCGAAGCAATGATGGAGTTTCCATAGGTGCGGCTCTGCTCATCACGAGTTGCTTCGCTCGAGCCGGAGTCGGAACGATCGGGAGTGACCGGAGCGAGAGTCCTGTAGCCCGCCCGATCATGGGCACCGCTCGAGCCAAGGTACTCGGGGGCGTAGTGATACTCGGGGGCGTAGTGACCATATACGCCGTTCCTCGGGGCTGGGGAGTAGAACGAATCGCTCGGGATGCCTCGATCGTAAGCCCCGACAGGTGGATAGGCGTAATTTGGATAAGCGGGGCTGCGGTAAGCGGGGCTGCGGTATCGATACGGCGAGTACGCTCTCGCGTAGCCTCCGGTATCGACCGAAGTGAACGGGGCGCGAACGCGAGTGGAGCCTCCGGGGGCAACATCAACCGAAACAAATGGCACGCGCACGCGGACGCTGCCACCATACCCACGGCCGATCTGGATCAGCTGGGCCGACGCTTCCTCCGTTCCTGCGGCGCTGCACGAAACGATGATGCCTAATGAGAGCAACGCAATCTTTCGAAAAACGCCCGTTCCCGTGGCAAAGCGTTGAGATGTAAAATCGTTCATCGTGGTCTCTCTCGGATCAAAGGGATGAGGGGGGCCGCAGTGGGGGGGGCGGGCGTATGCAAGTGACGCTATGGTCTCCTGCTGCTCGTATTGCTCGGGGCCTGGAGGTTTCGCACGGGGCGTGGAGGTCGCTCGGGGCGTGGAGGTTTAGGAAGTTTAATTAGGCCGGGGGATTGTGCTGGAGGACATTTGTTCATGTTTTGGTCGTCCCAGACGTCCCGTTTGCGGGTGTCGTCGTCCGCAAAGACGGCGGAGGGGCAATTCTAGGGGCATTTCTCATTCCAACCCAAATTTCCTGGGCATCTCTTGCCGAGATGCTATTGACAGCGTCCTCGCAAAACGGATACTTGCTGCTTCGTAATGATTCAAGGCCCGACGAAACGATCCATAAACACTTTCTATGCCAACCATCAATCAACTCGTCCGCAAGCGACGTAAGCTAAAGAAAAGCCAAAGCAAGTCGCCTGTGCTCGAAAAGTGCCCACAGAAACAGGGCGTTTGCTTGCAGGTTCGTACGATGACTCCTAAGAAGCCTAACTCGGCTCTTCGGAAGATCACCCGTGTACGCTTAAGCAACGGCAAAGAAGTGACCGTTTACATCCCAGGTGAAGGTCACAACCTTCAAGAGCACTCGATCGTCTTGGTACGTGGTGGACGTGTTCGTGACTTGCCGGGTGTTCGCTACCAAGTGGTCCGCGGATCGCGTGACGCATTGGGCGTTGATGGCCGCAAGCAATCTCGAAGCCGCTACGGTGCGAAGAAATAGTTTGTGCTGTTAAGCTCACAAACTCACTCGCTTCGAGATTTTACCGTTTAGATCCATTTCACGGATTTGCCAGCCGATACTGCCTCTCGGCCGCGATTCCCCAACGACTTACCGAAACCAAACATGGGACGTATTACAGCTAGCCGTACCTCGCTCAAGCCCGATCCAAAGCATGGGTCGATCCTGGCGGGCAAGTTCATCAATTGTCTGATGCTCGATGGCAAGAAAACCACCGCTCAGCGAGTTTTCTACGACGCCCTAGAAGAAGTTGGCAAACGCAACACTGATGCGGAGCCAATCGAAATCTTCGAAGCGGCACTCGAAAACATCAAGCCTTATATTGAGGTTCGCAGCAAGCGAGTCGGGGGTGCGAGTTACCAAGTGCCGATGCAAGTGAATCGTAGTCGTCAACAAAGCTTGGCGATTCGTTGGTTGCTTGCCGCGGTTCGCGACAAGAAGGGCCGTCCGATGCACGTCAAGCTCGCCGATGAGCTTTTGGCGGCATACAAGAAGGAAGGGGTGGCCTACACCAAGCGTGAAAACACGCACCGTATGGCAGATGCGAACAAGGCGTTTGCTCACTTCGCTTGGTAGTTCCAAGTCACGCCAGCGTCGAACGAAATACATGTACCGCGATACGGTGTGCATTACACCGTGTCGCGGTTTTTCATGCGCTAGTGTAGGATTTTAACGCAAGTGAACCTTGTCGTTGGCCTGCATGTAAAGCTGAAGCCGTTTTCCTCTATCCTAGAAACACCCCACGAGACTGATGGCTCTCGACATATCGAAAATTCGTAACATTGGCATCATCGCTCATATCGATGCCGGTAAGACGACCGTGACCGAACGCATGCTTTATCTGAGCGGTGCAAAACATCGGATGGGGCGAGTCGATCATGGCACGACGGACACCGATGATGACCCCGAGGAACAAGAGCGTGGGATCACGATTTTCAGTGCCTGTGTAAAGTACAACTGGAATCAATTCTCTATCAATTTGCTCGATACGCCGGGGCACGTTGACTTTACCGCCGAAGTCGAACGTTGTTTGCGCGTGCTCGATGGTGCGGTCACGGTCTTTTCGGCTCGCGAAGGGGTCGAGGCGCAAAGCGAAACGGTTTGGCGTCAAGCAGATAAGTACGGTGTTCCCCGCATTGTCTTTATCAACAAATTGGATCGCGAGGGAGCCAACTTTGAGGCGGTCTTTAATGACATTGCTCCCCGACTCGGAGGTCGTCCGGTCGCTGTGGAATTGCCCGTCGGCCAAGGGCCCGCGCACACCAGCAATCCGTTCCGCGGTGTGATCGATCTGGTGGATATGAAGCTGCTCGAATTTGATCCCGAGACCGAAGGGAAAGAGGTGACGGAGACCGAGATTCCCGCCGACCTGCTTGACGAAGCCTTGCTATGGCGCGAGCAGATGCTGGAGGTCGTTTACGAACTCAATGACGAAGCGATGATGTTGGGGATGGACGAGAAGCCGGTGCCTCGCGAGATGATCATCGCGGCGCTTCGCAAAGGCTGTATCGAGATGAAGGTCCAACCTGTGTTCTGCGGCTCAGCACTGCACGGTATCGGTGTCCAGCCGCTGATGACCGGGGTGGGCAACTACTTGCCAAGTCCACTCGATCGTCCCCCGGTCGAAGGAGTTGATCCAAAACGTCCCGATAAAGTGCTGCTGCGAAAACCGGATTCGAAAGAGCCGTTTTGTGGCTTGGTGTTCAAGATTCTGCCCGCGAAAACCGGCGACAACTATTGGATCCGCGTTTACAGCGGCGAGCTAAAGCAGAACTCGCGCGTCCATTGTCCCAATCGAGACAAGAAAGAAAATATTGCGCAATTGTGGCAAATCCATGCCACCAAAAAGGAACGCGACGGCCAAATTGAATCGGTCGGTGCAGGCGATATCTGCTGCGTGATCGGGCCTCGTTTTGCGATCACGGGTGACACCGTCTGTGATACCAAAGAGCTGATCGAATTGCCGAGCATTAAGTTCGCCGAGAGTGTGTTGTCGATGGCCATTGAGCCTGAGAATACCGCTGATCGGAAGAAGCTTGAAGAGACGTTGGAAATGCTTCGCCGGCAAGATCCGACGTTCCATGCCGTTGAGAATGAAGAGCTTGGCCAGACATTGATTAGCGGGATGGGCGAACTTCATTTGGAAGTGATTCAGCATCGGCTCACACGCGATTTTGGATTGAACGTCAAGTTCTATAAGCCACGAGTGAATTACCGCGAGACGATCAGCGGCAATGCGGAGGTCGTCGGTCAATGCAATCGCCAAATTGGGGCGACCCATTTGTTTGGGCGTTTGAAGGTTCGCGTCTCCGCGCTTGAAGATAGTGCGGCTCCAGTGCTTGTGTTTGATCGATTGCCCGCGGAGTGTCCCTTGCAGGGAAATGCGCGTGCCGCGGCGATTGAAGAATTGCGTCAGCGTGCCGAAGGTGGCGGATTGATCGCAGGTTTCCCATTGTCGGGCGTGAAAATCGAAGTTTACGATGCCGAAGTTCACGAGGATGGCAGTGATGAAGTGGCCTTTCGCATCGCGGCGGGAGATGCATTCGACAAAGGCTTGCAAGCCGCGGGACCGATTTTGCTTGAACCTGTGATGCGAATCGAAGTCACCACGCCCGAAGATTACATGGGCGAGATCGTCGGTGATTTGCTGCAGCGACGTGCCCTAATCGCGTCGACCGAAACGCGTGGAGCGATGACGGTGATCACGGCTCACGCGCCGCTGAAAGAACTGTTTGGCTACTCCAGTGCGGTGCGTAGTTTGAGCCAAGGCCGAGCCGGTGGAAGCATGGAACCTCATAGCTACCAACCCGCGCCCAAAGTCGATGCCGAAAGCTTCCAATTCTAACTTGCAACGTCGGATCGACCGATGATGACTGAGACACTTGCGTTTACCGATGGATGCCTCGAGCTGATTGATCAAACTCGGCTCCCCGCCGAGTTGGTGATACGGAGATGCCAGAGCGTCGATGAGACGTTTGACGCGATCAAGCGACTCGTCGTGCGCGGGGCTCCGGCGATCGGAATTGCAGCGGCGTACGGAGTCCTCTTGGCCCGTGATCCCGATGGATCGGTCTCGCGGCAAAGCTATTACGATGCGATTGACCATCTCGCCAAAAGTCGCCCTACCGCGGTCAATCTGTTCTGGGCGCTCGACCGTATGAAAGCGGTAATCGATTCGGTGCCGCGAGACGAACCGTTGGCGGCGCGATTGCTCCGCGAAGCGACGGCAATCCACGACGAAGATCGTCAGATGTGTCGTGACATCGGACGTCACGGCGCGACGTTGTTGGCGAATTGCCACCGGGTGCTCACCCACTGTAACGCGGGCGGATTGGCAACCTCGATGTGGGGAACCGCACTCGCGCCGATCTATCATTTGCACGCCGCGGGACACGCGATCGAGGTCTTTGCCGATGAGACGCGTCCGCTTTTGCAAGGTGCACGCTTGACCGCGTGGGAACTGGCCGAGGCGGGAGTTCCCGTGACGGTATTGACCGATTCGATGGCGGGCAGTCTGCTCAAGAGCGGCCAGATCGATGCGGTCATCGTGGGCGCCGATCGCATCGCCGCCAATGGAGATGCCGCCAATAAAATCGGTACCTATCCGCTGGCGGTGCTAGCACGCTATCACCAGATTCCCTTTTACGTCGCCGCTCCCTCCAGCACGTTTGATCGCCACCTCGCTGATGGTGCATTGATTCCGATTGAACATCGCGATCGTGACGAAGTAGCCCGCCCCTATGGCGTGCAACTGGTTCCTGACGCTGCCAAGGTGATCAACCCTGCTTTTGACGTCACCCCCGCCGATCTGATCACCGCGATTGTGACTGAGAAGGGGATCATTGCAGAACCCAATCAAGAAAAGCTTGCTTCGCAATTGGGGTGGTGAGCTCGCGGTTTTCCGCGGCGTGCGAACAGCGGATGTAGCCAGTTTGAGAATTCTTGAATTTCTCAAACGCGCGTGACCAAACGTGTCACAGCGCCCGCAGATACTCTTAATGTCGAGCCGAGGAAGAGTCCTCGCTCAGTCTCAAATCGAGACGGTCATATCATTTTCGGTAACAACCCGACCGTTACGTGATCATGTTGGTAAGTAATCGATCGCAACGCTAAAGCAAAAGATGGAATCAATCATCAGTGGATTTCCGCTTTTTATTGAGTTTCGCTCAAGTTAGCTGACGCGATCGAGCTTATCTGAAGAATGTGAGCGTGATTGGCACAGAAAATGTACCACAGACAAGACATTCACGAAGTTCAACCTAAAGTCAGGGAATGAAGACAATGCTAGTTCTAAGCCGAAAAGAAGGTGAGCAACTGTTGATTGGTGATAACATCGTTTTGACCATCAATCGAATCTCTTCGAATCGAGTTGCGATCGGAATTGAAGCACCACGCGAAGTACGGATTGTTCGTGGTGAGTTGGACCGTAAAGAAGTTTCTCCACGAGGTACCGCTCCCATGACGATCATCATGGAAGAGCAAAACGTTTCAGTTGCTAGCAAACCGGATTGTTAGAGCGATACCCGTGCCCATGATCCGCGACCAGTGAAACGCCACCGAAGGTTTGTGCATACTCCAGGTCATGCTTGCTGTTAGACGTGCCTGTTGTTAGTCATCGGTAATGTTAGACAGGGGTAATGTTAGGCATCGGTAACGCCCGCTGCATGTAACGCTTGATCGGGAAGTTCAACGACAGCGATCAACCGAAAAGCGTTTGCACGCAGACCGCCGGTGTTGGCATTGGCAACGATGTGTCCATGGCTCCACTTCGCTTGACGACGCGGTAGCAGCGTACCGTTGGTCGATTTGCAGCGATTTGCCGGGGGCTTGAGTGTTCGGTTTACCAACGCATGATTGGAAAACGTGTCGCCGGAATGGCTGGAACGTACGTGGCCCATCGACACGTGGCCCATCGATACATGGCCCATCGAGAACGTTAGCCAAAGTGCGCCGTTGTGCGGTTGCCCTTGCGATTCGCCGTACGCCTTGAAAGTGAGGCGATTCGAGATTGTGCAAACCCGTTAACCGTGCCTGCAAAAGGTGCCCGTTAACAGTGCCCGTTAACAGTGACTGTGGAATGCTCCCCAAATCCTGATCCACATGTTATGAAAGTCTAGAGCCAATTCCGGCCGAGGATTTTCCATGAGCAAGAAACGACGACGACATTCACCCGAACAGATCATCAAGAAGTTGCGTGATGCCGACGCCATGCTGGCCGCCGGCAAGAGCGTTGGCGAAGTGCTGCAGGCACTCGAAGTCAGCGAAGCCACTCTGAGTCGCTGGCGCAGCCAGTACGGTGGCATGAAGAGCGAAGAGGCCAAGCGGCTCAAGGCACTTGAAGAGGAAAACAACCGACTCAAGAAGATCGTGGCCGACCAAGCTTTGGACATTTCGATGCTGAAGGAAATCACCAAGGGAAACTGACGAGCCCTCAATCGCGACGCGCGGCTGTGCAGGAGCTTCAGCAGAAGTTTGACGTGTCTGAGCGACGTGCTTGCCGCGTGCTCGATCAACCGCGATCGAGTCAGCGATTTGAGGGGAAACCCAAAGACGAAGACGAACGTTTGACCAAGCGGATTCTTCAGTTTGTTCGCGAGCGTCCTCGCTGGGGCTATCGACGTATCTGCCAGCTTCTTCGCCTCGACGGTGAGACCATCAATATGAAAAAGATGTACCGACTTTGGAAAGCCGCTGGACTGAAGGTGCCGCAAAAACGCCGTAAAAAGCGTGCTACGGGTGTCCGGGGCAACGCGTGCGACGTTAAAGCTGCAGCGTTTGTCCACGACGTCTGGACATGGGACTTCGTACAGTCTTCGACGCTTGATGGGCGAACGATTCGATTCTTGAACATCGTTGACGAGTACACGCGACAATGCCTGATGATCAAGGTCGGACGCAGCATCACCAGCGAAGATGCGATCGACACGCTGGCGGAGCTCTTCGCGATGCACGGCGTTCCCAAACGCCTTCGATGCGACAATGGCCCCGAGTTCATTTCGACCGCCATCAAGCAGTGGCTTGCGACGATCGGCGTCGAGATCCTTTACATCGAACCAGGTTCACCTTGGCAGAACGGCGTCTGCGAGAGCTTCAACAGTCGCCTTCGTGAGGAGTACCTGCATCAAACGGACTTGATCAATGAAGCCGACGCACGGCTGAAGGTACGGGCTTGGCGTGAGGATTTCAACACACGTCGCCCACACAGTTCGCTTGGCTACTTGACGCCCACCGAGTTCGCGTCTCGCAGTGCTGCTTCCGTTCGGCCTACGGCCTCACTCCAGCAGCACTGCGAATTCCCCCTCTCTGTTTCCTAACCCAATCTTTCATAACGCCTGGTACAGAAAATGGGGGCATCTCAACAGTTAACACTGACAGTTAACAGTGACAGTCGATTAACGCAGTTGCTGGACGCCCCCCCCCGTGCGTCCACGATTCGGTGTCATCGGCTCGGCATTGACCCAGACGATAATGGGCTAGAAGTTCATGGCCCAGATGCTCATGGCCCAGATGATTCGACTGCTGGCGGGCGCATGCTGCAATCGGCTCAAGACCAGAAAAAGCTGGGGCTGAAGTTCGCCCCACGCAAAAAGCTGTCGTGCCTTCGGCATTTTGAAATTGCCCAATTTCAAAGCGGATGCGTCGGTCTAGGAATCGTCACGTAACCCGCCCTGCGGAGGACAAAGGTTGTCCTGCAGCAGTGAAATAAGGGGTATTGCAATTGCCCCACCAGGCTCGAGTGAGCCTGCGAATCGATGCGCGAGACTATGCGGCGCGACGCGCGGGGCTGAAGGAGCGACTTGGCATCGAGAGGATCGCTTCGCCCTCTTCCATCGGCGTGATTTCGTCGATGTGAATGCGTCGTTTCATCTCGGTAGCCGCAAAACTACCCGCCATCTGGCCAATCGACTCACCGATCCGGGACGGGCGAGCAAGGTTGCCAAGCAACGCACGAAATCCGTCTTTAAAACTGCTGCGATCTTTGCAGGCGGTTTGCCGGATTGCCCACAGGCGTTGGCCGCGTCGAAACGAGGCGTCGTTCCATTGGGGGTGTTGGCGATCCGAAGTCAATTCGGATTGTTCTGCGGTCACGCATCGCCAACCGGCTTGTTTTACGGCAAGTCCGCTGGCGTACGAGAATTCGAGCAAGTCACTTCCTCGGTAGCAATGACAAGCGTTTCGCAGTACGTCGCGTCGCCAAAACGATGCTTCGATGAAGACGCCATCCGTTTTGGCGACCCCTCGGCGATCGAGTTTGGTTTGCGATGCACCCACCGGCTGGCAAAGTCGGGTGGCACTATCAAACCAACCGGCTCCTGCGATTGCGCCCTCGCTCTCATCACGAACGACCGCAGCGATTGCAGCGACATCGTGATGTTCGAATTTTTCGAGAGCGGCGTCGACCCAGCCTTCGGTTGCCTTAAAGCCACCACTTAACACATGAACAAATCGACCGCGGGCTACCGAGGCGCTTGCAGCGATCAGTTCTAGAGTCTCTGCCGAGTCAGCGGAAACGAAATGAACCTCATCGCCTAAATCGAACGGGTCTTCATAAGTCCCGTCGTGTGCGACAATCACTTCACAGCCGCTCGGCTGATGTTCTAAAACACTGATCAAACTGGTTTCGAAAGATTGTAGATCTTCCGTCACGGGGACCACGATCGTAAGCCGCGGGATCGGAGAAATATTTGGCACCGAACCACCTCAAGAAAGAATGCCGGCTTGAACGCCAGCTTTCAAGACATTACGACGACCGACTCGCCGTCTGACTTACTTTTCGGTAGAACCATCGCCTGAAGATGAGATCTTCGCTGCAACAGAGCGAGAAAGATTCAAAGCCAGCATTCCGTTGGTATGCAATCATTCACCAACCCGCAAATCTTACCTATTAATCCAAAACGAAGCTCAGTGATGCATACACGTTCGCTATCCCCCGAGGGTCCCAAGGTCTCTGAGATTGGTTTTGGTGCGTGGGCGATCGGTGGACAATGGGGGAAGCAAAGCGACGAGGAATCGATCAAGTCGCTGCATGCCGCAATCGATCGGGGGGTGAACTTTATTGATACCGCCGCCGGTTATGGAGATGGGCATAGCGAATCCTTAATCGCCAGCACACTCAAGGATCGCAGCGAGCAAGTGTTTGTCGCCACCAAGACCCCTCCGAGTCCTGGGGTCTGGCCGCCGAGTCCCTATTGTCGTTGGCAGGATCGCTATTCCGCAGCCTACCTGAGGGAGAATGTCAATGATCGCTTGAAGAATCTCGGTGTCGACCGAATCGATCTACTTCAATTGCACACCTGGACCCGCGCTTGGAATGACGACCCGCAACCCCTGCTCGTACTGCGACAAATGCGAGACGAAGGAAAGATCAATCTGATCGGGGTGAGCACTCCCGAGCACGACCAGGATTGTGTCGTTCAACTGATGCGCAATGGGCTTGTCGATGTGGTTCAGGTGATCTTCAACTTATTTGACCAGCAAGCGGCAGCGCAAATTTTGCCCGTGGCGGCGGAAACCGGCACGGGGGTGATTGTTCGAGTGGCACTGGATGAGGGATCGTTGACGGGCAAGTACGGCCCCGAGCACGTCTTTCCCGAAGATGATTTCCGTCATCAATATTTCGCAGGCGATCGGATGCAACGCACCGCCGCGCGAGTGGCTGAGATCCAATCCGACATCGAGATGCTGGGACTCACCGAGATTTACACTCCCGCCGACGTTGCCTTGAAATTTGTGCTCGCAAGGCCCGAAGTCAGTTCGGTGATTGCCGGCATGCGAACGGTAAAGCAAGTCGAGCAAAATACTCGCACTAGCCAGTTGCGAGACTTGCCCAGCGAAGCGTTGACACGGTTGCGACGACACCATTGGCATCGCGGTATCTGGTACTCCGGCAAGTAGTCGTATTTAAACGGTCCTAGCAAACGGCGTTTTGATCCCGTGGTCTTGCTGTAATTGGAACAGACATTCATCGGCCAGACGCAATCGTCGACTGACCTCGCGGCCCAAATTCATCATGATGATGGCGTACTGTTCGACATCGCTTCGATAAAGTGCTCGCAGGGCACTGCGTGGAATTTCGATCGCGGAAGTGTTGCACTCCGCTTTCGCGGACGCCGAGCGAGATTGGAAGTCAATCAGCGCCATTTCGCCAAAGCAATCGCTGCTGGCCAAACGCCCAAGTACGATCGCTTCGTTTCTCCAGCGACGTTGGATCAAAACGGTCCCGGTTTCGATCACAAACAGCGATTCTCCCGCATCCCCTTCGTGGAAAAAGTAATCCTCGGCTGCCAATGTGAGCGTAAGTGATTCTGCGAGAATCAGCGCCAACGACTCATTCTTCAAGCCTCCGAAGACGGCCATTTGGCGAAGTAGTTTAGCTTGCGCTTCCGTCATTGAATTCAATCCTCCCCAATCGACTCGGCAGCAGCGATACTGCCACGATTGTAGCACGCTGTATTTCAACTGCACCTTTTATTTGTCGCGTCACCACTCCGCAACCTGCCGGAGGACTACAATGGGGCATCCTTTTCCCCTTTCATTGAGTCCTCTTTCCTATGGACGATCGATGGTTATTGTGCTCCGAGCCCTGTTGTTGTTGACGTTCTGGATGGGAACTTACGTTCACAGTGATGAACCGTGGCCAACGTTTCGTGGCCCGACGGGAGACGGAATCGTCCCTCCTGATGTTTCGTTGCCGCTGAGTTGGTCGGTGCAGGAAAACATTGAATGGCGGACCGAGTTGCCTGGCAAAGGGTGGTCCAGTCCGGTCTACAGCAACGGACGCATTTACGTCACGACCGCGATTGCAGAGCCATCCGAGCAGGACGGGGACAAGGAGGCCAACACATTCTCTTTAACGCTATTGATCATCGATGCAAAAACGGGAACGCGTTTGAAGTCGATTCCGGTGATGCAGCAAACCGAGCAACGCCCCGCCAAAATGCATGCCAAGAACAGTCATGCGAGTCCGACGCCGATCATCGATGGCGATCGCATCTTTGTCCATTTCGGTTACCAAGGCACCGCTTGCTTGAGCACCGATGGCGAGATCGTTTGGACCAATCGCGACTTCTACTTCAATCCTCAACATGGCAATGGCGGAACCCCAATCCTGGTCGGGAATCATTTGATCTTTACCTGTGATGGTGGCAAGGAACCCAAGGTCGTCGCACTTCACGCCGATACCGGGGAACTGGCTTGGCAATCGCTGCGACCCGTCCTTTCGAAACGCACGTTTTCATTCGGCACTCCTACGCTGATCGAGGTGGATGGCGTCAAGCAAGTCATCGCTCCAGGCAGTGATAGCGTCAGCGCATTGGATCCCGAAACTGGCCAGACGATTTGGGAAGTTCGTTATGACGGATATTCCGTGATCCCCAAACCGGTTTATCACCAAGGGATTGTTTTTGTGGCAACGTGTTATGAAACCAGCAAGTTGTTGGCGATCCGGCCGACCGGACAAGGTCTTGTCACCGACACGCATGTTCAGTGGCAGACGAACAAGAGCGTTTCCCATACTCCGTCCATCGTCGCTCACGAGGGATTGATTTACTGGGTCAGCGATGACGGGATCGGGATGTGCGCCGAAGCGGAAACCGGAAAAATCGTCTATCGAAAACGGATCGGGGGTAACTTTTCTGCGTCGCTGTTGCTGTCCCGAGACCGTATCTATTTCACCAATGAAGAGGGAGTCACCACGGTCGTCCGCGCCGGTCGCGAATTCGAGGTTCTGGCCACCAATCCGATCGAAGAACGGACCCTCGCATCGCTGGGCGTATGTGAAGATTCCCTTTTGCTTCGCACGGCAAACGCACTGTACCGCATCTCGCAGTAGAAATACTTAGAATCAACACTTCTTCTTTTCGTTCGAAACCCCAGACGCCGCGAAGAGTGCTTCATGATTGACTCGCTACGAAGTCGTGCCCACCACGTTCTGACGGTTTTAGCTCTGTTCGCACTGGGAATGGCACCGTCGCCTGCGGCTGGCCAAGCCCTTCGCTACCAACCGAAACCCGATTCCAAATTCGCCTATCGTTTTGAGATCAGCGTCGATAACGGAAGCGAAGCGACACATTACAAAGGGATCACCTATTATCAGATTCGAAGCGTAAACGGAGACCAGATCCAATTGACGTATCGCGGGGGATTGTCGGAATCAAAAACGGTCAAGGCGGATCATCGCGGGATGCGACGTCCGCCCGGTTTCCGATCATTCCCTCCATCGATCCCCAGTCCGTTTTCGCGACCCGCCTTTGCTGGCACCACTCAAACCACCAATGAAATCACTTTGTCATCGCGCGGCGAAGTCATTGAATTGGTGCGTGATTCCCAATTGCCATTTCTGCTTGGCAATGTCTCGCTGATTCCCTTTGAACCGCTGCCCGAAACCGATCCAAAGCAATGGCAGGTCGACTCGGGGGTCGCAGTCACGCAAAAGGATCGCCAAGATCGGTTTGGTCCCGGAGGTTTTGGCCCCCACGGATTCAATCCGTTTGGTCGCAATGAAGATGAAACCTTACGCGCCGCGGTTGAAACGACAAGCTTCGAGTTATTGCGGCATCAAGACAACTTGGTTTTGTTTCAAAAAGAATACCAGTTGAAGATGCCTGAAACGGGGGAGGGGGTCGCCTTTGAAATGTCCGGTTCGGGGACTTGGACGTTCGACAAGTCCGAGAATATGCCAGCGGGAATTGACTTTGTTTACAAGCTGATTGCGAAACGCGAAAACTCGACCACGACGCTGCCGATCACGATGAAGTACGAGCGTTTGTCGCAGGCCGAGCTCGATGCGATCGAAGCCGAGGCGAAAAGACGTGCCGAGGAGCGTGCGATGGCTGCTGACAAAGCCAAGGCCGAAGCAGAGACTCCACTGACGGAAACACAGAAAGCGGATGCGCTGCAGTCGCTCACGTCGGGGGAAGTGACACGCCAAGTCAAGACGTTGACCGAGTTGGCTCGGAAAAATCTCAAGGATCCCGATCTCGACATTGTCGCAGCGATCAAACCGCTGCTCGCCAGCGACAATGCGGTACTTCGCAAAGTTGCCGAGAATGCAATGTCTCATTGGGATGCCGATTACAAACGAATCGCAAGCCTGAAATCGGCATACGACCGCGGCGGTGTGGTCGACAGTACCAAACGCGAAGTCAATTTGCTGACGACGTTGTACGTCGGGCAAATCGTTCAAGTCAATGAGCATGGGCCATTCTGGAAACCGGCAATGGTCCAAGAGATTCAGACTGATGGGCAAGTCCGCGTCGAGCTTCGCGGCGGTGGCAATCGCAAGATTATCGTTGCCCGCCGAAAAATCCAACTTGCCCCCGAAGAATTGCCGCAGCCGAACAAGCCTGCGACCACCCACCAACCGAGCTCGCCAGCACGCACCTGGTCCGATGCGAGCGGTCAATTCAAGGTTGATGCGGCGTTGCTTCGCATCGAGGGGGCTAGCGTCGTGTTGAAACGGGCGGACAATCGCGAAGTCACCGTGCCGATTGTGAATCTAAGTGAGACGGACAAGGATTTTCTGCGTGAACTTCAGCAACAACGCGCCAAAATCAAAAATCCGTTCGAGCCGTAATGCTTCATCGAAATGGATCAGGGGAGCCAGCGTCGTTGTAAGCCGACTTTCGGTTTTCGATTTTGGTGCCACCCATCAAAATTGGTCCAACCGCCAGCGCCGCCGGCGCTCATCGCCGTAGCCGGTTCACCTCCATGGCACTGATGTGGTGCGACTCGATCTTCACCACAGCAAAATTGCGAGCCGCTCAAGATCTACGAACCACTGTGTTCTCGCTTCCCTCAGCGGCAAGTCGAGGCGGGCGATCCAGCTCACGTGGCACAACGTAACGACTTGGATGGGGCAACAAAAAAAGGCTGGACGTCTCCTGGGAGGGAAACGCCAGCCTGATCGTTATCACGATGGTGAGCTTAAACTATCGACCGCGATAGTATTGGCTTGCTTGAACGGTGGTACCATTGGGGTAAACAATCCGTCCGTTCTGAGCTGCAGGAGCGGTGGCGCGTGGAGCGGTTGCTTTGGCAGGCGTTTTGGCTGCAGCGGGCTCTTTAGGCTCGTTGGCCAAGTTCCAGCGTTTGCCGTTCAGACCGGATTGGGGATTCCAGTCGACACCGGGAACGAACAAGATCGAACCAATGCTGCTGCCGTTGATCGTTGCGATTCCCCATTCGGTTTCAACGGTAACCAGTTTGACATCGGTTGCACCGGTAATCGAGTCACCGTTGAGCATCACGACCGTGGTCGAAGCGTCGGAGGCCGAAGCAAAACGGATCCCGGCGACTTCCGAAAGTGGAATGTTGGCAACGCCAAACGAGGTCTGCATGTCGAGTTGGGTGGTGTCGGTCAACGTGCCCTGGATGACCGTCTTGCTCATCAGGTCGACGCTGACGCTCAACGGGCGGACCGTGTTTGTTTCGACCGGTTTGGCAACCGCTGCGGGTTTGGCAGCCGGAGCGGGCTTGGCTACTACTTCTGCTTTGGCAACCGCCTCTTTGCTGACTTCTTCATCAGCTACCGAAGGGAGGCTGAGTGCGGAAGCCGAAATCGCGGTAACGGTCAGGCAGGCAACAAGGTTTTTGAGCGAAAAAGGAAATGTCATTTTTGAGATACTCCAAAAGGAACTGTGGGGATGGTATTCGTTTCCTGAACACGAGTGGCTGGAGGGTGTCTGTGCCCCCCGCGTGCTTCACTTGAACTTAGTCCAGCGGGAATCGTTGTCTAACTTGATCTGATAATCTTTCTCCAACCCAATCATTCGTACCGTGCACAATCCAACCAACCGGCACATGACGAAGAAAAGAGGTGTCAAGCTTCCTAGAAACTCGCGGACCTGGCACGGAGAGCCGGCTATTACGTTCGCCCGCGGGTGAACGCCGCGCCGGTTCACGTTCACCGGTGCACCGCCTGGGATCGCGGTCGCTACAAGCCGATGGAGCGTTGTGATGGTGTTTTGGCCGCGCAATATAAAACCGCCGGTGGCAAATCGTTTGCCAGCGGCGGTTTCGAAAGGTAACTGCGGTTGAAGGAATCAAACCGCGTTCATTGATTCAGCAGACTAGCTTCCACAAGCACAGGAGGCGGCAGCTTTGTTGCATGATTTGCAACCGGCAGCTTTGCCGATTAGTTTGCAACCAGCACGCTTGCCACAACCTTTGTCACATGAGCTGCAGCCTGAGGTGGCACCACAATCGCCACATCCGGCCGAACCGTTGCCACATCCGTTACAGGACGATACACCCGCAGGAGTGTCGCAGCACAGGTTGATGACTTCTTCGACCAAGCTTGGAACCATCTTGCAAACTTGAACCTTTTGCTCTTTGGTCACCACAACAGGAACGCATACGGTGTACTCTTCGACTTGCTCTTCGGCAATGCGATCGTAACGAGTCACCGTATAAGGCTCAACAACGTGTTCAGGAACGTTGTAGGTGTAGCTAACGTCCTTGGTGCGTTGTTCGGTGCGGTAAGAGACGTGAGGAATCGTTTCGGTCTTGGTTACCGTTGTGTAGTTAAGTTCTTTTCGCATGCGAGTGCGAATTTCGTCGTTGTACTTGACTACTTTACGCATACGAGTGCGGGTTTCGTCGACGTAGACAACCGACTTTTTCGTCCCCGTGCGAGTTTCGGGACGATACACGACTTTGGTGCATTCGTAAGGAACTTGCTCGCTCTGTTGCTCGTAAACGGTATAGCTAACTTCTTGTGAACGCGTCGTCATGCTCGAAACGGGCACTTGTTCCGTGATCACATTGGGAACCCAAACGCGTTTTGTGGTGGTCCCCGCAGCAGCCGCCGAACCGCATCCGGCGCCGGCGATGGAAGCACCATGGCCGCACGCCGAGCTACCACATGCCGAGCTACCGCAAGCTGAGCTACCACAAGCCGAGCCGCAGCTCGACGAGCAGTGTCCGCGTCCTAGCTTGCATCGTCCACGATGGCTTCCGCAACCATGTCCGCGGCCGACGGACGCGGAACCGCATCCGCCCATCATGCCGTTGCCGTAACCATTGCCGTAGCCGTTGCCGCTCGCCGCGGGGCCCGATGCAACCGCAACGACTTGCTCTTCCCAGTGACCATAGTCCTTGGTGACCATTTGCATGGTTGTCTTTGGCACGCACACTTCGATCGTGCGTGTTTTCGAAACCGGAACCGCGTTGACCACGGTATGCATGCGTTGCTCGGTTACCGCGTGAGGAACACTCACGGTGTACGTGAACGGGGTGTCTTGAAGCTGAGGAACCTTGACGGTGTAGTTCTCGGGGACTTCGACGAGAACCGGCACGCGCACGGAGTACTCTTCGGGGACTTCGACCCAAACGGGAACTGATTCGGTGACTTCGACGGTCTTTTCGGATTTTTCCGGGACCAGCACGCTGTACTCAATGGTCTTGGTCTCGGTGACGGGATTGTTCACCACCTTGGTGCGATAGCGTTCTTCGGTCACCGGAACGGTTTTGTAAACCGTTTTGGTACGCTGACGAACTTCGTTGCGATTCTCGGTAACACAAATCACGCGTGATTCGGTTACATATTTAGGTACCAGGACAACACGGTAGTTTGTCACTGGAGTGCAGATCGCTTCGCCACCGAGGGAGTTCGCCGCGGCATGGGAACCAAGCACGGTTCCACAGCCGACACCGGAACACGCTGCGAGGCCGTTAGCTCCGGCACTGCCCGCAGACGTATGGCACACGCCACCAGCACAAGGATCACTGCATCCACCAAAGGGAAGGCAGTTGCCCGCCTGGGAAACGTTGGCTGTTACCAACGTCGCAGACGCAATCAGGAAATTTGCAAGCCACTTCACAGTTGTCACTCTCCAAAACTCTGGGAAAAAGGGTAGGTAATGTTGCGCACGATATGCTCAGGTTATTTGTTGGCCCCCCGAGCGGTGCGTTCAAGACTAGATAGAGGAATCGAAGTTACAATCCTTCTCACCGAAAAAAATGGTAATTTTAGACCCCTTGGTTTGGGCTTCCGCACGGGGAAGCGGCCTTCTTTTCCTTGCCTTCGCAAAAAACGCGAAACGGGATGCTCCAGAAAAGTTTTCGAAAAAACATGCTGGAAAGCGGTTTTAACGCATTCGAAACAGCGGATTGTGAACTAGCTTCGATCAGACCCCCAGGCCGTGCTGTCGCCGGAAACCTTGCTCGCTAGTTCCATTTCCCCTGCTTTTTTAGGAATTTAATTCGTGAAGACGTTAAAACCGATTTTGAAAGTGATTCGTTTCGGTCGTCTGGGACCACTCGCCGCTTGCGGTTGCTTGACACTCGCCGGAATGGCGGTTCGCTCGGACGCTTTGTCAGCGGCGCCTCCTGAAGAACCTGTCGTTGCGCGGGTGGAGATGAAATTGACCGCCGACGACAAAGTCACCAACGTGATTGAAAAAGGGGATTTATTGACCGTTGTCGAAGAGCGTGACGAGGATTATGTGATCGTCACTCATGACGGATCGCGAGGTGCCGTCGATAAAGTGAACGCCGTTCGCTTGGCCGAATCGACGGACATTTACACGGAGCTGATCGAGCAACATCCCGAGGAAGGACGTTTCTTCACCTTGCGTGCCTCGGCATGGTGGGCCCTTGGGAAAACCGAGAAAGCGCTCGAGGATTTTGATCAAGCGATCAAGGTCGGCTACGAAGAGCCCCACGCTTACTCGAGTCGCGGCTTGTTCAACGCGTCGATCGGCAACTTTGACAAAGCGATCGCAGATTACGGGAAAGCATTGGAGCTTGATCCCGAAGGGATTGCACCGCTGGTCAATCGGGCGGCCGTTCATATGGCCCGAGGGCATGTGGAAAATGCGATCGACGACTACACGCTTGCGTTACAGAAAAAGCCGGGGAACGCATCCCTGTTGCGGCAAAGAGCGATGGCATGGAAAGCAATCCACAAGCTTGATCGTGCCATCGAAGACTTCAACACCATCTTGGCGAGCAACGAGCATGATATCGATGCGATCACGGGGCGCGGCTACGTCTATTTTCAGCTTGGCAAACACCAAGCCGCCGTGGAGGACTTTTCACGATCGATCGAACTGCACCCCGAATCCGCGGTGGCTTATAACAATCGTGGCTACAACCAGTTTCAGTTAGGCAACGTCGCCGAAGCCATTGCCGACTACGAAAAAGCGATTGAGCTCGCTCCGCAATACGGTTTAGCTCTGCAGAACCGAGCTTGGCTGCTAGCCACCACCGACGACCCAAAATGGAGAGATCCCGCCAAGGCGATTGAATCGGCAAAGGCCGCCTGTGAAGTGAGCGACTATAACAATCTTGGCGACTTGTCGGCGCTTGCCGCAGCATTTGCTGCGGACGGCAAGTTTGAAGAAGCGATAGGTTGGCAGGAAAAAGTTGTCGAAAAAGCACCGGCAGCGAGCAAGGATTTTGCTCAAAAATTGCTCGCCCGTTATCAGGACAAAAAGCTTTTTTCGGCGAATCCAGAGCAAGCCGATGAAGGCACCGAAACGGCCGCTGCGAAAGAAGACGACGCCGCCGCGGACGTGAAAGAGAAGTAAAAGTGCTGCCCCCCTTTTTTGGCGGGGTGGCGAAGTGGGGTTTGTTGGGTGACTTCGAAACATTGCACCCAACGTTTTTGGCAATTCAGCACCCCAATTCCTAAGTTTCGCATCGGGGAATTCATCGGAAATTCACGCGGCACTCAAACTTTCCGTTGGATAGACGTGACGCTGCAAGTCGTTTTTCAAGCTGTCCTTAGGCGCTTGCTGAGGTGTTGACAATGTGAAGTCCGGTAGTAGACTCGCCCCATACCTCCCTCTCGTCGGTGAATTGAGCCCGCCGTTCATCAGATCGGCCGTTCGTCAGACCGACCGCCATCCTACCTCTTACTGACCCACTAGCGTCATGGCTGGCTTTCGAGCTTGGCATGGTTTGTCGTGTCGGTATCACATGTTTCTGGAATACCAAGTATGAGAATGCGTCGCATGCCACGAGGTTTTACCCTCGTAGAACTGTTGGTTGTTATCGCCATCATTGGAGTTTTGGTCGGCCTGTTATTGCCTGCAGTTCAAGCGGCACGCGAAGCGGCGCGACGGATGCAATGTTCCAACAACTTGAAGCAATTGGGGTTGGCGGCGCACAACTACCACGACACGTTTCAGGCGTTCCCGCCCTATCGGCAAAAGGCGGGCAATCCTTCCGCTCTGGACTTTCAAGGTTACGGGCCGCTGATCTCGCTGCTCCCCTTCATCGAACAGCAGGCGCTGTATGACCAAATCAAGACGGTTTCTCGAGATTTCTATCTACCGATCAGCCCGACGGTGGACAACGTGGTTGCCAACACGCCGCTAGCTGCGTTCTCCTGTCCGTCGAACCTTCCGTTTCCAAGTGCAAGTGTCCGCGGTAGTTCGAGCTATTCGGTCTCTGCGGGTTCCAATATCGGCTGGACCATTGACGAGTCACGGCGCAATGGCGTGTTTGGAATGGATATCCCTACCAAATTTGCAATGATTACCGATGGTACCTCCAACACGATCATGCTCGGCGAGCATCTCACCGGTGATGGGGACGATGGCACCTATCGCCAAAAGACAGACCTCGTTCGCGCCCAGCCATGGACGGCCAACGAGTCGACTCAACAAGGTCCGATTACCGATGCCCAACTGGAAGCGTATGGGCAAGCCTGTGCTGCGGGAAGCAACAATCACACCAGCTACTATGGCTATCGTTGGGGACGTCCCGTCTTTATCTATACCGTCTTCAACACCGTTGCACCGCCCAACTGGAAGCATCCCAGTTGCATGCCTTGCACAACCTGTGGGGCGGGGGACAGCAAGGGAGTGTTCCCGGCTCGAAGTCGACATCCCGGCGGCGTGCATCACGTTTTGGCGGATGCTTCGGTACGCTTCGTGACTGAAACCATCAACCTTCAACTGTATCACGGTTTAGGGTCTCGCAACGGTAGCGAAGTTGTGACGCTACCGTAGTTTCTGTGTCGTAGCGTTTTATCCCTGTATTATGTATGCCTTGGTTTTCTGGAGCGGAGTTGATGTTGGCTCGATTGATTTGTTGTGTTTTGTTAATGAGCGCATTGGTTGGATGTGATGGACGCGAGCAAGGGGTGGCGGTTGAGCCGCCCAGTTCCATTCAGCTGGCTAAGGCTGTGCTCGAAGAAATCGCTTCCTCTGGCGAGCTCAATAGCTCGGTTGAGGGCCTCCAGGATCGGCTGGAGTCGGTGCGTGAATCGGATCCCGCCAAGGCCGATGAATTGTTGGCCGGCTATACCAAGCTGATGGCGATCCCTCGTGGAAACGTCTCGAAAATTAAGGCCACTGCAAAAGAAATGGCCGAAAAATTCTAGCCTAATCAGCTCCGTCGCCTGGGGCTTTACCAGCCTGTAGACGAGCGGGCTCTGTCATAGGCGGGCCCTGTCATAGGCAGGCCTACAATAAGGCAGGCCCTACAATAGGCGGGCTCGCGACAGGGCGTCCCCCTGCCACTGATTCACAACCGATGCGTGTTAGCCTCTGAGGCCGCGAGTCGCCCTGTGGCAGATCTGTTGTTTCTTGTTTTGATTCAGACCAGGATCTTCCTACTTCTCCACCCCACTCACCCCTTGAGAAAAAGCACCATGAGGTTATCGCAGACGACCGTCCGCCTAGCACTTCTGATATCCGCCGTCATCGTGAGTTCACCGCTCGCACTCGCAGCTGAACCCGATCCGTGGAAAGTGTATCCGGATGGATTGCCCGACGGTGCCAATGCGTTGCGATACAATATCGATGCCAATGTGGAGATTAGCCGGCAACACATCGATCCAGCGGGGAAACAGGATTGGGAAAACGCCAAAGAGTCGCTTGCGGTCGACCTGCGCGAAGCGATTGGTTTGTTGCCGTGGCCCGAGAAGACGCCGCTCAATGTCCAGGTAACCGGGCGCTCAGAACGGGACGGCTATACGATCGAGAACATTGCCTTCCAGAGCTTTCCTGGCTTTTATGTGACCGCGAATCTTTATGTGCCCAAAGGCATTGAGGGCCCGATGCCCGCAATCGTGGTGACCGCAGGGCATTCCATGGAAGATGGGAAAAACTACGATCTCTACCGCACCGCGCAGCTCGGATTGGTTCGCGAAGGTTACGTGGTGCTCGCCTACGACCCGGTGGGGCAAGGCGAACGGAAATTGCCCGGTAACGCGCACACGGTCAGCTACCCTGCGATGCTCGTTGGGCACACCAATCTGCGTTACATGCTTTGGGACAGCATCCGATCGCTGGACTATTTGGAGACCCGTTCGGATGTCGATCCAAAGCGGATTGGAATCGCCGGCAATTCAGGCGGCGGGCTGAATACGATGTATGCGATGCCGGTCGAGAGTCGATTTGCTGCCGGAGCCTCGTTCTGCTGCCTGTGTTCTTACGAGGCATGGATCAAGGATGGCGGCGATCATTGCATCTGCAACCATCTGCCCGGTATTGCTCGGAACATGGAACAGTTTCAGTTCGTAGGGCTCGCCGCGCCGCGTCCATTCATGGCAGGCAACGGCCAAAAGGATCCAATTTTTCCGATTGCTGGAACGCGTGACACGATTCGCCGGGCTCAACAGATTTATGGGCTCTATGATTCAGCTGACCGCGTGGCCTTGCATGATGTTCCTGCAGGCCATGGCTGGTCGAAGCCGCTGCGTGAGGCAGGGTACGGCTGGTTCAATCGTTTTCTGCAGGGCCGTGGCGATGGATCTCCCGTTGCCGAACCCGAGATTGCACTGGAGCCTAAGGAATCAAAAGATCTTCTCGTTTTCAAAGACGGTAAACTCCCCGCCGACGCGAAGAGCTACATCGAGCTGGTTCGTGAGGAAGCGAACCGTCTGGTGCAAGGATATCAGAGCGTGCCGAGCGACTCTGCGGGATACGCTGCCTGGTCAAAAAATCTCCGCAAACAGCTTTGGGAAACCTTGGGCGGTAAGCCGGTCGCGGTGAATTCGACTCCTGAGGAGCATGGAGTGTTCGCCTGGGAAGGTCACAGCGTCAAGCGTCTCTCGATCCAAACCGAACGCAATCTGGAAGTGCCCGCTCTGTTGGTCCAACCCGAGAGTGCCACAGGACCGTTGCCACTGGTGATCGTTCTCGACGCCGGCGGAAAGAAGGCGGCGATGGAGTCGGCTACGGTTCGCCGATTACTCGAGCAGCCTATCGCTGTTTTGGCGCTCGACGTGCGAGCCTTGGGGGAAGGGAAGGTCAAGGCCAACCAGTGTGCCAGCGACGCGATTGTGCTTGGTCGTCCATTGTTGGCCCAGCAGGCTTGGGATGTGATCGTGGCTGCCCGCACGCTTTCCGGTCAGGATGATTTTGGGAAGGTTGCTGTTTATGGCCGTGGAAGTGCCGGGTTGATTGCAATGCTCGCCACAGCTCTCTCGGATGAGATCGACGCCGTGGTGACCGAGTGGACGATTGCTAGTTTTGTCGAGGCGATCGCCGATCCGCTGCCGCAACCGATGTGGGCTTATGCACCGAACATTCTGAAGGTGGCCGATGTTTCCCAGTTGTCCGCGTTGTGTGCGCCGCGTCCTCTGTTGTGGGCCAGCCCGGTCGATGGCAAGGGGAAGGGGATGCCAGAGGCTAGCAGCAAGCAGTTGTTTGAGCCGGTCTTGGCTGGTTACCAAGCGACGGCTGCCAAAGCAGCTCCCCAGCTCATTGTGGGAAAAGATGGCGAACAAGTGGCTGGTGATTTTCTGATCAAGACACTCGCGCAGTAGCGTGATTGATGGCAAGGCGTCCCAGCGTTACGGCCGCTTTTGACGCTTTTGGTGCCACCCACAAATTTTGGTGCCACCCACCAAAATTTGACAGATGACGCGTTCGCTGGGTCTAATGGCAGTAGTCGATTCGTCCCTCGAAGTCTCGGAGGTGTCCGATGACGCGACCGCCTCGTGCCGAACAATTCACGCCCGATGAAGTGTGTATCGTCCATGCTGTACAGCGTTGTGTACGACGCGCCTACCTAGCGGGAGTCGACGCGGCCACCGGGAAAGATTATTCCTGTCGCCGCGAGTGGATTCGCAGGCGAATGGAAGCATTGGCCTCGGTCCTTGCCATCGACGTGCTTAGCTACGCCGTGATGAGTAGCCATCTGCACCTGATCATCCGCAACCGGCCCGATGTCGTGGCCGATTGGACCGACAGCGAAGTCGCCCTCCGCTGGCTCAAAGTCTTTCCAG